>CAJXKN010000066.1 GCA_913055585.1 uncultured Caldisericota bacterium | reverse complement strand
TAAACTGTTTTATAAAAGCAGAACCTAAAAGTGAAAATTCTACATCCGGAGTGCCCTGGAAAAGGCAAGAAGAAAAGTTGAAAAAGGTAAAATGTAATGAAGGAAGCAAAGATTGGACGAGGTAAAATGGTGAGGAATGAAAAAAGAGAGAAAAACAGTTTGCAAAGCAAGCACTCTGCAAATTGCCGAGAGAAAAAATAAAAATTATTACAAAACAAATTAAAAATTTATGAAAGGAGAGTATTATGAGCAAAAAGATTAGTTTTGCTGCTCCTCCGATGGAGCAGAAGACAATGGTGTATACTAGAATAGGAGAATGTTCTGCACCTGTTATTTTTTGTGGCCATACGAGATATTTAACTGCATGGGGCGAGCCTAAAACTACGGCCGTTCACTACACAGCTGTTTATGGTTATAATTTTTCTTCGGGAACAATTTCCTATACAGATTCAGTAAATGGTGTAAAGTGGCATAAGCGTGTTCCTCCAAAATGCACTGAGACTTTGAATAACTACTTTAACTATGCAAAAGAGTTCCCAGCTGTTGGATAGTATGAGAAATATAGCAGGTTATAGAAAACTTACTGTTAGTATTTTAATTGTTTTTCTTTTTCTTTCTCTTTCTGGATGCGGCAAACATATTAAGAATATTAAGCCTACGCCACATTCTAAGAAAAGTGTTACGTCCACTTCTAATAATATTGCAAAAGTAAATCTCTCTGATTGTGTTTATTCCAGAATAAATTATTCAAGTGGAGACATAGGGTTCTTGAATTCATACAAAGATCTACTGATATTTTCATATGGCTCGGGCAAACCTGTAAAAAGTACTCCACCATGTTTAACGTACCTGAACCATATTGCTCTCTACGATACATCTAAAAAATCGGTCATTGCTACATATTCAGCGGATAAAGGTTATACGCAAATCTTAGGGGTTATAAATGAGGATTGGATTGCATTGGAGGAGTATAATAATGAGGAGTGCATTCCCCAGAGGATATATGTGATTAATCGAAAGACGAATCGCAGAAGCCTCGTTTATAAAGTTGATTGGATACCAAAATTGGGAGAGGAAGCTCAAAAAACCTCAATGTTTCTTTCAGGAGACAATCTCTATCTTGAAATTGCCAAATTTTATAAAAATGACATTACTGAAGCAGAAATTAGATCAATCAATCTAAGCAATGGAAGCTCTAAAGTGTTATTAACAAAAAAGTTTAAATATTACGGTATTAGCTTTCCATTTCCTAATGCAGGTATGAATGCTTCCTACATACTGTTTAATTGTTGGAATGATTATAATGAAAGCGAATCTTTCTTATACGTGTTTTCAATTAAGGAAAACAGGGTAAGAAAGATTACTCTGCCGGATTCAATATATAAAGCACAGTACCCGGTAGTAAGTTCTGACAATTTTGTTATTCTTGAAAAATACATTTCAGTGGGGCACAAAGACAATAAAATAATTGTTTCTCCTGTGGATAAGATACTGCAAGAAGTAACAACCTATGATGTTGATATAGTGAATATATTTGCTTCTAAGGATTATATTGTAGGAGAAGCTCTGGGTCCAATTGTAGCAATCAATAGACACACTGGAAAGATTTCACTAATCAATACAAAAAATGCTATGGAGGATTATTACGAAATTTATTTGTCAGGAGATAGGCTATTTATTGTAGGCGATATTAAAGACAGTACAGCAGGTATTGTATACTTGAATTTAGAAAAGAACGGATTGTAATCTATTGTAACCCATCAGTAAAAAAGTATAGGGGACGCTTAGAAGAGAGCGTCCCTTTTTTATTCCCATAAAAGTTGAGCATTTGACAAAAATGAAAATGCGGATATAAATAAAGAAGGTTAAGTAATTTTTAATTATAAAATGGGAGGTTAATATGAGTGAAATTATTTCTGTTAATGCAAGGGAAATACTGGATTCGAGAGGAAATCCTACAATAGAGGCAGATGTACTACTGGAAAGTGGTGCTTCAGGAAGAGCAGCAGTACCATCAGGTGCATCCACCGGCAAGTATGAGGCTGTTGAGCTACGGGATGGTGACCCGAAGCGGTTTAACGGCAAAGGTGTATTAAAAGCAGTAGAAAATGTGAATGGCCCGATTGCTGAAAAAGTGATGGGTATGCTCTCAGAAGACCAGGCAGCAATTGACAGAGCAATGATTGAGCTTGATGGCACCGAAAACAAAGCAAAACTTGGCGCAAATGCAATACTGAGCGTTTCTCTGGCAGTAGCAAGGGCTACGGCAAATGAGTATGAACTTCCTCTGTACAGGTATATAGGTGGTGTGAATGCCACACTGCTTCCCGTGCCTCAATTTAATATCTTAAACGGGGGAAAGCATGCAGATTCAGATATTGATATTCAAGAATTTCTCATTCTGCCTGTTGGCGCACCAAATTTTAGAGAAGCTTTGAGATACGGTGCAGAGGTATACCATACGTTGAAAGGCATTCTAAAGAAGAGTGGCTACAGGGTAAGCGTAGGAGACGAAGGAGGTTTTGCCCCGCGTCTAAAATCCGGAGAAGAAGCAATAGAATTCATTGTAAAAGCAATTGAAGAAGCAGGATATAAAGCAGGTAAAGATATATATGTGGGGATTGATTCTGCTGCATCGTCTTTTTACCATGATGGTAAATATGTATACGAAGGAAAAGAAAGAACCTCTGAGGAAATGATTGATTACTATGAATACCTTGCAGATAAATATCCCATCATATCTATAGAGGATGGTCTCGATGAAAGCGACTGGGACGGATGGGTCAAATTGGAAGAAAGATTAGGTAAAAAAGTTCAGCTTGTAGGCGATGATATTTATGTAACAAATCCTAAGAGATTGCAAAAAGGCATTGATATGAAAGCATCCAATTCCGTTTTGATAAAGCTCAACCAGATTGGCACGCTTACCGAAACAATTGAAACTGTAAAACTTGCTGAGAGTGCAGGCTTTACCTCTGTTGTCTCGCACCGTTCAGGAGAAACAGCAGACTCATTCATCGCTGATTTTGTTGTAGCTATGAACATTGGACAGATAAAGAGCGGTGCGCCGTGCAGAATTGAGCGATTGGTAAAATACAATCAGCTTATGAGGATAGAGGAAGAATTGGGTGTTGCTGCAACTTATGCAGGGAAATCCATTTTCAAAAACTTTTCTAACATAAATAAATAATTTTTATGCCTGAAATTGTTGAAATAGAGATATTAAAAAGAGAGGTTAAAGCAGAGCTGAAAGATGCTGTTATAAAAGAGGCATTTGCAAATAAAGAAACTATAATAAATGTAAATAAAGATGAATTTGCTCTGCTTCTCAAAGATAAAAGGATTATTGACACAAGAAGAAAAGGAAAAGTTTTAATCATTGACCTTTCCTCTGATATTTCTATTGTAATACATTTTCTTCTTACAGGCACGCTGAGACTTTTGAGTCACTGTGATAAGGAAAAGATTCAAGTAGGTTTCATATTGAAAGATGGACGCTGCCTTGCTATCTCTGGTATTATGAGAGGCGGTTTTGTAAAAGTAGTAAATAGTAAAGATGTTTTCAATGTACCAGAGCTTAAGAAGCTTGGGATTGATGCAATGGATAAAGATTTTACTTTAGACATCTTTAAAAAAATCGTTCAAGCAAATGGCAAGAAAAAGATAAAGCAAATTTTAATGGATCAGACGCTCATTGCAGGTATTGGTAACGCATACTCTGATGAGATTCTTTTCAATGCAACTGTTTTACCAATGAGAAAGGCAAACACATTGAGTAGTGGAGAAATAGAAAAGATTTATCAGAGCATAAGCAAAGTATTTAATGAATCATTCAGTTATGGCGGTGAGAGCACTCTCACATTTGTACATCTAAACGGAGAAAAAGGGAAATATCAGGAGCATTTCAAAGTACACAAAAGGGCAGGGAAACCCTGCCTTGTATGTGGTACACCTATAGAAACTGCAAAGGTTGGGGGTAGGACAAGCTTCTTCTGCCCCCATTGCCAAAAATAAGGGGGTGCAAAATGGAAATTAAAAACAAAGTAGCTATCGTTACTGGTGGCTCCAGAGGCATTGGACGTGCCACTGCATTGCTCCTTGCAGAAAAAGGAGCAGATGTTGCAATCATTTATTATACAAACAGAGAAAAGGCGGAAGAAGTAAAGGAAAAAATTATTGAAAAGCATCATAAAGCAGAGATTTACCAGTGTGATGTCTCATCCTTCAAAGAAACAGAGAAAACTGTTCAAAAGATTATAGAAGATTTCGGGCATATTGATATCCTTGTCAATAATGCAGGTATTCTCATAAAAAAGCCATTTGTTGAAACGGATGAAAAAACGTGGGACAGAACCATTGATGTAAATTTAAAAGGCGTTTTTAATATGTGCCGCTTTGTCGTTCCGTATATGCTCAAACAGAACGGAGGAAAAATCGTTAATGTTTCATCCATCGCAGGAAGAAACGGAGGTACCGTAGGTGTGCCTTATGCTGCATCAAAAGCAGGTGTCATTGGCATCACTCAAGCGCTTGCACATGAATTTACCTCTAAGGGTATTACGGTGAACGCTGTTGCCCCTGGTCCTGTGGATACAGACCTATTCAGGGATTTATCTTTGGAGGAGCGTAAAAAATTAGAAAAACTCTCTCCAAACGGAAGGTTTGCACGTCCAGAAGAAATTGCGCACAGTATACTATTCCTTGTAGAAAACGATTATGTTTCAGGTGAAACAATCAATATTAATGCTGGTAGATATATGAATTAGAATGTTGAAATATCTACTCTGAAATCTGTAAAGATATAAATGGCCGACTGAGGGAACCACTCTCAGGAGGCTTTTATTATATATCATTAGCTCTTATAAGCTCATGGGGAAGCAGAGCATTAAAGCGATTGAAGGAAATCATTCTCACATCTCAAGCAAAAAGTCATTAAGATAGTTTGAAAATCTTTGGTAAGAGAATATAATGAAACAAGTTAGGAGGCTTATAAAAAAGTGGAGATGCATTTAAAAGTAATTTGGGTTGCATTCACTTCGGATACAATGCCAAAGTGGAAGGATGTACAAACTTGAGGCCAGATATATTGGAGTTAGGCATAATTCTTCGTGGGCGTCAATTGAAAACATTTATTAAGTTTGTAAATAACCTTACTTATAATGAAAAAACAATGCAATGATAAAAATACACACATGTTCTTATCTAAGCGAGAATTTATAGAAGAGAGAGATTGGAATAAATTTCATCACCCAAAGGAATTGGCAATTTCTATATCTCTAGAATCGGTAGAACTATTGGAATTATTTCAATGTAAAGATAAAGAGACATTAAAAGAAATAGCAGATATTCTAATCTATACTTTAAGTTTTTCTAATCAATTAGATATCGATCTGGATTCAGTTATAATTAAGAAATTGAATAAAAACAATAGAGAATATAATAAAACCCTAGTTAAAGGAAAAACTAAAAAATGTACTTATTATTCTAAAGGTGGTGAGCAAAATGAATGAAGATATTTTTGATGAAAGAGGTTTTTTAAAAAAACCGAGGGGGAAAACCAAGGAAAAATGGTTTGAAATAGGAAAAAACAAAGTAGCATCTAATATCTCTTTGGAGATAAGAAAAGGTGTTCGATATTTTATATGCGTAACAGCTCCATACAACTATGTTACTTGCATAAATCACAATTTATGGGGAGTCGAACCGCGTAACAAAAATATAATCAAAAAAACCTCTCCGAGAGATATTATCTTGTTTTATATAAAATCAGAAAAAAAGTTTGGAGTTGTATGTGAAATAACTTCAAATGTTTTTTATGATAATTCGCCTGTTTGGAAAGATGGAATATACCCTTATAGAATACAAATAAAGCCTTTATTTAGCTCACAATATCCTAAAAAAATAGATCAGATACTTATAGAAAATCTAGATTTTATACCCAGAAAAGATAATAAGTGGGGTTGTGCATTACAAAGGTCTATGCTTGAAATATCAGAAAAAGATTTTTTTACAATTTTAAGTTACCTTAATGATCGTTAAAGAGACCTACTTATGATGACGAGATAACATTTGTTTATAACAACTAAGCATTTTGAGAATTGCCACAAATTTCAAATTTTTGGAGTTGGAAAAGCTTCTATAAACCACTTTGGATTGGTAAATGTAGAGGATAAGGTATTGGTATTTTTTCTTAGCAAAGATAAAAATTTGCTCATTGAGCCTTATGAAGTTGTATCTGACATTTTCCATAACAAAGAAATCATTTGGTAAGAAAAAATGTAATCGATGCATATCCTTATAGAGTCAGATTAAAATCAGAAGCGATTTATGCTTATGCAATTGATGGCATCATTTTCTCTCAAGTTGTTGAAGAAAAAATGGGATAAGAATAGGCGGTGGAGATGTAGACCAAAAAAGCGTTTTTACATTTTTGCTAAAAGACTATGGCATCATAAAATCCATACTCTATTCTGATTTTGAATTCATTTTAACTCCACTTTGACAGTTCACACCATATCTCAAATATAGTTTGTGGGTAAATAGCGGTTTTATTTGATGCAAAAGTACTGGGCCTCTCTCATTCATGGATACACTAATAATATTTAGATATTTAGTATATATAGATACTTAATACAATCTTACATTTGTATGTAATGTAATGCATTAGTTTAATTTATTGCCTAAGCAAAATATATTAATATAATTGATAGATTAGATAAAAGAATTGAGATAAAAGAGTGATGTATGTATCCAAGAATAATAACCTATATATCTGTACATAGGCAGTGAAGAAGACAAATAACATAGTTCCAATCAGCATTTATTGAGGTTCATAGATACGCACCATCACTTTTTCTAATCCTTAATAAACACTTATTAATACTCACTCTTTTTAACTTTTTTTGATACTATAAGTGTCAAAGTGG
>CAJXKN010000065.1 GCA_913055585.1 uncultured Caldisericota bacterium | reverse complement strand
ATTTCCCTCTAACTCCTATTTTTTTCTTTTGTCACCCTGAATTTATTTCAGGGTCATCATGACGAAGCAAAAACAAAAAGATAAAAGAAAAAGAGGAGATTCCGAACCAAGACCTGGCAGAAAACAGCCAGGGAAAAGAGTGCGGAATGACATAATAATAAGTTCAGGATGACAGGATAATAAGTTCGGAATGCCGAAGGGAAAGAACAAGAGAAATTAAGATTTGGAAGTTTGTGGTAGAGGATGTATAATGCATAGAAGTAATAATTAAAGGAGGCAAAGATGGCAGAATTTCATTTGAAATGTGAAAAGGGAGATATAAGTGAGTATGTAATGCTTGTCGGGAATCCGAAGCGGGCAAAAAAAGTATCAGAACTATTCAAAGATGCAAAGCTTGTAAACGAGAACAGAGACCTTTTTGTTTATACAGGGTTTTACAAAGGCGAAAGGCTCACAGTTGCAACAACGGGGATGGGCGCACCCTCCACGGCAATTGTACTGGAAGAACTCGTCAATTTAGGTGGAAAAGTATTTATCCGTGTAGGTTCTGCTGGTGGTATCGACCCAAAACTCAATGTGGGTGACGTTGTCATTGCAACAGGAAGTGTAAGAGACGACGGCACAACAAAAATGTATCTTAAGGAAACATTCCCTGCAGTAGCAGATTTTGATGTGCTGAGGACAATGGTAGAAACTGCAAAAGAAATTAAAAAAGATACTGTGTACGGTGTTGTGATCTCCGAAGATGCCTTTTATATCCCATACAGTAAGGAAGAGATGGATCTGTTCGTTAAATCTCATGTAAAAGCAATAGAAATGGAAAGCGGATGTGTTTTTATTGTAGCACAGTACAGAGGAGTAAAGGCAGGTGCCGTATTTGCGCTGGATGGAAACGTTACGTTGAATAAGATAAAGGTAGAAGGAACTGAAGATATTTATGAAAAAGGAGAGGAAGCAGCGATAAAAATTGGCCTTGAATCCCTACTAAGGCTTTCAAAAGCAGGTATAAAATAACAAATAGTGGATTGGACAAAAACATACTTTGATGAGTATTATATGCGTTATTTCCTTCTCCCGCAGGATGAAGCATTAACTAAGAAACAGGTAAACGCAGTAGAGAAGTTTTTCAAAAAGGATAGTTATCTACTTGATGCAGGATGCGGCATTGGGAGGCACTCCATACTGCTTGCAAAGGATGGATTCTCAGTTTTGGGTATTGATAATGTACCTCTTTATGTTGAGAAGGCAAAAGCAGCTGCTTCTTCCTTGCATCTCTCTAATGTAGAATTTTTGCAGATGGATATGCGTGCACTACCGTATGAAGAGAAGTTTGACGGCATAATAAGTCTCTGGTCTTCATTTGGATATTTTGATGACGAGACAAATTTCAGCATCCTGAAAAAATTCTATAGAGCATTGAAAAGGAGAGGAAAGCTCATCATTGATATAGAAAATAGAGATTATATTTTAAAATACTTTGTAAGGGATACGTTCAGCAAGAAGGATGATCTATTTATCATTGAGAGAAGAAAGTTTCATCCTTTGACTTCTGTTGTATCCACACGGCGTTATATTATTGGAAAGGATATATACAGAGAATACTTAAGAAATATAAGAATATACAGTGCAACAGAGATGATAAATCTATACAAACGAATTGGCCTGAGCAAAGTTCAACTATTTGGTAGTTATGAGCTTAAAAAATTTACAATAGATGCAAAGAGGATTATAATCTCTGGTGAGAAGACTTGACTTATTTTTGAATTCTGTTAAAATATTACAAAATATGTAATATTTAAGGAGGTGTAAATGGATGCAATATTAGAAGTAAAAAATCTTTCACTTATAAAGAGTGGAAAGGAAATTATCAAAGATTTTAATATATCCATTGAGAGGTATTCAACCTCTGCTGTTATAGGCATCAACGGAGCAGGTAAAAGTTCTCTTGCATATGTGCTTATGGGCTTGAAAGGATATAAACCAGATAAAGGGAGAATATACTTTGATGGGAAGGATATTACAGAACTCTCTATAACGGAGAGAGCACAATTAGGGATAACGCTTGCTTGGCAAACGCCTTCTCTTTTTGAAGGGCTTACCGTTAAGGATTACATTCAGATAGGAGCAAAAGATAAGTCTTTGAGCATAGTAAAAGATGCATTAGAGAGAGTTGCTCTAGACCCTTCCGTTTATCTACACAGAATAGTTGATAAATCGCTTAGCGGTGGAGAAAGGAAAAAAGTAGAGCTTGCCGCGGTCTTTGCAATGCATCCAAAGCTTGCTATTTTAGATGAACCGGATTCTGGTGTGGATACAATTTCTGTTGAGAAGGTGATGCAGCTTATAAAAGATTTCAAGAAAATGGGAAGCACTGTACTACTCATTACTCATAGGGATAGAGTAGCGGAAATAGCAGATAAGGCTTTTCTTATGTGTGCAGGACAGATTATACAGCAAGGTGCGCCAAAGGATGTAACAGCCTTTTTCAAGAATGAATGCACAGAATGTAACCATAAGGGAATGCCAGTTATTAAAAAAGAGCTTATGAAAGAGGAGGTAAAATAAAATGGCTACAAAGATAATAGATGAATATCAGGCAATGATGGAGGCATATGAAAAAAGTGGAGGCAATGTAGGGGAATTCGAAAATCCCAATGTGCCTTCTATTGTAATAAGCGGAAACAAGGTTTTAGGCAAAAATGAGGTGAAAGGTTTAATAATAGAACCTACCCCAACAAAGGATGGAGTGGATGTAAAAATTACCGTGAAAAGTGGTACCAAGATTTTGTATCCTATGGCTCTCTGTTTTGGGGTTATTCCCAAAGAAGGAGTTCAGATTATTAATATGGAAGCAGTCATAGAAGATAATGCAGGTATGAATGCTATCTCACATTGTGTATTTCCAAATGCAGAGCATATTGTGCATAAAATGAATTATAAGATTCACATAGGAAAGAATAGCTTTTTCAGGTATCAAGAGATTCATTTCCACGGCGAAAAAGGCGGTGTAGAAGTCGTACCATATACGGAAGGAAGCGTAGGAGAAAATTCACTGTTTGTATCAACATTTACACTAAAAGAGGGTAGAGTAGGAAAACTTGATATAAAGTACGATGTAGATGTAATGAAAAAAGGAAAGCTTGAGCTTTATTCAAAGGTATGGGCAAAAGGAAAAGATACCGTACGCATCGAGGAGAAAGGCAATTTACGTGGAGAAGAATCAAAAGCCCTGATAAAGAGCAGGGTTGTATTGCAGGATGAAGCAAGGAGCAAAGTATACTCCACTGTGAATGGATATGCTCCTTATGCAAGAGGTCATGTAGATTGTACAGAGATTGTACAGGACAGTGCAGTGGCAGAAGCTGTGCCAGTGGTAGGAGTTACAAACCATCTTGCAAAAATAACGCACGAAGCGGCAATTGGTTCTATTGATTCAAAAGAATTAGAGACGCTTGAGTCAAGGGGATTGAGCGAAGAAGAGGCAATAAAAGTTGTTGTAGGAGGGTTATTGAAATAGTGTTAGTCACAACGCTTGAAGGCTATGCACTGAAAGCATTGATTTATCTTGCAGAAAAGAAAAGCAGGAGAGCAACGGTTAAAGAAATTTCTGAAAAAAATAACATTTCTTTCTCATACATTCTGCGTATATGCTCGATATTGAGAAGTAAGGGGATACTGGACAGCGCAAGGGGAAGAGAAGGTGGATATACCTTAAAACGTGAACCATCAGATATATCCTTGTACGAGATAATAAAAGCTGTAAGAAAAAACACTGTAGAGATAAGATGCGACTACGGAAAAAGAGAAATTGCTCCCTGTGTTCCCACTGATTGTATATCCATCCAAGCCTGGGAAAAGGTAAAAAGACGAGTTGATAAATTATTCAAAGATATAAAACTATCAGATTTAATATTATTAAAGAAAGGAGAATGATATGGTTGTACAACAAACACAAGTCATTGATGTATTAAAAAGTACGTTTATTCCCGGAACAAAAAAAATGTTACTTTCATCAGGAATGCTGAGAGGGGTAGATGTAAAAGGAGACAAGGTAAGTGTATCAGTTACAATACCCAAAATCTCAGATGAAAATCTAAATAGATTAAAAGAAGTTTTAACCAAGAGAATCAAAGGACTTGGTGCAACAGAGGTAAACCTTGAAATTGATTTCAAAAAGGAACAAAAGATTAAATACAGTATTGCCATTGCATCGGGCAAGGGAGGCGTAGGGAAATCTACGGTAAGCACAAATGTTGCTGTTGCACTTGCAAAATTAGGAAAGAAAGTAGGTGTCCTTGATGCAGATATCCATGGACCGAACGTCCCCATCCTGTTTGGCATTAATGAAAGGCCGTACGTAAATGAAGAGAAAAAGATTATTCCCATTGAGAGGTATGGCGTTAAAGTTATTTCAATCGGCTTTCTGCTTGAAAATCCTTCTACTCCAGTGATATGGAGAGGACCACTTGTGACAAAAGCTATTGAGCAGCTGTACAATGATGTGGAATGGGGAGAACTGGATTATCTTCTCATAGACCTTCCCCCTGGAACAGGAGACGCAGCACTTACCGTAACACAGAGCCTTCCACTAAAATATGGCATTGTTGTTACCACACCGCAGAAGGTTTCAGTTGCTGATGCCTCAAAAGCATTGAGTATGTTCAAGGAAATGAAAATTCCTGTGTTGGGTATTATTGAAAATATGTCATATTTCATTTGCCCAAAATGCGGGGAGAGAAGTGAAATATTCGGACACGGTGGCGGTGAAAAGATGAGTCTGGAAAATGGTGTTCCTCTTCTTGGCAAAGTTCCTCTTGAAATGAAAGTGAGGGAAGGCGGAGATAAAGGTATTCCTGCTATTTCAATGGAAGAAGATACAGAAACCAAGCACGTATTTATGGATATTGCTAAAAGGATTATAGAGGTCTCTTAGAGGTATCATATGAGAAGAGTCATCATCTGGATTCTTGTAATCATTTTAGTCTTTGGGTTCGTCTATGTAGGGAATAATGTTCTTGCAAATTACTCAAGCCCTAAAATCTCTCTACTTGAATATATACCTGAAGTGCCATTTTTATTAAAATTCAACAAGCAGAATCTGCAAACTGTTAAAGCATTTTATTCTTTCCCCAGTTTTATTTCCTCTTTAGATTTTAATAGAGCTTATATCATAACAAATGATGACTCTCCTCTTTTTGCTTTTAATACTAAAAAAAATGCATCGGAACTACTGAGAACTGTAACTGAAAATCTAAAATCCCAGAATAAATTTACATTGAAAAAGAAATGGAAAAAAGGTTTTTTAGTATTGTATGCATATAATAGAAATGAAAAATATTTTATCTCTGGATGGAGAAATTTCATTTTTATAAGTAAGAATCTCGATGCACTTTATCTTATGTTTAACGGAATAACAGGTCAGGAAAAACATATAATAAATGATTCTTCATTTCAAAAACTATGGGACAGAAATAATGATTTTGAATGCTTTGTTAGAGATGGTAAGCATAATGTCCTTAAAAATAAAGTTAGCATTCCTTTTTATCGTTTTAGCTATCCTATGAGCTTTACTATGAATAACAATACAATACAGATGTATTGTATAAATAATCAAGGGATAGAAAATAGTTTAATTCCTGCTTATCACTTTGAGAATGCAGTGGCAGAAATTTCTTCGCATAATATCATACCTTATATGGATAATGGTTTAGCCATTACTTTTAATGAAAAGACAGGGATTTTCTACGATAAGTTTGCAGTAGTTTTCTCAGATATTCCTTCAGAGCTTGTCATTTTTAATGATAATGAATTCTCACTTATCTTTTCGTCCAATCCTGCAAATAATGTAAAACTCAGCAAACAATTAAGAGTACTTCTTCCAGAAGATGTAAAAGTGAAAAGCAAAATGCTTAATAATTACACAATTACTCAATATACAACTCAAGATACAAACGTTTATGTATTAACCACCAAAAACTTTTTCATTATCTCTACAAAGATAGATACTATCCCAATAACCATATCAAGTGATAATTTCAAAAATGCAATTCTATTAATAAAGGTAAAAAAGAGCTTTAACAATGTTATTTCTTTTTATAATCTTTTTTTAGATAATCTTCCCCTACCTAACGACTTTACCGAATGCAGTTTGATTGAAACGAATAGTACTAAAGAAGGAATTGTAAAAATTGAAATTGAATTAAATGGAAAAGGAACGAATTGATACAATTGTAGAAATACTTAAATCAGAACTAAAGAAGTATGATGCACCTGCTGTTACTGCTGTTGCAAAAGAAAAGCGCGACCCTTTCAGAGTGCTTATCTCTACAATCTTGAGCCTCCGCACAAAGGATAAAACGACGCTTGAAGCAAGTAGAAGACTGTTTAATAGAGCAGATACTCCTGAAAAAATGTTGAAGTTGAGCAGAGACGAAATTGAAAAACTCATATATCCTGTAGGCTTTTACCATAGAAAAGCAGAACAGATATTAAAAATATCAGAAATCTTAGTAGAGAAATATAAAGGAAAAGTGCCGGATGAGCTTGATGCTCTCTTAAAATTACCCGGGGTAGGAAGAAAGACAGCAAATCTCGTGCTAAACGAAGGGTTTGGGAAATTAGGTATATGCGTTGACACACACGTGCATCGTATCTCAAACAGGCTGGGTCTAACAAAGACAAAAACGCCAGAACAAACAGAATTTGCACTGCGGCGGATTCTTCCTAAAAAATACTGGATTATTTTTAACACGCTGCTTGTAACACTTGGGCAAAATATCTGTACCCCCATTTCTCCCAAGTGTTCCATCTGCCCCATAGAAAAATACTGCCCTAAAATAGGTGTCACAAAGCATAGGTAAGGCAAAACAATAATTATTCTGCTCTCCGTATTGCCTCATTTAATTTTCTATACGGAATTGGTTGTGTCATTCGCCATTGCGCAATCCTTTTCTTGCCTTTGGCAAGTCGAAGCGAAGCAATCTCATGAATTCGCCATT
>CAJXKN010000064.1 GCA_913055585.1 uncultured Caldisericota bacterium | reverse complement strand
TGCTGAACAAATCATTACTATTCTTTACAAAGAACTCAAAAATATCCTGGGAGAATCCCCTATCATTAACATCAAGCATAATGAGAAAAACCTCATTATGCTCGTAGGGCTGCAAGGAAATGGGAAAACGACAACCGCTGCAAAACTTGCCAAATTTTTTAAAGAAAAAGGAGAATTTCCCCTCCTTATACCGTTTGATTTCAAGAGGCCTGCTGCGCGAGAGCAACTCATCACTTTAGCGAAAACAAACCAACTGGAAGTATTTGAAGAAAAAATCAATGCACCTATTCCCGCTTTAAAAAAAGCACTTTCTTATATGGATAGAAGACAGATAAATGTGGGCATAATAGATACTGCTGGAAGAAAAGAAATTGATGTGGAAACAATGACAGAATTAAAGAGGGTATCGGATACTTTCTCTATGAATGAGATTTTGCTTGTAGCGGATAGTACAATAGGACAGAGCTCACTGAAAATTGCAGAAGGATTTGAAAAGTATATAGATTTAACAGGTGGTATATTTACAAAATATGACAGTAGTGCAAAAGGAGGAAGCATCCTATCATTTCGGTACGTTACAGGAAAACCTGTAAAATTTATAGGAACAGGCGAAAAGGTTAGTGACCTTGAAATTTTTCATCCTGATAGAATCGTATCAAGAATTTTAGGAAGAGGAGACCTTGCAACGCTTGCGGAAAAGGCTGAAAAAGCAATTTCACAAGAGGAAAGTAAAAATCTCATCAAAAAGATAAAGAACAATACGTTTGATATGAATGATTATAAAAAGCAGATTGAAGCGATTAAAAAAATGGGTGGTTTTTCAACAATACTTTCTTCAATGCCCGTAATGCAAGGAATAAACTTTGAAGCAATGAGTGAAGGCAATCTGCTTAAAAAGATTGAAGCAATTATTAATGGAATGACGAAAGAGGAACGAGCAAATCCAGATATTATAGATGGTTCGAGAAAAAGAAGAATTGCAAAAGGATCCGGTGTAACAAAACACGATATAAATGTATTGCTGAAAAATTATAAAATGTTTAAGAAATTTATGCAGGGTGCAAAAAATTTGCATAGTATTGACCAGATTATTAAATTGAGGTAAAATAATGCATAAAAAAAATGTAACAAGGAGGTTTTAATTGGTAAAAATTAAATTAGCAAGAGTAGGAGCAGTTCATCGGGCATCCTACCGACTAATTGTAACAGATGCACGCAAAGCAACGGACAGTAATTTTATTGAGGTTGTTGGATTCTGGAATCCACTTCCAGAACGGGAAGAGCTTCAGCTAAAAAAGGAGCGTATTCTGGATTGGCTCAAAAAAGGTGCACAGCCTACGGATTCTGTAAAAAAGATTCTAAAGAGAGGTAATGTGTGGAAAGAGTTTATTGAATTCAAAAAAGGAGGTAATAAGTAATGAAAGAATTAGTTGAAACAATTGTTAAAGCATTAGTCGACGTACCTGACCAAGTCTCTATCAAAGAGATTGCGGGAGAACAAGCAGTTATTTATGAGATTAAGGTAGCAGACCAGGATATTGGTAAGGTTATTGGAAAACAAGGCAGGACTGCAAATGCATTGAGAGTTATTGTAAAAGCAGCTGCAAGTAAAATTGGGAAGAACGCAACTGTCCAAATTAATTCAAAACCTAAAGAATCAATATAGTTAAGGAGATGCCCGATGAACACGCTCCATCTTAAACAAAATGTTTTAGTAAAAGTAATTGTAACTGAACAGTTTAAAGAGAAGTATAAAAAGGAATTAGAGAAACAGTTAAAAGAAGCAGAAGGTAAAGTAAAAAACCTGAAATCTTCTCTTGCAGAGCTCGTTATTCAGAGTGCAGGAGTAAAGAGTACAGGCTATGTTGAATCGTTGAAAGCACAAATTGAGCAAGAGAGAATGCTTCAGGAAGCACTTGCTTCTGAACTAAGAGAAAAAATTAAAGAGGCAGAGAAACTTGAGATTGGATCCCTTTTTCCCTATACAATGATTGAAGGTAGCGTAGATGTAAAAGAAGGAGACAATCTCTGGGAAAAGGTTGCCGGAGGAGAGATCATCATAAAGGACGACATAGTTATCTCCATAAAATGAAATCTGTTATGTAGATTATTTTCAGAAGAGGGCGAAAGCCCTCTTTTTAATTTAGGCGTGAAATGTAAATTTATCCAAAGTTACCAAATGAAAAGTAATTGACTTTCCTCAAGTTCTGTGTACAATTTATAACTAAACGGAGGTTTATTATGAAAGATAAAATCGAGCAGATAAAAATGGAGTTCGAAGAAAAGATAAAAGGTAAGTCCTTGAAAGAAATAAAAGAACTTGAAACCTATTTCATCGGAAGAAAAGGTAAAGTAACTGAGCTTTTCAAGATGTTAAAAACTCTGCCAAAAATGCAGAGGCGAGAGTTTGGGGCAGAAATCAACGAACTCAAGCAATTTATAGAAAAGAACATATCAGAACAAGTTGCAACACTTGAAAGGAAAGAGAAAATTAGAAAACTTAAAGAGGAAAGTATTGATGTAACGTTGCCTGGCATAAAATTACATACGGGGAATTTGCATATCCTCTCGCAAACAATACTTGAAGTAGAAAAGATATTTCTCTCAATGGGCTTTGATGTAATGGTTGGACCTGAGATTGAAAAAGATTATTATAACTTTGAGGCACTGAATATTCCAGAATTCCACCCCGCAAGAGATATGCAGGATACATTCTATCTTGCAAAGAAAATTCTCCTTCGCACGCAAACGTCCCCCATTCAGATACATGCAATGGAAAAATATAAACCCCCGATACGTATTATTGCAGTGGGACGCTGCTATAGGAGAGATGCTGTGGATAGTTCACATTTCCCTATTTTCCATCAGGTAGAAGGGCTTGTTGTGGATAGAAAAGTAACTTTTGCAAATCTCAAAGGCACGCTTGCAGAATTCACAAGAGAAATGTTTGGAAAAGATGTTAAAGTACGATTTACTCCTTCTTATTTTCCATTTGTTGAGCCTGGAGCAGAAACATCTATAACCTGCGTGCTCTGCGGAGGTAAAGGTTGCCCTGTATGTAAATATACCGGATGGCTTGAAATGGGTGGCTCGGGAATGGTACATCCAAATGTACTGAGAGGCGTAGGTATTGATCCTGAAGTATATCAAGGTTTTGCATTCGGATGGGGTATAGAACGTATTGCAATGATAAAGTACAGAATACCAGACATAAGGATGTTCTATCAGAACGATTTAAGATTCCTAAAACAGTTCAAAGGATAGGAGGAAATAATGCTTGTTTCAATAAAGTTGTTAAAAATGATTATCCCCTTCAATTATACTGCAGAAGAGGTCGGCAATAAACTTTCAATGCTGGGACTTGAAGTGGAAGGCATAAGAAAAGTGAAGCATAAATTTGAAAATATCATTACAGGAAAAGTTTTAGAGATTCAGGATATTCCAAATACGAAACTCAAGAAAACCTTAATCGATACAAAAACTGAAAAACTTCAAATCGTAACTACTGCAACGAATTTAAAGAGTAATGATGTTGTACCTGTTGCTCTGCCCCATAGTAAAGTGGCAAATGGTACAGAAATTTTGGAGAGAGACTTTAAAGGAATGATTTCGCAGGGAATGCTCTGCTCTTATGCAGAAATAGGCTTAGACCCTGAGATTCTTAGTAGTGAAGAAAAGGAAGGTATTTTCACTTTCCCTCTTGATACGCCTATTGGGAAAAAAGTTGAAGATGTTTTACCGATAGATGATGATTATCTGGAACTCTCCCTTCTGCCTGACAGGGCTGATGCATTTTATTTAGTTGGTCTTGCAAGATGGATAGAGATTATAAAAGCAAGGGAAGAAAAAAGGAGAGCAGATTTTGCTCAATTTGAGGATCACAGTTCAATAAATATAGCAGGCGAAACCCCTATTCCAATATATATAGAGGATAAAACACTCTGCCCTTTCTATTCAGGAAGACTTATTAAAAACGTTACCGTTAGTAAATCTTCACTTTCTCTCAGGCAAAAGCTTTTTATGCTCCGTATACGTCCCATAAATAATGTGGTGGATATAACAAATTTTGTGTTAAGATTCTATGGGCAACCTTTACATACGTTTGATGCAGATACTATTCAAAAAGAAGTTATTATAAGACGCGCAAAAAAAGGAGAGAGAATAAAAACGCTTGATGAGGTAGAGAGAAAACTTACAGAAGACAACCTTGTTATCGCAGATGAAAGAGGCCCAATTGCCATTGCAGGAGTAATGGGAGGATATGAAACATCTGTTACGGAAAAAACGAAAAATGTTTTTCTGGAAAGTGCATATTTTTCTCCACACTGTATTGCAAAGAGTGCAAGAAGCCTTGGTATTGTTACAGATGCATCCGACATCTTTGAAAGAGGGGCAGATCCTCTGTTGCCACCAAAGGGATCCATCATTGCATCTAACCTTATCTCTAAAGAAGCAAAGGGTATTCCAGCAAAAGAAAATGTTGTATCGTTCATTACACCTGCTGAGCCGGTGAATTTAAGGTTAAGTCGTGTTGAGAAGATATTGGGCGAAAGAATAGATAAAGAATATGTTAAAAAGTATTTTGATTTTGAAGGTTTTGATTATAAAGATAAAGGAGAGCAGCTTGAAGTTATTGCACCTTCATTCAGGAGAGATATCGAGAAAGAGATTGATCTCATTGAGGAGATCGTAAGGATGAAAGGGTACAATGAATTTGGAGAAGCATTGATTGTAGACAAATTAAAAGCTGCGAAACGCACGGATTATGAAGATTTTATCTGGAAATTGAAGGATAAACTCGTGAAAATAGGCCTGGACGAAGTTCAAACTGTTTCACTTACCAGTGAATCTTTATTAAATCTCATCGGATATAATGAAAAGGATAGTGTAATAAAGCTTCTCAACCCTCTTTCATCGGATATGTCTCTGATGCGGCCGTTGCTTCTTTCCACACTGCTTCCCATATTGGAGCGGAATAAGAAGATGGGAAATACAGACATTGCAATGTTTGAAATAGGAAAAGTTTTTAAAAAAGAAGAGGGATTTAAAGAAACGGATGAACTTGGCATATTGCTCTCAGGAAAGAGGACAGAGAAAAACTATCTTAAAGTTGAATTTGCTTACAGCTTCCCTTATCTTAAAGGTATATTTGAAGATATTTTTTCATTCTGCAATATAGCTCCTCGCTATGTGCCAGAACAGCTTACATGGATGCATCCATATCAATCTGCTGGTATTTATCTTGATAAAGAAAGGATTGGTTATATCGGTAGAATAAACGATGATATATTAGAAAAGATAGGTGTTATAGATAAGGTATTCTACGGAGCGGTAAACGTAGAAAAACTTATGCAGCACTGCAATGAGAAAATTCAATTTAAGCCATTTTCTTTGTATCCTCCAGTAAAGAGAGATATCGCTATTGTGGTTGATGAAGATACCCCTGAAGAAGATGTAAGGAAAGCTATTATTTCTGCTGCACCACCTGAGCTTAAGAAAATCGTTCTCTTCGACCTCTATAAAGGCACGCCACTTCCTCCTAACAAAAAGAATCTCGCATATTCACTTGAATTTTCCTCGGTTCATAAAACCTTGAAGGGGGAAGATATTAATAAGTTCATTGATCAGCTTGAAAAAGTCATTAAAGAAAAGGTTAATGGGAAGTTGAGAAAAGAATGACAAACTGGGACATTGCTTGTATGTTCCTGGATACAAAGCAACTGCTTCTTTTGAAGAAAGAACGGACTCTTGCATCCATATACGAAAAGAGTGCTTATTCTATTGTTGCAATGGAAAATCCTATACATAGCTCTGAAGATGTTCCTTTTTTGCCTGAATCTGTAAGAGAGGATATTGACGAAATTTTGTATAGGGGTAATTTTTCTTTAAGAGAGAGATTGGAGAAAGAAATTCCTAAAGGAATGCAGATGCTTATAAGGCTACCAAATATGCGTGCAAGTAATGTGCTAAAGTTATATAAGGTAATGAATATTGATTCGGTAACATCACTTTCAAAAGCAGTAAATAGTGGAAAATTACAGAATAACAAGGAGTTCGGAATAAGAATAGAGGAGCAATTGAGAAAGAGTTTATTCTTATATGAGAGAGGTAAGAAAGAGCTCAGCCTTTTCGAAGGGTACAATTATGGAAGGAGTATTGCTCTATTGTTAAAAGCAAATGGAATAGAAAGAATTGAAATAGCAGGTAGTATAAGAAGAGGCAAAGAAAAAGTAAACAACATAAATTTTGTTGTTTCAGGTGATGAAAAGAGTGCAAAAGATATCATTAAAAATTATGTACCATACAAAAAAATAGAGAAAGAAACAACAGGATTTATCGCACTGAAAGATAAAAGAAACATTTCCTTGAAGTTCCTTATTGTTAAAGAACCATACTTTGCCTCTGCTCTCATTTATTACACAGGCTCTAAAATGCATAACATACGTCTCAAAGAAATAGCTCTCTCTAAAGGATTTAAATGCTCAAAGAAAGGTTATTTTTTTATAAAGGGTGAAACTGAAAGAGATATCTATAATCAACTTGGGATGCAGTATATTCCTCCGGAGATCAGGGAAGGTGAAGAGGAGATAGACCTTGCTCTCCATTATTCTTTGCCCCGTCTTATACAGGATTCTGATATAAAGGGTGATTTGCATGTACACAGTAACTTTAGTGACGGAACAAATTCTCTGAGAGAAATAAAAGAAGAAGGTTTTTTTCACAGATATGAATACATTGCTATTACGGATCACTCAAAGTCATTGAAGATTGCAAATGGTTTAAGTGAAGAAAGGCTATTGAAACAAATGCAAATTATTGATAGAATAAATAAGGAAAAAGATTTTCCAATTTTGCTAAAAGGAAGTGAAATAGAAATAAATAAGGATGGTTCCCTGGATTATGAAGATCCACTACTTTCCAAGCTTGATTTTGTGCTCTGTGCTATGCATAGCGGGTTTGACGACAGCACGGATAAAAACAGTTCAAGGCTTATAAATGCACTTTCAAATAAATTCGTAAATGTATTGGCGCATCCTACAGGACGAATGCTTGGTGTAAGACAGGGTTATCCCGTAAATCTTATGAGAGTATTTGAAGTGGCAGCTAAAAATGATGTAGCGCTTGAAATAAACCTATTTGCTAAAAGGATGGAC
>CAJXKN010000063.1 GCA_913055585.1 uncultured Caldisericota bacterium | reverse complement strand
CTTTTACTGGAAGAGGCGTTGTATTAGAAATCTCTATGGTAACAAATCCGTTCCACTGTGGCTCCAGAGGCGTTACGTTTACAATAATGCCAGCTCGTGCATAGGTACTTTTCCCTAAAACAATACAAATAATATTTCTTGGTATCTTGAAATACTCAATGCTTTTTCCCAGAGCAAATGAATTTGGAGGAATAACACACTCCTTACCCTTAAAATCTACAAAACTATTCTTCGAAAAATTCTTTGGATCAACAACATCAGAATGTACATTGGTAAAGATTTTAAATTCATCTGCGACTCGCATATCATACCCGTAAGAAGAAACACCAAAAGAGACAACACCTCTGGATACCTGTTTCTCAATAAATGGTTGTATCATTCCCTTTTTCGCATGCTCAATAATCCATCTATCTGATTTTATTCCCATTATTTACCCCTTAACGTTAATTTTAAATTCATTATAGCATTTTTTCTAAAGACTCAAAGATTGCCATTTCCAAATCCTCCTCCGGTATTTTTTTAATTGAATAGAGATTTATTACTTCCGCTCTATTACTATGAACATATTTTTTATCTGAAAGATTTATTTCCTTTGCACTGATACTCTTATTGAGCCTACGAAGATTGGAATGCATAAGTAACGTAGCATGATAAAGAAAGCCTCCATACTTTTTAGCTGCAGCACAACCAGAAATCTTCTTTCCTGAAACGAGAATCTCTTGATGAGACCCAATTGTTCCCTCTATACCAAAACTATTCAATGCAATAAGAATTGATTTACTCAAAAGATGCATATTTTCCAAAAGGTATGGTGAAATAAGTTCGTCATCAGGAAATACCACCGTAACATTAAGATTGCCTAAGTCGTGGAAGACAGTACCACCCCCTGTAAATCGCTTTACAACGGGTATCTGTTTCTCTTTACAATAATCAGTATTTACCTCTAATTCTTCTCTCTGGAATCTTCCAACAATAACTGAGTCAACATTTTTGTAAAAGCGAATGCTTCTTTTTATTGTATGTTTACCTACTAATCGGAGAAGCATTTCATCAAGAGATATGTTCAACCTCGGCTCTGTTATAAGGCTTCTAATGAGATTGAATTCTTTCATATAACTATTATATTGTTTTATGGGAAAAGCACAAGATAAAGAATTTTAGTGTTTAAGAATGTAATCCAGACCATTCACATCTTTTTCCAGAAGAATATGAGGAGCTTTTACTGAATAGTATAGATTTCTTTTTTCTCTCCCAAAATCCAGTACAATATGGTAAACTGTTACTTCTTTACCATTAATATTTCTCTTTTCACTGCCAAGGTTATGAATTGTACATAATGTGAGTAAAGATGTATACGGCCAATAATCATATATATACGCATTTTTTTCTTTAAAATCGAATCCTGAAAGAAGATAAGAAAGTGCATTATCCGGATATGTATTTTTATCCTTTCTTAGTATGAACTTTCTTATCTTTTTATGAGATTCAATACTTATATGTATTAAATCATTAAGAAATTTTGCCGTAAGCTGCGTAGGTACATTTCTTATTGTATAATTTGCAGTAACCTTTTCAGGCTCCAGCGTTTTTTCATCAAGCCATGCAGTATCGTTTCTTATACTTTCATTTATTTCTAAAAGATTGTTATTAGCCCGTACATAGAGTATACTTTCACCTATTTTTTTGTCTTTGCTCTCTGCAATAATGTCATAGGTAAAACTTCCTGGTTGCATAGCTCCCTTACCACTAAAGCGTGCAGGAGGAAGGTTTTCTACATTTCTTCTGCACCCAGAAAAGAAAAGTAAGGACAGAACGAGCAGTAGTACAATTCTTTTCATTAAATTATCAGAGTTGTTTCATAAAGTTTTTATATCAGGCTCTATCCACCTTTATGAGATTCGTACTCCCACTCACACCGGTATGAGAGCCTGCAGTAATAACATATAGGTCTCCACTTTTCAAAAGATTGAGCCGTTTTGCTATTTCAGGGCCTCTCCTTAATATGCCATCCACAGTCTTAAAAGGTTTAACCTTTACAGGGAATACACTCCATTTCAAGGTAAGAAAGTATAATGTTTTTTCTTTAGGAGTGAGAGCAAGTATAGGTACATTAGGTTTATGCTTTGATACAAGCATTGCAGTTTTTCCGGATTCTGTTGCAGATATGATAAGTTTTGCTTTTACAGTTTTTGCTATTGTTGCCGCAGAGCAAGCAATTGCATCCGGAACATTATGCTCTGATATTTTTTCATCCTCTTTAGCAAAGTTTTTAAATAGTTTACTTCTCTCTGTTAGCCGAATAATTTGTCTCATCATCTTCACTGACTCAACAGGAAACCGTCCCACAGCAGTTTCATTGGAAAGCATTACAGCATCAGTCCCGTCAAAAATAGCATTTGATATGTCAGTTACTTCAGCACGTGTAGGAGTAGGATTTTCTATCATTGAATTTAGCATTTGCGTTGCAGTAATTACAGGTTTTCCTCTTTTGTTGCACAAATGAATAATACGTTTCTGTGTAATGGGGATTTCTTCAATGGGCATTTCAACGCCAAGATCGCCTCTTGCTACCATAACACCGTCGGAAACTTCTACAATCTCTTCCAGATTCTCTACTGCTTCCCACTTTTCTATCTTTGATATAATAGGTACTACATTTCCAAAGCTTTCCATCAATTTTCTCAATTCAATAACGTCCTCTGCTCTTTTTACAAATGATAGGGCTACCATATCAACACTGTTTTCAAGCCCAAACTTAAGGTCCTGCTTATCCTTTTCTGTAATAGAAGGAATGGAGAGATGAGTTTTTGGAAAATTTACTCCTTTATGGTCGCTTATCTCTCCTCCTTCCAAAACCTTTGTATATATATCACTATTGCTAATCTTTTCGACCTTTAGTTTTATCAATCCATCATTTATATATATAATTTCTCCTTTTTTTACATCTTTAATAACATCTTTATTGGTAATGGAGGAAATCTTTTCATTCCCTTTTATGTCTCTTACAGTGAGAATAAACTCTGCTCCATCATTCAAGAATGCTTTACCATTTTCAAATTCCCCAACTCTAATTTTAGGACCCTGTAAATCCTGCAAAATGGATAGGGGTAGGTTTAAGCTATTTGCAACTTCCCTTACGGTCTGGATTGTTTTCTTGTGTTCTTTGTACGTACCATGAGAAAAATTAATGCGGAATACGTTTACTCCATTTTCCGCAAGAGCCATTATTTTATCTCTGTCCCATGTGGATGGACCGATTGTTGCAACAATTTTTGTCTTACATTCAACCGTTTTTCGCACTATATATTTCTCCTAATCTTTTGATAAGAGCTAATTCCTCAATAGTAGGATGCACAGGTACATCTATCTGTATACGAACAATTAAATCTCCTCTTCTTCTTTCACCGACACGCCTTGCTCCTCTGCCACGTATTACAAACTCTGTATTATTCTGCGTACCCGCTGGTATTTTAAGTCTTTCATATCCACCCTCAATAAGAGGAACTTGAATAGTAGTACCAAGCACTGCTTGTGGAAATGTAATATGGGCAGTATAGTAAAGCTTATTGCCCACTTGTTCAAAATTCGGGTCTTTTTCAACTCTTATTAGTATATAAAGATCACCACGTGGTCCTCCATGTGGGCCAGCATTACCCTCTCCTCTTATTCTTACTCTCATTCCGGTTTCAACTCCTCCCGGGATCTTCACTTCTACTGTTTTAGTTGCTGTCACAACACCTGTTCCACCACAGGTGGGGCATTTTTCCTTTGGGATCTTACCACTGCCATGGCAGGTAGGGCAGGTAGTTTGCACTATAAACTCTCCAAATATAGAGTGCTGTACTCTTCTCACAACACCTGTCCCACCACAGGTGGGACAGGTAATATAACCTGAGCCTGGTTTTACTCCACTGCCATGGCAGGTAGGACAGGTTTCCTTTCTTGTCAATCTGATATTTCTCGTTGTCCCAAGTATTGCTTCTTTAAGACTTATTGTAAGAGGATATTCTATATCCTCTCCTGCTCTTTCCTCTCTTATAGTTTCTCTTGTTGTTCTACGAGATCTGCCAAATCCTCCAAATCCAAAGTCCCTTAAAATATCCTCAAAGTCGAAAGGACCCTCGGAGAAAAAATCGTTAAAATCAAAACCTCCATAGCCACCAGTGTAGCCTGCTCCTGCTCCAGGCTGAGGCCCTACAGAACCAAAGCGATCGTACTGGGCACGCTTCTCTGGATTACTTAATACCTCGTAAGCCTCGTTGATCTCTGCCATCTTTTTAGAGGCGCTCGGGTCATCCTTATGAAGGTCCGGGTGGTATTTCATTACCAGTTCCCGGTACCTCCTTTTTATCTCATCCTGAGAGGCATTTCTTGAAACACCTAAAATTTTATAATAATCTTTGGCCATAAGTTACTGCTTTGTTGTTCCCTTTCCTTCTACTGTAGGGCCTTCTCCACCATCTCCCTTATTTTCTCCACCTGGAGGAGGTGGCGGGGTCTGTCCGGCACCAGAAGCTTTATACATTTCTGCGCCAATTCTTTCCATTGTTGCATTTACTTTGTCAATATCAGACTTTATCTTTTCAATATTTCCCTCTTTTACTGATTTTTCAAGCTCATTCAGGTCATTTTCAAGTGCTGTTTTATCTTCTGGCTTAATCTTTTCAGCATAATCTTTCAAGAATTTTCTTCCACTGTACACTAACTGGTCACCCTTATTTTTTAATTCAATCTCTTCTAAACGCTTTCTGTCAGCTTCCGCAAACTTCTCAGCTTCCTTTTTCATTCTTTCTACTTCTTCTTTAGAGAGCTTATTTGTATTTGTAATAGTAATATGTTGTTCTCTTCCTGTAGCTTTATCCTTAGCAGAAACATGAAGGATACCATTTTCATCAACTGCATACGTTACTTCAATCTGAGGTACACCTCGTGGAGCTGGTGGAATTCCATCAAGAATAAATCTACCTAAAGAGAGATTATCCTTTGCAAGAGGTCGTTCGCCCTGCAATACATGTATTTCTACCTGAGTCTGATTTGGTGCAGCCGTAGTGAAAATCTGTGTTTTAGAGGTTGGAATTGGTGAATTTCTCTCAATCATCTTTGTAAAAACACCACCCAGTGTTTCAATGCCCAGGGAAAGTGGTACGACATCGACTAAAACTACATTTTTTACGTTTCCTTCGATAATTCCTGCTTGAATTGCTGCACCCATCGCTACGCATTCCATCGGGTCAATACCTCTTTCCGGTTGCTTACCAATATAATCAGAAACGAATCTCTGAACAATAGGCATATGCGTAGGTCCGCCAACAAGAATTATTTTATCAATCTGTTGAGGGGTAAGCTTTGCATCCTTTATTGCTCGTTCCATTGGACCGCTGCACCTTTTCACGATAGGCTCAACAAGCGATTCTAATTTTGCTCGGGTAATATTCATTACGAGGTGTTTTGGTCCTGATGCATCTGCTGTAATAAATGGCAAGTTTATCTGTGTTTCAAGCACAGAAGAAAGTTCAATCTTTGCTTTCTCGGCAGCTTCTCTAATACGTTGCATTGCCATATTATCATTACGGAGGTCTATTCCATTATCCTTTTTAAACTCTGTAACAATATAGTCAATTAATGCCTCATCCATATCCTTTCCACCAAGGTGCGTATCTCCAGCAGTAGATTTTACTTGGAAGACACCTCCACCAAAATCCATAACTGTAACATCTAATGTTCCGCCACCAAAATCAAAAACAAGAATTTTAAGTTCTTTATCGGATCTATTAATACCATAGGCAAATGCAGCCGCCGTAGGCTCATTTACAAGACGCACCACTTCAAGGCCTGCGATTTCTCCCGCATTTTTCGTCGCCTGCCTCTGGTCATCATTGAAATAAGCAGGTACAGTGATAACCGCCTTTTCTACTTTTTCACCAAGGAATGCTTCTGCATCCTTCTTTATTTTTTGCAGTATAAAAGCAGAGATTTGCTCTGGCGTGTATACTTTGCCCCTTACCGTAATTTTCTTTTTAGTTCCCATTAATCTCTTAACAGCCGTAACAGTACCATCTGGATTGATTGCTGCTTGTCTCCTTGCTGGTTCCCCAACAAGAATCTGTCCATCCTTTGTAAATGCTACTACCGAGGGAACAGTTTTTCCCTCAATGGATGGTCCTTCCGCTGCTGGTATAATAGTCGGTTTATCTCCCACCATTACAGCGGCAGCTGAGTTACTTGTTCCAAGGTCAATGCCAATAATTCTTCCCATTTTATTTACCTCCCTTTTGTTTATCTTTTTCTTTAGGTACAGCAATCGCAACGACTGCTGTTCTCAAAACTTCATCACCTAAATAATAACCTTTTCTCAATATTTCCAAAATCGTATTTGGTTCTTTTGTGGACTCAACGGTTTTCCCTACTTCACAGAGAGTAGGATCAAACATTTTGTTTTTGAGCTCAATTTCTCTTACACCGTGCCGTGTAAGAAACTGCTGAATCTGTTTATGAATGAGCTTTATTCCTTCTTTTGTACTGGAAGCACTGTCCCCTTCCATTGCATCAACTGCGCGTTCAAAATTATCCAGTATCTCTAAGAAATCTTTCATTAATTTTTTCTTTTCCTGCATCACTTGTTGCTTTGCCTGTCTCTCAAGCATTTCTCTACTTTTATTAAAATATTCTTGAATCTTTATATTTTCTATCTTTAAATTTTCAATTTCATTCTCTCTTTCTTCTATTTCTTTATTCTTCTCTTTTAAAGCTTTTACAAGTTCATCAAGCTTTTTTTCGTCTACTTTATTTTTATCTTCTTTTATCTTTTTATTCATATTCCCTCCATAAAATCACAAATTAGCACTCTCATCATTCGACTGCTAATAATTTATCAGAAATTTAATTTTAGTCAAGAGCTACTACAATTATATCATATATTACAAAACGGTCAATTTTTTGGCTTTTTATATAAAAGAATTTTCGGTAGGAAATGCAAACAAAAAATATTTTTTCAAAATCAGTCCATTTGGAAAGTTGTGCATATAGTATTATAATAAATTCAAATATAAGGAGAAAAGATGAAAATAATTGTAACTGTAAAAATAGTGCCAGAGAAAATAGTTCTGGATAAAGAAACAGGAAAAGTAGTAAGAGAGGGGATAAAATCAATTTTTAATCCTCTGGATCTCCTGGCATGCGAAGAAGGAATAAAACTAAAGGAGAAGCGTGGTGGTGAGCTTATCGCTTTATCTATGGCTCCACCACAGGAAAAGGTACTATTAAATGAACTATTTAAGTACGGTTTTGATAGAG
>CAJXKN010000062.1 GCA_913055585.1 uncultured Caldisericota bacterium | reverse complement strand
GCATCTATTTATTTTTTTCTTCCTTGTCAGGTGTACCCTTTGCAATTTCATACCCGCAGTATGGGCAAAACTTGGAATCTGCAGGTATCATTCTATGGCAGTTAGGGCATTCAATCATATTTGGCTTCTGTTGTACATTTTGACTGTTCTTTTCTGCATTCATTGCTTGCTGCATCATACCTGGGATAATCATTCCCATACCCATACCCATACCAAGCCCTGCACCAGCTGCTGCAGTACCTCCTGGTGTAGGATTCTTTGCCGCTTCTTCCATTGCCTTTGCCGCCTTGAACTGCAAATACTGGTTCATATTACCAATAGCATTCATTCCAGTACGTTCGTCGATAACCTTTTGCACTTCTTCCGGCACTGTAACCGATGAAATGTAGAAGTCTACGAGTTCTATGCCGTACTTGTTAAAATCAATTGCAAGGCGTGATTTTGCTGCGCCACTAAGCTCATCATACAATTTTGGCAAATCAAAAATAGATGTAAGAGATTCGCCTAATACATCTGTCAAACGAGAAATGATAACTGACCTATAAAAATCCTGCAGCTGCTCAGTTGTATAGACATTCTGTGTGCCCACAATCGTATTTACAAAGAGCGCAGGGTCTGTAATACGCGCACTGTAAATACCGAACGAGCGAAGCCTTACCATTCCCAATTCTTTGTCTCTGAAAAGAATAGGCTGGCTTGTTCCCCATTTGAGATTCGGAAAAACTTTTCTATCGACAAATACGACTTCGCATTGAAACGGACTCTTAAAACCATAAGGTAGAGAAAGCAACCTTGTAAGGATAGGCAAATTCTGTGTGGATAGTATATGCCTACCTGGCCCAAATACATCCATTGCTTTCCCATCTCTAAAGAACACGGCGCTCTCTGTCTCTCTTACGATGAGTTGTGCCCCCAACTTTATATCTGCAGAGCCTTGTTTTGGCACCTTTGATATGATATCTGTCCCTGTCTTATCAAACCATTGAATAATTTCTAAAACCATTATACACCTCCTAATTTATACCAGAGAGCGTTTCGCTTCTTTTGTTAATTACACTTTCAAATGCTTTTAATTTATCTTTCATCATATTTATTCTCTCTTTTACTGTTTTTGTCTCATCCGACACAATTTTTTCTGCATCTTCTATGTGAGCAATGAGAGAAGCATCTATTGAGTAAAGTTTATCAAGCATTTCGCTATTCACTTTTATTGCACCGAAAAATCCGGAATATCCCTGCGGTGCATACTCTATTTTATCAATAACAAACTGAAAACGTTTTACTAAATCCTGCAGCTCTCCCAATGTTTCAAAATCCTTTTCCTTCAGCGCTACATTTCCTTCGGACAAAAGCATATCCTTTGTTTTCCTCAATCTATCTGCAAGATACTGTCTGAGCAGCTTATCTCCAGTCCTTCTTTTTTCTCTTTCAAAATATCCTGCAAACCCTGGAATTTTTTCTATCAGCTTTTGATACGCATTTTCTCCTTCATCAATTTCTCTTCTCAGGTCTTTCATTTGCCCTCCTTGGTTATTTTCTTTTCATTATACATTAAGTAACTACTAAGTCAAACTGTTTGTAATTTAATTATGCCATTTAAATCTTTTATCCTTAGCTCTGCCTCCTTTAATGGCAAAGCTCCATTTTTGTATAAAAAGTATAGATTCAATAGTTTTGCCATATTTCTTATTTTAACGTTCTTTATACCTAATGCCCTAAGAAGTACTGAATCAACACCTCTTCCTATACTTAATATCTCATTATCATCCTGGAATACTGTTACTTTTATGTTAAGAGAAATAAGAAGATTTGAAATATTGTTCAGTTCTGTCTTAGGCAATTTATTTTTTGTCGTTTCCCTGTTTTCATTATACTGACCTGGAAAAAAGTTCTTAAATAATGAGAAAATAGTAGATGCATCATTCAGATGAATTGAAATATCCTTATTTGAAAAAATTATCCTGCCTATGATTTTATCTTGATTTAAAATCTCTACTGTCCCGTTTAAATTCATCTCGTTAACTAATGAAAGTAATTTGTTGACTTTTATGTTCTCCTCCTATGAAAGATTTAGAATTGTATTGCAGAGCTTATCAGCAATGCTTATAAATCTATTTTCTCTTTTTACATTTTTGAAATCTATTCTATCAAATTGAAGTGATAACTCTTTTATTTTTTCATTGAGTTTCTTTAAATGCTCTGCTTTTATTTTATAAACACCTTTAATCTGAGAGATAACGAGCTTGCTATCCGAAGTAAGGATTACTTCTTTTATGTTTTTATTTATGGCCTCTGAAAGTGCGGAAATCATTGCTCTGTATTCCGCAACATTATTCGTTGTCTTTCCTATGTATTCTGCTTTGAATAAGATTACTTTTTCGTGCTCAACAAAAACAAATGCAATAGCCCCCTCTCCCGGGTTGCCTCTTGAAGCACCATCCGTATATATCTCAATCATTCAGCATTGCTTTCTTAAACAAGTTCGGTATTTCCCTTCCTATGCCAATAAGGTGAATTTCTTTTAACGAAGTCTCATTCTTTTTAATGAAATCTACAACTGTTTCATATATAATGCGAGTTCCTCTCTCCTTTGGAAACCCAAATATGCCGCAGCTTACTGCAGGAATACTGATACTTTCCAGTTTATATTGGGTTGCAATTTTTAGGACGGAAAGAATCGCATTCTTTAATTTTTCATCTTCATTGCCTTCTCCCCAAACAGGTCCTACGGTATGAATGACATACTTTGCCTTAAGATTTCCACCTGTTGTAATTGCAGCTTCACCTGTTGCAAGGGGTCCTCTCTCTTTTATGATGCGGTTACTCTCCTCTTGAATGATACTCCCTCCTCTTCGCACAATGGCATAGGCAACACCACCCCCATGAGATAAGTAACCGTTTGCAGCATTAACAATAGCATCCACTTCCTCCAGAGTGATATCGCCCTGCAAACTCTTAATCTTTATACCGTTTATTTCTTTTTCGTATAATAATTTCGCCATCTATTCTTTTCCATTCAAAAACTTTATTGCTTCCCTCATAAATGCAGGAAGGTCTTCGGGAGATCTTGATGTAATGAGATTCCCATCTACAACAACTTCTTCATCCACATATTTAGCACCCGCATTCTTTAAATCATCCTTTATAGCATAAAAACTTGTGAGAGTAACTCCATTTACAATGTGTGCTGAAATCAATACCCAACCCCCGTGGCATATGGAGGCAACAAGCTTCTCCTGATCAAACATTGTTTTTACGAACTTTAGAATCTTCTCGCTTCTTCGCAGCCTGTCCGGTGCATACCCGCCAGGTATGACAACGCCATAAAATTCCTCGCTGTTCACTTCATCAATAGACATCTCTGATGCAATGACAAGCCCTGCCTTAGAATGGTAAGCTTTCTTTTCCGGTGCCACAAGTACAGAGTCAAATCCTGCCTCTTTTAACCTGTAATACGGATAAATTACCTCAAACTCATTAAAATAATCTTCTAAAAGTACCGCTATCTTTTTCATTTCATCACCTCAATCTATATTATAATCAAAATTATAAAATTTCATATTTCTACACGCCCGGAAAAGTAAATACCCGTAAGAATCAAAGCACCACCAACAAGCTCTATAAGAGTTGGCACTTCCTTTAGAATGATAAATGCAAAGAAAGTTGCGAAAATGGGCTCACCAAGAATTGTCACAGCGATAAAGGATGCAGAGAAGTATTTTAAAGCCCAGTTATATGCCGTATGCCCGGTAATTTGTGGAATTAATGCAAGGAGAAAAAAATAAACGTAAGTTTTGTACGAATAGTTGAAAAAGTTTTGTCTTGTTACTACAGATACTATAATGAGGATGATTGCTGCAAAACTATAAACAAAGAATATGTAAGTAATGAGGTCGAACCGCTTCCTTAACCTTTTACCAAATATTAAATAAAAGGATACGGCAACGGCACCGCTGAGTGCAAGTAAGTTTCCAAAGTTGCTGCCAACTCCTTCATTCTTTGCAGAAAGAGCAATAAACACACTTCCGATAAACGCTGCAATAATACCTATAACCGTACCTTTCTTTGTCCTTTCCTTGAAAAGGATAAGTGAAAAGATAGCAACAAAAATAGGATTTGTTGTAACAAGTACCGTGGAGGAGAGAACAGTTGTATATGAGAGCGAGGTAATCCAGAGGATGAAATGTACAGCAAGAAGGCTGCCAAGAAAAATGAAAGGAATGATATCTTTTTTAATTTCATCGTACTTTATTTTGTTCCTTTCTGTAATGAAAAATACAGGTGCAACAAGGATTGCACTGATTGTCATCCTGTACATAGCAATAACAATGGGAGGTGCATCACAAAGACGAATAAAAATGGATGCAAATCCCACGGAAACCATTCCAACAAGAATTACAAGTATAGATTTGCCCTTAGCCATAAAGATATTATACAAAATAAATAAAAAAGGGGAAGCCTTTTTAGGCTTCCCATATATAAAAACTCTTCTAAAGGAGGAGACGAACTATTTTATGGTTTTTTTGGCTCTCCCCAACGTCCCTGCCGCGGCTTAAAACCGTTCCCGCATATCCATTTGTGGTGATATCCTATGAAACCTTTCCATCTCTTCTCAACCATTGTTTTGACTCTTTCACCAATATTTGCAGTGGCTTCATTGTAATGTGCTTGATCAATTTTTCCTTCGTCAAGCAGTGTCTTCAAGTTCTCTTCTATCTTACCTGTAATGAAATCTATAAGACCTTGTTCATTTTTACCGTTTGCTTCAGCAATCTCTACTAAACTCTTACCATCCTTTAATTCTGTTTTTAGAGTGTCCGTGCTAATACCAAGGTACGTTGCTACCTCATCCTGTATTTTGCCAAAACCCATATTAGGGCCTCTTCTTCCTATTTTACCACCAAAACCATGCCCCTTAGTTGCCATTGTTGTATAGTTACTCTTTGTAGGATTTGCACTTACTACATTTTTGTTTACTGTAAATGCAAACCCCATTGCTGTTAAAACAATGCCTGCAACAAGTGCCGCTACTAAAACTACTTTTGTTTTTTTACTCATTCAAAACCTCCTATCTTTTATTATTTACTGTATTGTAACACTCAAATGTGAAAGAATTATGAAGTTTTATGATTGATATTTAACTTATACAGCCTCTTGACAAATTTAAGAATTGTGTTAATATACTACTACAATGATGAAATTTTATATTAACCCGTATGATGGCATACCTATATATAGGCAAATCATACGGCAGGTGAAGATGGGAGTAGCAAGAGGTATTTTGAAGAAAGGAGATAGACTTCCTCCTATAAGAGAGATGGCTATTAAACTTTCTGTAAATCCAAACACCGTTGCAAAAGCATACAGAGAGCTGGAAAGAGAAGGTATTGTGGCAACAACAACAGGTAAAGGGACATTTATTAAGAGAAAGGAAAATGTCCCTAAAAAAGATAAGATTGATGCTCTCATCGATATGCTTTTAATAGAGGCATTTAACGCGGGGTATTCAAAAGAGGAAATCATTAATAAAATTAATAAAAGAGGGGGCTTAAAATGATTGTAACAACAATGGATTATGTACCTGGAAAAAAGGTAAAAGAAATCCTTGGCATTGTAAGTGGCAACACGGTAAAGGCAAAGAACATCGGAAGAGATATTATGGCAGGTTTGAAGAATCTTGCAGGTGGAGAAATCGGTGAATATGTAGAACTTCTAAAAGACTCAAGGGATGAAGCAATGAGGCGTATGATAAAAAATGCTGAAGCACTTGGGGCAGATGCTGTAATTTGTATGCGTTTTGGCACATCTTCCGTAATGCAGGGAGCAGCAGAACTGCTTGCTTATGGAACAGCTGTAAAACTTGAAGACGAAAAATGAATATTATTGAGCTAAACAATATTCACAAATCCTTTGGCACAGTACATGCCTTGAATGGGCTTACCCTCACTGTGCCAGAGGGCAGTATCTTTGGATTTCTGGGACCTAACGGTGCTGGCAAAACAACTACGATAAAAATATTGCTTGGCCTTATAAAAAAGGATAAGGGAAGTGTAAAGCTCTTTGGTAAGGAAATTATGGGAGAGAGCGTAAAGGAACGAGAAAGAATTGGCTTTGTCCCTGAAGAATTTTCCCTTTATGGGTATATGAGCGGTATGGAGCTCCTTCATTTCAATGCAGCACTTTTCAACAAAACGCATCTATACAAAATTGATGAACTGCAGGATACATTTCACCTTCCTCTAAAGAAAAAGATATCCACCTATTCTATGGGGATGAAAAAGGCACTTTCTCTCTATGTAGCAATTACAACAAAACCAGAGCTTCTCATACTGGATGAGCCAACAGACGGCCTTGACCCTGTAGTAAGAAGAAGACTGTTGGATTTTTTGATAAGAGAAGTTGCAGATAGAAGCATTACAATTTTCTTCTCTTCACACATATTGAGCGAGGTTGAAAAAGTATGCGATACTGTTGCAATAATTAAAAAAGGAAGGGTTATCGTTCAGGATGAACTCAGCAAAATGAAGGAAAATGCAAATTTCATTACGGTACGTTTTGCATCAGAAATTAATGATAGGAAACTCAAGGATATTGGTGCAACTAATATAAACCACATTGATAAATATACAGTTGACCTCAAGTTATTTAAAGATTTTGAAAAAGCTCAGAGAGAAATAGAAAATATAGGAGGGGAAATCATACGCAAGACGCCGATTTCATTTGAAGATATCTTTATGCATTTTATGGAGGAAAAAGAAAATGTGGCTACTCATTAAAAAAGAACTCAGAGAAAATTTTATGAAGTTTGTTGTAATGTTTGCAGTAATATTTGGGACAGCACTTTCTCTCATTCCTTACGGTTATAATATGAGTTTGCACTTTCCTAAAGAATTACTGAATAATCCTGCTATACCTAAAAGCATAATGAACCAGTTAGGAGCAATGCTTCCAAAACTTAAAGATATAAACTTTTTTATCTATTCGCAGTGGTTTGGCAAAAACCTATGGGAGCTTGCTCTATTCTTTGCTATTATCGTATCCATCGGCGCAATTGCAGGAGAAACGGAAAGAAAAAGCAGTGTCTATCTCTTTTCAAGACCTGTTACAAGAAAATCAATTTTGCTATCAAAACTCATTGTAATATTTACCTTTCTTATAATAACTGTTACTTTCAATACTTATCTTTTGCCTATTCTTGCAAATAAAATTCATCTGAGAGTTAATATGCATCTTCTCAACATAGAGCTACTGTACGCTATAATAGGCACACTTGCCACAGCTGCAATCTCTATCCTCTTTTCTACTCTTATTGATGACAGGGTCAGAGCAGGACTTGCAGCATTTGCCGTTGTTATTGGCACAATTCCTATCTCGTATATCAAAGGAATGAGCTGGATAAGTATTACAAATCTCTATATAAGCGGGAAAGCTT
>CAJXKN010000061.1 GCA_913055585.1 uncultured Caldisericota bacterium | reverse complement strand
GGTTATCCTGCACCTTTTAATTGGAGGTGAAATAAATGAGTAATTTGCAACCAACGTGGCTTTCAGGATTTTTAGGAGTAATTGCACCATTAATAGTGCACTGGATTGCAAGCGAAAACCTAACAAGGCAAGAGAAGAGCATTATTGCAATTCTTATTTCCGCTGTTATCGGTTTTGCTTCTGCATATCTCTCGGGACAGTTCCATACTGGAGCAATATTAAAATCCATTGCAACAGCTTTTACCATCTCACAGATTGTTTATGACCAATTCTTTAAGGATATTTTTAAGGAGGTGAAAAATGACACCTAATGATATAATTAGAGCAATTGCTGATGTTGGGTTTCCTGTCGTTGTATCCGTATACTTATTAGTAGTATTTGGCAATAAGCTTGATAGATTAACGGAAGCAGTGGATAAACTTGCAAGTTTTGTGGAAGGGTTGGGTGCAGGACGATGAGGCGAATTGATTATATTATCCTTCACCATTCAGCAACTGATTATCAGCTGAATGATAGAGATAAAACAGGAGAAGAGATTGCAAAGATAATCTGTAGAAGAGCAAGGGCAAGATGGATAAGAGAATATCCTGATTATAGATGCGACTACCACTTTCTCATCGGGCATACGGGTCATATTTTTCAGGGGCAACCTCTTGACAGGCCTTCCTGGCATGCAACGAACTATATCGTGAACCTACATTCAATTGGTGTTTGCTTTTTGGGAAACTTTGAAAAGATAATAATGCCTGTTGCACAGTTTAACGCAGGGGTAAAGCTTATAAAAAATCTTATGAAAAGATTTGATGTTCCACTTTCCGGCATTCTGCGTCATAAAGATATTACTTCTGATATTACGCACCGTACAAACTCCACCCTTTGCCCTGGCAAGAATTTTCCTTACCTGCAAATGCTTGAAGCTCTGGGCGATGGCGAGCCGTTCCTTGATATTGGTAAAGACTATCCATACATAAAAGAGCTAACATACTTAAAAGCAAAAGGAATCATTAAAGGCGATAGTAGCGGCTGTTTCAATCCCGATTATTACATTACAAGGGAAGAAACAGCACTTATTGCTTATAGGCTGGCAAAATTAATAACGGAAAACGGATAACCTCATGAGTTATACTTTATTTAGCTCTCCTGGATCCAGGAGAGCTGTTTTTTTCTGGTATGCATTTTTTGTCACCCTGATGCTGAAACAAGCAATGCCACCCTGAATTTAGTTCACTCTTTTTTGTCACCCTGAACTTGTTTCAGGGTCTTCAGCTTAGAGGGAACATATTTCCCTCTAACTCCTATTTTTTTCTTTTGTCACCCTGAACTTGTTTCAGGGTCTATTTTTTAAAACAAAAAGACGAGATGCTGAAACAAGACTTGGCATAATACAGCCAAGGAAAGGATTGCAGCATGACAGGGTGAGAGCAAAAGAGGAGATGCTGAAACAAGAACTGGCCTAACGGCCAGGAAAGGAGCGTGGCCTAACGGCCAAGGAAAAGCCCGGAATGACACTACTTAATCCTATATCCTATATCCCAAATCCTATATCCATCATTCATCATTCAACATCCTAAATCCTATATACAACATGCTGAAGCTATTGACATTATTCAAAACTTATGTATAATTATGCAATTAAATTATGAAAATATACAGTGGAACAGGAAATACATTCCTTATTTTTGATAATAGGGATGGAAAGATAAAGGAAAAAGACAAAAGTAATTTTGTCAGGGGTCTCTATGCAAAAAATAGGGAAAAGGTGGATGGAGTGATATTCTTAGAACGGAGTAAAACTTATGCGTTCTTTATGTCGTTCTATAATAACGACGGCACAAAGGCTGCATTCTGTGGAAATGGTGCACGCTGCATTGCATATTATGCATACAAGAATCATATTGCGCCAAAGAGAATGGTTTTTGATTCTCTTGCAGGAGTAGTAGAAGCAGAGGTTTTAAGCGGTAATTTGGTGAAAATAAAGATGCCCAAAGTGAAAGATATTGAGTTAAACAAAGTTTATAACTGCAATGGAAAAACCTTTAATTATTCATTTGTTAATACGGGTGTGGAGCACGTTGTTATTTTTGTTGACAGGGAATTAACTGACGAAGAGGTATTAAATTATGGTAGGGAAATAAGATACAATAAAATGTTTCCCAAAGGGACAAATGTAAATTTTACGAGGATTTTAGGAAAGGGAAAATTATTTAATAGAACGTATGAAAGAGGTGTGGAGGCTGAGACAAAAGCGTGCGGTACGGGTGCAACGGCCTGTGCTGTTATTTATTCAAAACTCTACGGATATACAGGAGAAGTGGAGGTAAATGTTTTGGGCGGTAAACTACTTGTAAAAATGGATAAAAATTATAATAATATCTATTTAATAGGTGAAGTAAAAATTTTATAAAAATTTTGAAAGGAGGCAAAAATGATTTTTAAAGGTTCTGGTGTAGCGATTATTACGCCCTTTGATGAGAAAGGTGCGGTAAATTACAAAAAGTTTGAAGAGCTTATAGAATTCCAGCTGAAGAATGGAACAAAGGCAATCATTGTATTGGGCACAACAGGTGAGGCCTCAACACTTGAATTGGAGGAAAGAGAAAAGCTCATATCAGTTGCTGTGAAAAAGGTAAATAAAAGGGTCCCTGTCATTGCAGGAACGGGAAGCAACAATACAAAGAAAGCGATTGAGCTGAGCAAAATGGCAGAATCTTTGGGTGCAGATGGACTGCTTGTTATTACGCCATATTATAATAAAACAACACAGGATGGTATATATGCACATTTTAAGGCAGTTGCAGAGAAAGTGCATATTCCGATTATTGTGTACAACGTACCCTCTCGCACAGGATTGAACTGCTTGCCGCAAACGATTAAGCGTCTCTCTGAAATTGATAACATCGTTGCAGTGAAAGAAGCAAGTAGCAATATCGTGCAGATTGCAGAGATTGCATCGCTTGTCCCTGAAGATTTTGATATCTATTCTGGGAATGATAGTCAGATAGTACCCATACTTTCACTGGGCGGAGCAGGTGTTATATCCGTGATGGCAAACATCCTTCCAAAGGAAACGGAGCAATGCGTGGAAGCATTTTTTAATGGTAACATTGAAGAGAGTAAGAATCTGCAATTAAAGTATCTCCCTCTCATAAAGATGCTTTTTGTTGAAACAAACCCGATACCAGTAAAAACTGCTGCAAACTTAATGGGATTTAATGTAGGCGGTTTGAGGCTTCCTCTGGTAGAGATGAGCGAGAAGAACAGAGAAAAACTCAAAGAGACTCTGAAAGGATACGGCTTGATAAAATGAAGGTAGCAATATCAGGTGTTACGGGAAGGATGGGGAAAACAATCCTTTCCCTTCTAAAAGAGTTCAAGGATATGCAGTTTGTTGGTGGAATAGATAGAGAAAAAGGATTTGATTATCTATCCGAACTACCGGATGTAATTATTGATTTTTCAAATCATTCCTTTATCTCTGAATTGCTTGAATATGCCTTGAAAAACAGTTGTAAGCTTGTCATCGGCACAACAGGATATACAGAGGAAGAAGAAAAAGCAATTAAAGATGCATCAAATAAAATTGCAATCTTTAAATCATCAAATATGTCTATAGGGATTAATGTAATGAATGTACTTCTGAAAGAGGCAGTGGAAATCTTAGGTAAAGATACGGATATTGAAATCATAGAAATGCATCACAATAAAAAGAAGGATGCACCAAGCGGTACAGCTAAAATGTTTTATCAAACGATAAAAGAAGTTTTAAGCAGTGCAGTCCCTGTTTACGGAAGAGTGGGGGAGAGTATGAGAACGAAAAATGAAATAGGTATGCACTCTATAAGAGCAGGTGGCATCTTCGGCATACATAACGTTATCTTTGCGCAGGATGATGAGATCTTTGAATTAAAACATACTGCACTTTCAAGGAGGGCGTTTGCAAGGGGGGCACTTAAAGCAGTGGAATTCATATCTAAAAAAGAGAAAGGATTGTATTCAATGTTAGATCTTTTGAAGGAGGAATTAAAATGAAGGATAATGCATATGAGATTGCTAAATACATAAAGAATGCAAAGAAGAGAACGCCTGTAGAGGTATATGTAAAAGGAAAAATTGAGACAGTTACAGAGAATGTGAAATGCTTTCCTGCAGGAGACACAACAATCCTTATCGGTGAGTATGAAATAATAAAAGATATTCTTGAAAAGAATAAGGAAAAAATAAAGGATTATTATATAAAATATGACAGGAGGAACTCTGCAATACCGATGCTTAACATACTGAATCTGGATGCACGGATTGAGCCTGGTGCCCTGATAAGAGACAAAGTAAAAATCGGTAAAAAAGCTATCGTGATGATGGGTGCAGTGATAAATATCGGTGCTGAAATTGGAGAACAAACGATGATTGATATGAACGTGGTGATTGGTGCACGTGCCATTATAGGAAAGCACTGCCATATCGGTGCAGGTGCAGTGATTGCAGGGATATTGGAACCACCAGGGAAGACGCCAGTTATCATTGGAAACAACGTACTTATCGGAGCAAATGCAGTGGTGTTAGAGGGTGTAAAAATAGGCGATAATGCTGTTGTTGCAGCAGGTGCTGTGGTAACAAAAGATGTCCCGAAAAACGCAGTTGTAGCAGGTGTTCCCGCAAAACTCGTAAAGATGGTGGATGCAAAAACGAAAGATAAAACAAAATTACTTGATGATTTGAGGGGATAAATGGTTATTGTTCAAAAATATGGTGGTTCATCCCTTGAAAGCATTGAAAAGATAAAATACGTTGCTAAGAAAGTAATTGCCAAAAAAAGGGCAGGAAACAAAGTAGTTGTAATTGTTTCTGCAATGGGTGATACAACGGACAAGCTTATTGAAATGACAAAAAGGATTACACAGGACCCTGATAAAAGGGAACTGGATAGGCTTCTATCCACAGGCGAACAGGTCTCATCCGCACTCCTATCCATTACGATTAAGTCAATGGGAGAGGAGAGTGTTTCCTTTACAGGTCCACAAGTCGGTATCGCTACAACGGATACATACACAAATGCACGTATATTAAGTATTGATAGCAAAAAGATAATAGATGCACTGAATGACGATAAAATTGTTGTGATTGCAGGTTTTCAAGGTGTTTCACATAATGGCGATATTACAACTTTAGGAAGAGGGGGATCAGATACATCCGCCGTGGCGGTTGCAGCAAGTTTAGGTGCAAAATGCGAGATATACACGGATGTGGATGGGATATATACAGCAGACCCACGCAAAGTAAATAGCCCTAATAAACTCTCCCGTATAAGTTACGATGCTATTCTTGAGCTTGCAAGTTTGGGTGCAAAAGTGATGCATAGTAGGTCCATTGAAATAGCAAAGAAGTTTAATGTAGAGGTATACGTTGCTTCAACGTTTTCAAATGAAAAAGGTACGGTCATTACTAAGGAGGATGAAATGGAAAGAATGGTTATTACAGGGATAACTTCAAATGAGAAAGAGGTGAAAATAACTGTTTATAATTTGCCAGTAAAGAGTAAAGCACTTTCAAGACTGTTTGGCAAAATCAGCAGCAGTAACGTAGATGTTGATATGATAAGTGAGACTGCAATCTCTCAAGGTTCCTTTAACTGTTCTTTTACAGTTCCTGCAGGCGATATGCCGACTGTTAAGAAGAGCCTTGAGGAGTTCAAAAACGAATTTAAAGATGTCCGTTACGTTATAGATAAGGACATTGTAAAGATATCCGTGGTGGGCGTGGGTATGAGAAGTCATCCTGGTGTTGCTGCAAAAGTTTTTGAAGTGCTTGAAGAAGAAAATATTGAGATTCAGATGATTACCACTTCAGAAATTAGGATATCCTGTATTATTAAAAAAGAATATGAAAAATTAGCCCTGAATAAAATTGCAGAGGAGTTTAATCTTACAGAATGAAATATGCAAACGGTGAACTATGCATTGATGGTGTTTCTCTTATCTCTATAGCAAAGGAGTTCGGTACTCCTCTGTACGTTTATTCTGAGAAAACGCTTAAGGATAGGATAGGTATTGTAAAAGATACAATCGGCAGGATAGGAGATGTCTATTATGCAGTAAAGGCAAATGCCAATCCGTATCTTTTGAAAATTATTTCTTCAAATGGTCTCGGTGCTGATACCGTATCCATTGGAGAGATAAAGATGGCAATTGCTTCAGGTTTCCCAAAAAATCGTATTGCATTCTCAGGTGTGGGAAAAAGAGCGGATGAACTAATCTTTGCAATTAATAATAATATTCTTATCAATGCAGAATCTACCGAAGAAATTGAATTAATCTCAACCATTAAGAAAGGGATACGTATTGGCATACGTGTAAATCCAGACGTTTCAGTTGCAACGCACCGTTATATCACTACTGGAAGAAGCGAAAACAAATTCGGTATCCCTATTGACAGTGCAGTGGATGCATTTCTTTTTGCAAAAGAAAGAGGACTTTATCCTGACACGATACATACGCATATCGGTTCGCAGATAAGCGAAATAGAACCATATATAGAAACATTAAATAAACTACTTGAACTAAAAGAAATGCTAAAATCAAAAGGAATAGAAATAGAAAAAATAGATTTGGGGGGAGGGTTTGGCATTGCATATAAGGATGAAGAAGAGTTCCCTATAAAAGCATTTGCAGAGAAAATTTTAGAGATGAAAATAAAAGATGTAAAGTTACTCTTTGAGCCGGGGCGTTTCATCATAGGTCCTGCTTCTATTCTTTTAACAAAAGTGCTTTATAGAAAATTCTATAATAAAAATTTTATTATTGTGGATGCAGGAATGAATGATTTTATACGTCCTGCTCTTTACGGTGCATACCATAAAGTTTTAAATTGCAGAAAAAGGGGAAGTAAAAATATAACTGCGGATATTGTAGGACCGATATGTGAATCAAGCGATTTTATTGCAAAGGATAAAACAATTGAATTACCAGAGAGGGGTGACTATCTTGCAGTTCTTGATACAGGTGCCTATGGCTTTTCAATGAGTTCAAACTACAATCTCCGCTCCCGTCCTGCAGAAGTAATCATTAAAAATGGAAAAGCAAAATTAATAAGAGAAAGAGAGAATCTATAAAAAGGAGATGATGAAATGGGTAGTATTTTAATCAAAACAGAAATCCCGGGGCCAAAAAGTAAGGAGATTGGCCAAAAAAGAGCAAAGTATGTAGCATCTGCAATGGAGTCATTTGCACCTTTTTACATCAAAAAGGGGCATGGTGCAGTTGTAGAGGATGCGGATGGTAACAGATTCCTTGATTTTATTGGTGGATGGGGATGCCTTATTGTAGGGCATACACCTGAAAGGATTGTAAACGCTATTAAAAGTCAAGCAGAGAAATTCCTGCATACGGATTTTACAGCAATTCCTTATGAACCGTTTGCAGAGCTTGCAAAGATGATCTCCGAACGTGCACCAGGTAACTTTGAAAAACAGGTTGCATTTTTTAATGGCGGTGCAGAAGCAGTGGAGAATGCAGTA
>CAJXKN010000060.1 GCA_913055585.1 uncultured Caldisericota bacterium | reverse complement strand
TAATAGGAGTTAGAGGGAAATGTGTTCCCTCTAAAAGATAGACCCTGAAACGAGAACTGGCCTAACGGCCAGGAAAAGAGCGTGGCGTAATGCATGCCAAGGAAAAGAGCAGGGTGACAAAAAATGCATGCCAGGAAAAATAGCAGGGTGATATTACTTATTTGTATCAGGGTGACAAAAAAGAAAGTCAATTACTTTGAAACTGCCGCGCTTCACTTTGTTCCATCCGCAGTGACACAAGAAACAGAACCGTTCACTTCTCACTGTAGCAAAATGAGTGGTACCGCTGTAAGCTTTAATCAACCTATGTAAGAACTTTTTCTATCACATCTATCACTTTAGCATAAACCACTTCGAATTTGGGAATGTTCTTGAGCTGATTATGTAGAGAATCTTCCCAGGCATTTCTAAAGTTCGCCTTGCGCTTCGTTACAGATTGTATCTCAGGAACTACACCTTTAAGACGACATTTCTCATAGAATAACTCTGTGAAGTTTTTTCGTAGAGATAGTCCCTGAAATAATAAATGTCATACAAATCCCTTGGACGTGTGCGTTCAAAGAGAGCCCTGAGCTTTTCCAAGAGAATTTCTATTAACATATACGATTTAACGGATACAGAGAGCGTATCAGAATAAGGGTGTATAAGCTTTCGTTCCACAGCATTCAAAAGAATCTTTTCTCGTGAAGCAAAAGTGATATCCAGTTTAATACTAATGGGCACACTACTGCTTCGTTGAATAATTGAGAAAAATACTGTTGCCCTGATCCCACTCTTAGATTCCTCAAATTTTATTTTCTTTGAGAAATTGATTCCACTTTCCTCACTCGCTTCAGTAATTGCTTTCCTTATCTTCCTCTTCAATACAGGGATTTCAATATTCTCACACATTGTAAAATCCAGATCGTCGGAGAAACGGTAACCTTCCACATATAGCTTGCGTATCGCCGTACCTCCTTTCAGAGCCATATTGATTTTTGAAAGTACTACAAGTAAATAGTCCTGGGCATAGTCTCTTTCAATGGTGGAAATAGGTACCCCAAACTGTACTGCCTTCTCTTTTATTTCTACTATTGGAATCATTCCAGATGTCCTAAATCCCTTTCATCAAGATTCACGATAAGTCTCCAGTGAGCATTCTTATCTCCCCTGTGAGGCATTGTCGGATCAAGATATAGATAATTTCTCACATTTATTACAGGTAACCTTATAGGCCTTTCTACATATTCTGAGAGAAAACCGAGACGACGGATTACTCCAGAATTTCCTATTTGTTTTGCAAAACGTGCAAGCTTTCTCTTTTTATACGTTCCATGTTTTAATGCCTTTGCAACCTCTATGATACCTCCGCAGTATTGCGGTTTATCCAAACAATCTACTATTGCTTTTTCCTTTTCTACAATGTGCACTTTGCTATTTTCAATCCAAATATCTTTCACTGCGAAGAACTTTTCTTTCTTCACCCTGATGAATTTGTACTTTATGCCGAAGACTTCTTTTTCCTGCATTTTCTTATATGCAGTTGTCTGTACAAACACTACATTGGGAATTTGCTCTGTAAGGCCATAAAAATGCAGTGCTGACCAATATGAAATGGAGTATGGATTAACAAGCAGTGAGGCAATGATAAACTCATGCAAAGTATACTGTCCTTTCTCTGCTCCAAGCGGTAAAATAATGTATTTTCCTCTCTCAATACGCTGAATTAAGCCTTTATTCTCAAAGCGTGAAAGGAGCTTCTTAACGATGTTTGTATTACTTCCTAAAAGCTTTTGCGCATCTTTAAATGTAAATGATCCACCTTGCCTTGCAAGTTTATTCAATATATCTATTCTCATTTTTACATTCCTTAAGGCATATTAAAGGTAACTTTGGCATATACAATTGAGAATGCCATAAAAATAATAAATCCATTACTCAACAATATTCCTTTTAGGTTTTCATTATATCACAATCCAAGGAATTTTGAAATACTGGAAGCTAAATTAGGTCTCGTCAAATTAATGGGCTTTATCTCAACAATTAACATTCTTTTTTGTAGCCATTGCGCAATCCTTCCCTTGCTGTTTTCTGCCAGGTCTTGTTTCGGAATCCCCACATTGTCATTCCGCACTCTTTTCAGAATCTCTTTTTTCTCCTATTCTGTCATGCTGAACTTGTTTCAGCATCTCATTTTTGCTTTCGAAAAAGATAGACCCTGAAACAAGTTCAGGGTGACAAAACAGAATGTCATTCCGAACTTGTAGGATGTGTCATGCTGAACTTGTTTCAGCATCTCGTTCTTTTCCTTCATCCTCTCATTCCGCTCGTATTGGGCTGTCATTGCGCACTCCTTTCCTTGCCTTTGGCAAGTGGCACGTAGTGCCCGTGGCAAAACACTACCCTGGGACTGTCACTCTTAATTTCGTTCCATCTATAGTGTTACACCCCTAAAATAAGTTATAAACACTGTACTTATACGAACTTACGCCATTTTTTGACCATTTTTGGACTTATACATTTTTCAGGGATCAGTCTAAAAATAAACCTCGCTTAAATAGGGAATCTTTTTAATATACATTGTAGAGTCATAATTCAAGAAACCCGCATTCCTTCGTGCCACCCCTAAGAAACAGTGATAAACACTAAATTATTTTATAGCATTTATAGGCTCTTAGAGAGTCTAAAAATACGTTCCGCATATAAATATACCTTCTGCTTAAAGATCGTCAAATTTGAGGGGTCTCTGAGCGTCCCCTTTAATATAGACAAAGCCAGTATTCATCAGCTTTTTACTCCCTAAAAGCTATACAGCACTTCCCTTTTTCTCTAAATTTGCCTCGGGGATAATTTCCATAAAAGTCTTTCTCACTTCTGCAAAATCCAGATTCTCTGCAGCAACATTCAATTTATTAAGTAGGCCAAAAAACTCTTTTTCACTCAAATTGCTTCCGTTTGTTTTTATCCTCCAGATATAAGGATTATCCGTATCTTCTATAACTTCCCTTTCATTCCACAATTCCTCAGCAATCTTTTCTCCTCCTCTATTACCTATAAATTTGATTTTTACATCTTTACCTACTTCAAACCCTGAGAGTTTTGCAAATGTTTTCGCAAGCTCCATTATATTGACCCGTTCTCCCATTTTTAAAACAAAAATTTCGCCACCCTTACCTAACGCGCCTGCTTGCAGCACGAGCTGCACAGCCTCTGGTATCAGCATAAAATACCGCTCCATCCTTGGGTCGGTTATGGTGAGAACCCTGGTCTCATTTAACTGTTTCTTAAACACTTCTATTACGCTCCCCGCACTGCCAAGCACATTGCCAAACCGCACGCTGGTGAATATTGTATCGCTCTTTTTCTTTGCATAATACTGGAGCATCATTTCAATCACTCTTTTTGATGCACCCATAACGCTCGTTGGATTTACAGCCTTATCAGTAGAAATATTGACAAAACGCTTTACGCCGCTTTTGAGAGCAGCATCCAGTAGATTCCTTGTACCAAAGACATTGTTCGTTACAGATTCATCAGGATTATCTTCCATCAGAGGTACGTGCTTATGCGCAGCAGTGTGAAAAATAACATCAGGCTTAAACTTATCAAATATCTTAAATATCTTCTCCCTATTTCTAATATCGCATATAACTGCTATTGCCCTATCAAAATGTTTAACATCCTCAAGCTCTCTTCCTACCCGAAACATCCCATTTTCTGCTTTATCCAGAAGTATCAGCCGCTTTGGACTAAACATTGCAACCTGCCGCACAATCTCCGACCCTATTGAACCGCCTGCGCCTGTTACAAGCACAGTAGCATCTTTTATATATTTTTGAACGGAAGCAGTATCCGTCTTAATGGAAGGACGGGATAGAAGATCTTCAAGCTGAACGTTTCTTATGCTGCTTACATTCACTCTTCCACCAATAATCTCCCAGATACCTGGTAGAGTTTTCACTTCAGCAGCGGTAGCAGAAGCAAGAGAAACAACTTTTCTTAACAGTTCCTTTGGAGCCGAAGGGATAGCAACAAGAACAATATCAACATCCATTCCCTCAACGATATATGGCAAACGGTCTATTTCACCAAATACTTTGTAGCCGTGAATCTTCCCTCCTTTTTTTCGTATATCATCATCTAAAATCCCGACAATGTTATAATTTAAATCAGGACGTGCCATAATCTCTCTTATTACTTTTTCTCCTGCATCCCCTGCGCCAATGATAAGGACATTCTTTCTTCTCTTATCCTTTCTTACTGCAGTATTACCACTTTTTTCTCTAACCATTCTTATAAACATCCTCACACCAAAAAGGAAAATAAAGGCAAGTATATAGGAGATGAGATATGCTCCTTTAGACCAATGGATCTCTGGACGAAAAAAGTAAAAAAACGGAAATGCAATAACCTTAGTCAGGGTAACAAGCACAAAAATATCTGAAATCTCTTTTATACTCGTATAATCCCAAATCTGTAAAGGAATCCTTAAAATTATCTCTAAAGAGATAAATATAAGGTTTTCTATAATACCAGCAGGGTCATCTATATGTAGATATTCAGCTTTAAGCTGATAGTCAAACCTTGCCCATACAGAGAAAAAGGTAGCAAAGTTGAACAGTACTACATCTATTACAAGCTTTTTAAGCGTAATGAACAATAATTGTTTGTTTCTTCTAACTTTTTCTAAAAATTCTTTCATCCTTTCTTTGCAGCTCTTATAACTTCCTTTAAATTCTTTACAACATAGTCTATCTCTTCTTCTCTCATCATTGTATAGAATGGGATAGAGATTGTCCTATCAGATACAAAATCAGTCACAGGGAAATCGCCTCTCTTAAATCCAAACTGCTCAACATAAAATGGCTGCAGATGAATAGGAGCAAAATAATTTCTCGTTTGGATACCTCTCTTTCCCATCTCCTTAATAATATTATCCCTATCCTCTTTTGTAAATTTATCGGCAAGCCTTATTACATAAACAAACCAGCTCATTCGTGTAACATAAGGCGCAACAAACGGAGTAATGACTTCATCAACATCTTTAAGTTTTTCATTGTACATTTCAGCAACTTTATTTCTTCTTTTTACAATCTCGTCCAATCTCTTTAACTGAGAAATACCCAATGCACAGTTAATATCAGAGATACGATAGTTATATCCAAGCCTTGTATGCTGAAGCCATGTATCACCTTCGCCTCTTCCCTGGTTTCTCATACTTTTTGAAAGCTTTGCAATGTTTTCATTATCAGTAACAATCACGCCGCCCTCACCGGCTGTTATTTGTTTATTAGGATAGAATGCAAATATTGCTGCATCACCAAAACTTCCTGTACTTTTACCTTTATATTCAGAGCCAATTGCTTCTGCTGAATCTTCAATCAAATACAAACGGTGTTTTTTAGCAATTGCAGTTAATTTATCCCAATCCGCTGGCTGGCCGAATACATCAACAGCAATAATGGCCTTTGTCTTTTCTGTTATTGCACCCTCTATTAAATCAGGGTTTATATTGTATGTATCTTTTCTTATATCTACAAACACGGGTTTTGCCCTTTCAAAAAGAATGCAATTAGAGGAAGCAATGAAGCTAAAAGGCGTTGTAATTACTTCATCCCCATCTTTAATCCCCAAAGAGCGAACAATAAGATGCAGTGCAGAAGTACCGCTATTTACAGCAACTGCATATTTCCTTTGCGAAACTTCAGCAAGCATCCTCTCAAACTCAGGAAGCTTCGGCCCCAAACTTAAATTTGGTGTCCTCAAAACTTCTTCTACTGCCTTAATATCCTCTTCAGTAACCCACGGCCTTGATAACGGTACTTTCATTTCAACCACCCCCTTATACCTACTTTACCTAAAAACAGACCTGTATGGCGGAAAAAAATCGGCATCATAATTTTGCTCACTAAGCCTCTTTGCCCGTTCATTTAGCAAGTGAAATATTTTTTCGTTGAAAACTTTTTTGCCTACATAGAAATCAAAGGATACATTTGAAATACCGGACTTAAACCTTTCCAACCCGTCGCTTTCTTTTACTCCACCACCAAAAAACAAGATTCGAAACTTATTTTTAGCAACCCATTTTTCAATATTCCAAAACAGGTAATTGTTCGGTCTCAAGTTAAGATAGTCCTCATTAGACCCACCTAAATGATAATGAATATATATTCTATCCCATATTAAGAATATAGCAGAAGAAATTACTTTGCCGTTGTACAATACATTTGCTAAAATACTTTCGCCCTTTTGGCCTAAGCTCAACATTAAACTCCAATAGCTTTCGCTAAAAAAGTAATAAGGACGCGCATTTCGCCTTTTCATAGTAGCATTGTATATTTTAACGAATGTATCCAAATTTTTTGCACCTAACGGCTCCACAGTGATCTCCAAACCAGACTTTTCTGCTTTTTTAACACCTCTTTTCATAGAATTATGCCAAAATTCTAAATTATCAGCTTCTTCCTTCGAAAAGTCAACACCAAATGTTCTGTGAACCAATGAGGTAGTACAGTCTCTTAACTTGTGATTTTCTAAGATAGGGTGGAACCTTATAAACTCAGAAATATAACCCATATCCATAAAGAAATCATCTACAGCATTGTTAAAACTCCTTAAAAACTCCTGAGAACGGTTAGTTAAAACTGGACCACCATATCCATAGGGAGTTACAATATCTTTCAATTTCTTCCCATTAGTGATTTCAAGAGGTATCTCCCTCTCTATGTATGGATATAAGGCAAACCCTTCACTGTTTTCAAACTTAATGCATCTTACTTTACCTTCATTAGTACCAGATTCATATAAAGTAGCATATTCCGGCGTGAAATATACGTCTAGAGAAGTTTTGGGAAATAGAGTTAATAAGTTACTCCATTCGTGCTCGTCCAACAAAGAAATCAAAGACATTTAAATCACCCATTCTTCTAATGATAATGACAGGGAAATTACATTATGCCAGATACCATTTCTATACACACGCTTCCTTAAAATCCCCTCCTCCTTAAAACCGATTTTCTTATATAGAGCTAAAGAGGCTTTATTAGAAGATAGGATAAAAGCATAGATTAATTCCAAATTTAAATACTTAAAGCCTACATCGCACGAAAGGGTTAACGCTTCTTTTCCTATACCCTTACCCCAAAAACTCTTTTCGCCAATCACAATTCCAGACTCTGCATTTTTATTAATGGGATCTATATTGTATAATGCTACAAACCCTATCGGTGTTGGATTTTTACCTGATATTTCAATGATCCACTTTACGTCTTTTCCATTCGATTTACCTGCTTTCTCACACCAATCCAAAGATTCCTCTTTAGGGAAATTAACCCTAAAACCAATAATATTATCAATAACTTCTTTATCATTAAACCACTTGAAGATTAAAAAATAGTCTTCTTTTTCGACTGGTCTTAATACAATCTTTTTGCCGTTAATTATCATTTCTTTCCTTCTTCTCCTTATATAAATTTTCGTCAATTTGCCTAACCTCTTCTGACGGATACAGCCCCTCACCTCTTGCAACAACCCATACAGTTTTAAATAAAATTTTCATATCCAGCCAAAAGCTCCAATGCT
>CAJXKN010000059.1 GCA_913055585.1 uncultured Caldisericota bacterium | reverse complement strand
TCCTATATCCCTCTATATATAAGACATCTAACTCGTAAAAAAGTTCCATCATTTTTATAGGATTTTCAAACTTTTTTATTGTTTTCATAAATGCCTCTTTAAATGGCTATTTTATTAAAAGATTTTCGGTAAGATAATCGTTCATTTATTCTTTGCTTCCTTCTTGCTCCATTCATACGGTAACAAGAGGTTCTAATTATAAGGGCAATATCCTTCAGTTTCCTATGAAAGATAAAATTGCTGTGCAATTTGAGAGAAAGTTTGGAAAATTATTCAGATAAAGTTCTATATAAAAATTGAGTGAGCCAATTCATAATACACATAAATTATTGTTAATGTGAATAAATACCTGAGGGGGGACTTCTCCCCCCTATTTAATGCTCTTTACATATTTTTTCATAGCCAAGGTTAAACGCTTTTAAGTTTATCTCCATCGTTTTTGGAGGTAAATTTTCCTTCATAGATTGGATAAGCTCTTCTTTTTTCAAAGGAAAACCAGGAATAGCAGCTGCACCGCCAAGAAGTACCATATTTAACGATACTACATTTCCTGCTTCCATTGCAAGCTTTTCTGCATTGAGTATATAGAGGTGCTTAAACTTGCTTTTTGCTTCATTAATGATAATAGAAGCATCAGGGTAACTGGAGATTCCCAGAGAAACTGTGAAAGGCACAATGCGTGCAGAGTTCATTATGACAAATGTTTTGTCACTTGCTTTTTCTATTGAACGGAGCACTTCTGCTGGCTCGAAACCTATGATTAAATCTGCGTCGCCCTTTTCTATGAGAGGACTGTATGCATCACCAATCTTTATGTCAGTTGTCACAACTCCACCACGCTGTGCCATCCCGTGCAGCTCGCTCATTACTACATTGAGCCCTTTTTTCATAGCAGCTTCGCCGATAATTGTAGAAGTCTTTATTGTTCCTTGTCCTCCAACACCGGCAAGATGAATTTTGTATGCTTTCATTTTCTCACCTCGATTGCATTTTCTGGACACACCTGTGTGCATACCCCACATCCATCGCAAATTAACGGATCAATTTTTACTGTTCCATCCTTTTCCACATAAAATGCGGGACAGGTCCATTCATTTATGCATATCATACATTTTGTACATTTCTCCTGATTTATCGTGAATGTCACCCAGAAGTTTCTTTTCCTCTTCTCACTATCCGTTATCAATGCGCAGGGATGCTTTGAAATAACAACAGAGACACCTTCTTCTTTGAGTGCTCTCTCAAAGGTATCTTCTGCCTTTTTAAGATTATATGGATCAACTGTTTCTACGAATTTTACGCCAATACCTTTCACTACGTTTTCAATGGAAATTTCAGGTACTTCCTCTCCCATCCCATTAATAGGTTCAGAAGGAGATGGTTGCCTGCCAGTCATAGCAGTTGTCCTGTTATCCATTATAACAACTAAAAGATTTGCTTTATTATGCACAGCATTAACAAGTCCTGGAAGGCCTGCGTGAAAAAATGTAGAATCACCGATAAAGCTCACAACCTTCTGGTTTGTTGCATGGGAAAAACCTGCTCCAGTACCGATGCTTGATCCCATAGAAAGAAGATAATCTGCCATCTCATACGGTGGCTGGATGCCTAACGTATAACAACCAATATCCGTTGGGAAGATGACGTTTTTTAGGTTTAATTTTTCAACTGCTTTCTTTACAGCAAAATACGTTGCACGGTGAGGGCAACCCGGACAGAGAATCGGAGGCCTCACAGGCAAAGTTACATTTGTCTTAAAATATCTTCTTTTCTCTGTTTTGTGTGAAACAACTTTTTCTATCCCTTCTCTTACAATGTCTGGAGTATATTCATAAATGCGCGGTAAACTACTGTCCAGCTTCCCATGTATGTCAACTGGAATTTTATATTTCCCTGCAATTGATAGGACTTCCTGCTCCATTACAGGCTCCACCTCTTCTATAATAAGCACTTTACTTACTTTTGAAATGAAATCTTTTACCAAAACTTCAGGGAAAGGATACGTAAGCGTAAGTTTCAACACCTTTGCAGGAATATTGTTCTCCCGCACAACATCCATTACATAATTGAATGCACCTCCGCTTGTAATAATACCCAATTCATCACCAAAATCATATGACTTATTTATCTCAGTAGCATTTGCTATTTCTTCTACTTTTTCAAGTTTTTCCCTCATTTCTTTGTGCATTCTTCTCGCATTTGCAGGGACAGGCACATATTTATTAGGTTCCTTTTTGAAGAATCCTTTAGATACTGGAAACTGAATCTTTCCAAGCTTTACGATGCCTCGCATATGGGAGACGCGTGTTGTAGTACGCATTAAAACGGGGAGTTTTACCTGTTCAGAAAGCTCAAATCCAAATTTCATAAGGTCTTTTACTTCCTGGGGATTGGATGGTTCAAGCAGAGGCACTCCAGCAAGCCGTGCATAAATCCTATTATCCTGCTCGTTCTGTGAAGAATACATAGAAGGATCATCTGCTGTAAGAATAATCATTCCCCCATTTACTCCGATATATGCCGTGCTCATAAAAGAATCTGCTGCAACGTTTAGTCCAACATGTTTCATAAAAACAAAGGAACGCAACCCTGCAGCTGCTGCAGCTGCAGAACCTTCCAGGGCAACCTTTTCATTTGTGGAGAATTCAAAATAAACGCCAGCTTTTTTTGCTAACTTTGAAAATACATTACCAATCTCTGAAGAGGGAGTACCTGGATATGTAGAAGCAAATGATACACCACTTTCCAACGCACCCCTTACGGCTGCTTCATTTCCAAGCAAAAAGAGTTTCCTCCCCTCTTCTTCTAAAAGAATTTTTTCTACATTCATAAACACCTCCTTAACCCAATCATTAAATGTTTAGATCAATCCTGTACTGCAATGCCTCAGCAAGGTGGGGTAATTCAATCCTTTTTTTATTATCAAGGTCTGCAATAGTCCTTGCTACCCTTATAACTCTATCATACCCTCTTCCTGTGATGCCGAGTTTCTCAGAGGCAGTATAAAGAAAACTTTTTTCTTCCTTGTCTAAATGTATAAACTCTTTCATAAGACCCGGCGTAAGCTGTGCATTAGAAAAGATACCTCTACCTTTATAACGCTTTTGTTGTAATTTTCGTGCTTTTATAACTCTTTCTCTTATTTTTTCCGATGGCTCACCATTCGGTTCTCTTGTTAATTCTTCAGGTAAAAGACGAGGTACTTCAAGCTGTATATCAAACCTATCCCATAAAGGTCCAGATACTTTGCTCCTGTACCTTTTAATGTCATATACGCTGCACGTACAACGATGGACAGGGTCACCATACCAGCCACAAGGGCAGGGATTCATTGCTGCAACAAGCATAAATCGTGATGGATAGGTGATAGTTGTTCTCACTCTGGAAATCGTAACAAATCCATTTTCCATTGGCTGCCTCAACACTTCAAGTACATTTCTCTTAAATTCAGGGAGCTCATCCAAAAACAGTACACCATGATGTGCAAGGCTTATTTCACCTGGTTTAGGAATATTGCCTCCACCTATAATAGCAGCTGCAGAAGCGGTATGGTGAGGCGCCCTGAAAGTCCTTTCGGTAATAATTCCATTGTGCAAAAGGCTTGCAACGCTGTATATTTGAGTAACTTCCATTGCCTCTTCAGACGTTAATGGTGGAAGTATTGTGGGAAGCCTCCTTGCAAGCATTGTTTTTCCACATCCGGGAGAACCCATCATAATAATATTGTGCCCTCCAGCTGCTGCAATCTCCATTGCTCTCTTTGCCTGATATTGCCCTTTTATATCTGCAAAGTCCACGTTATACTTACTCTTTTTACTAAGCTCTTCTTCAATATTACTATGCTCTGGAATAATTTCCCTATCTCCATTGAGAAATTCTACTACTTCTTTTAAATGTTTTACAGGATAGGCATCTACATTATCAACAATTGATACCTCTTTTTGATTATCCTGAGGAATAATGAAGTAGCTATGCTCTTTCTTGCCAAGGCCAATTGCCATAGGCAATGCGCCTGAAATTCTGCGTACATCGCCGTTCAATGAAAGCTCACCTGCAAAGTGAAACTTATCTGCACTATCAGCAGAGTGCACTGCTTTTGTTGCAACGAGAATACCAATTGCAATAGGCAAATCGTATATTGCGCCTTCCTTTTTTACTTCTGCTGGTGCAAGATTTACTGTAATGCGGCGCATAGGAAATTCAAAACCTGCATTCTTTATGGCAGAGCGCACCCTTTCTCTTGATTCTTTTACAGCTTCATCAGGTAGACCGACAATGGTAAAGGAGGGAAGACCTGGCGATATATCTACCTCTACAATAACATCTATTTCTTCAAGGCCTTTTAATGAAACACTCTTTAGTTTAGAAAGCATACTTATTTTTAACTCTGTTTAAATATGTAATTGTACATTTAATATTGTCGTCCTTATAACTAATGAACTCCAAAAATTTTTTAGAATTAACTTTATCCATATTCATCTCCTTTCATTTACTGTTTCATTCTATCCTAAATTACTATTTTACAAAAATTTTTCAAGTAGTATAATGTAATATGGAAATTCAGGGGATAGGTATAGACATTGTAGATATAGAGAGGATTGAGAAAATGATAAAGCGGTATGGAAACCGTTTTTTGAAGCGGATATTTACAGAGAGAGAAATTGACTATGCAATAAAAAACAAAAATAGTGCAGAGCATTTCGCAGGACGGTTTGCAGCGAAAGAAGCAGTAATAAAAGCAAGTAGGGAAGCTTTGCCGATGAAAGAAATAGAAATTTTAAACAGAGAAAATGGAGAACCATTTGTAGAAAAGATGGAAAATATTCTTATTTCTATCTCTCATGAGAAGAAATATGCTGTAGCAGTAGCTATCGTAAGGAGTTAAAAATGAAGATTGCATCAGTAAAGGAAATAAGGGAACTTGACAGAAGAGCAGAGGAAGAATTTAACATTCCGCCTGAAATATTAATGGAAAATGCAGGTAACGCAGTATTTTATGTAATTGAAAAAGAGATAGGGGTAAAAGGAAAAACTTTTACTGTATTTGCTGGCACAGGCAACAATGGTGGAGACGGATTCGTTGTAGCACGGAAGCTTGCATCTACAGGAGCAAAGGTTTGTTTGTTGCTAATAGGAGACGAAGGTAAGCTTAAGGGTATTGCAAAGAAAAATTACGAACGCTTAAATGGTTTTTCCATTGAAAGGTACAATGTAAAATTTTTTGATAGAATCACCGAGATGAATATTTATAAATCTGATGCAATTGTTGATGCCATCTTTGGTATAGGCATATCACGAGAAATTACAGGCATATACAAAGAGATCATTCATGGTATCAATATAAGTGGCAAAAAAGTTATAAGTGTAGATATACCGTCCGGAGTTAACGGTGATACCGGCGAAATAATGGGTGTTGCAGTAAAAGCTGACTATACGGTGACCTTTGGCTTACCAAAAAGGGGAGAATTTTTGTATCCGGGTGCAGAATACGTAGGGAAATTGTACGTATCACATATATCATATCCACAAGCTCTATATGAAAGCAAGGAAACTAAAGTGCAGTTGAATGTACCGATAAGAATTGAGGAGAGGAAAAAAGACACGTATAAGGATGATTACGGCAAGGCTCTTTTTGTCTCTTTTGAAAAGAATTATCTTGGTTCACCAATGTTCTGCTCATCTGCATTTCTCAAGGCAGGCGGAGGGTTATCCTACCTTGCAACGCCTGAAAGCATAGCACCGCTCATTGCAGTGAAGGCAAGCGAAGTAGTCGTTGTTCCTCTTAGAGAGACAAAAGAGAAAACCATATCCTTAAAGAATCTTGACGAACTCCTTCGATTTGCTCAAAAGATGGACATTGTAAGTATTGGATCGAGCATCGCTTTGAACGAAGAGACACAACAATTTACGGAAGAATTTATAAAAAGAGTGGATAAACCGCTTCTCATAGATGGAGATGCAATAACGGCAATTGCTAAAAACAGAGAAATACTGAAAGAAAGAAAGGCAGAAACAATTATTACTTCACACATTGGAGAACTTGCACGTCTCATTGGAAAAGAAATAAAAGACATAAAAGTAAATAGAATTGAATACCTTATGAATGCAGTAAAAAAACTAAATGCTACAATCGTTTTGAAGGGTGCTTTTACTTTGATAGGCACAAAAAGTGGGGAAGTATTTATTAATACATCTGGTAATCCCGGGATGGCTACTGCAGGGTCAGGTGATGTACTAACAGGTACAATTGCTGCAATGTATGGAATAGGTAACTCTATTGAAGGTGCTGCAAGAATTGGTGTATTCATTCACGGTCTTTCAGGAGACTTAAAAGCAAAGGAAAAGGGAATGGAAGGCATTACGGCAACAGACATACTGGAAGGATTGCCTGAAGCAATAAAATACTATAAGGAAAATTTTAATGCAATAAGAGAAACAAATTATGGAAGAACGTATATTATCTGAAAGGATAAGCACTTATGAAAGGATTATAAAGAATAAACCTCTATCTGTTCTGCCGAATATTTTGTATTTTGCATACCTATCTCTTGCAGAGAAATATGAAGAGATATTAGATCATGCTATGCAATTCTCAATGGATACAAATAAGACAAGCATACTAATAGAGGATTTTCGTCTTTTAGGCTATATAGGAAAAGGAGACATAAAAAATGCTAAAACTCAGGTAAATTACAACTTTTCTATAGACCCTGAAGATGCTTATGTATACTTGTTAAATAGCATTATCCAAAAAATAGAGGGAAAGGATTTTCTGGATGAGATCGAAAAAGCTTACTTGTTTTTAGCATCTAAGGAAAAGAAAATTCTTATGGAAAAGATGAAGTCAAATGATGCCGTATATGGAGCAATAAAAAGTTTAGATACAAGCAATTTAACAGTACAAGAGATTTACAGCGAAAATTCTGTATTTAAACTCTCTGCATCTAAACTATCTTCTGCAGTATCTCTACTCAAAGCAGGGAAAAAGGAAGAAGCAGAAGTTGAGATAAGAAAGGTACTAAATCTCTATCCTTACTATGCACGAGCATTACACTTTGCAAGCGAAATTTCAGAGGATTCGCAGAAGAAGGAAGAATACATAAGAAAACTTTTTGAGGGAAATCCTCTATCCATCTATTTGGATGAAAAAGAATCTATATCCCTTCAGAAAGATGAAAAGGCAATGAGAGACGAACTGAGAAAATTATTTGAGAGTAATAATCCATTTATTGCATTTTTCCAAAGGATGATGATTTCAAAAGAAACATCAGATGAATCTATTCCAAAAACAACGAAAGAATGGGTAAAGCCTTCGGAGAAAAATAATCAAATGGATGGTTTTGATAAATTGAAGAATAAAAAATACGTTGAGGCTTTAATAGAATTTATAAAAATGCTAAAAAAGGAGGCAAAGCAATGAGAATTCGATGGTTTGGGCATGCAAGTTTCTTAATAGAGACGAATGGATTAAAAATTCTTACTGACCCATTTGACAGATCGGTAGGGTATAAAGTGGACTTTCCTGACGTAGATATTGTTCTTGTCTCTCACGAGCATTTTG
>CAJXKN010000058.1 GCA_913055585.1 uncultured Caldisericota bacterium | reverse complement strand
CATCTTTGATAAAAAGCAGTGCAGGGATTGGCTATCTGCTTATGGAAGGGATTGGCAATACAATAAGATACTCTATTACGGGTAATCCGATAAATGAGGTTAAAGCAGGATTTTCCCTGTTAAAGAGTCTGCATTTGAGAAAAAAAGGATTAGAAATCATATCCTGCCCTACCTGTGGACGCTGTGAGATAGATTTGTTCAGCATTGTAAAAAAAGTAGAGAAAGAATTTGGAGGGGTGAATATTCCTATAAAAGTTGCTATTATGGGCTGTGTAGTGAATGGTCCTGGTGAAGCAAAGGATGCGGATATTGGATTAGCCGGTGGCAAGAAGAGTGGAGTAATATTTGAGAAAGGAAAGATTGTTAAAACGGTGGAAGAGAAATATCTCTACGATGCTTTTCGAGAAGAACTTAAAAAACTTATCAAAAGCAAAGAGTAACTTGCCGCAAAAATTTGAAAAAGTTAAATAATGTAGTACTATAATAGTAATGAAAGAAGAAGTTAAAGATATAATTGATATAAAACACAAAGAGGACATGCCTATGATTATGGGTGTACTGGACAAGAATGTTAAAACGATAGAGAAAGAGCTCAACGTTAATATCATTTTGAGGGATGGAAAGATGCATATCATCGGAGAAGTAGAAAACGTTAGAATTGCTAAAAATGTCATTCATCAGGTAGAAAAATTGGTAAGAAAACACTATAACTTCTCTGTAGAAGAAATTATATATACGATACACCATCAAAAAGGAAAAGGATTTCTTGGGAATATCTCTGAAACTGTTATTGTTAAAGATATTAAAGGAAGAAATATTGCTCCAAAGACGTTTGGCCAGAGGCATTATGTAGAAGCTGTTTACAAGAGCGGGATTACATTTGTTATTGGCCCTGCAGGTACGGGAAAAACATATCTTTCCGTAGCTATTGCAACAAAATACCTTTTGGAAGGGCAGGTAATGCGTATTATTTTAACGCGTCCTGTAATTGAAGCAGGAGAAAAGTTGGGATTTTTACCCGGAGATATTCAGCAAAAAGTAAATCCTTACTTCAGGCCTATATACGATGCTCTGTATGATATATTAGGTCAGGAAAGAGTGTTAAGGCTTATTGCAAACAAAACAATAGAGATTGCTCCTCTTGCTTATATGCGAGGAAGGACATTAAATAATGCTTTTATTATACTGGATGAAGCACAGAATACGACTTCTTTGCAGATGAAAATGTTCCTCACACGACTTGGAGCTGGTTCTAAGATGGTAATAACAGGCGATACAACACAAAGTGACCTTCAATCTTTTCAGGGAGAATCAGGCTTGCATGCAGCGGAAAGAATATTAAAGAATATAGAAGGAATTGCTTTTACTTATCTTACACGTGATGATGTAATACGGCATAAACTCGTTCAAAAAATTATTGATGCATACGAGAGGTTGAAATAGTATGTCTAAAGGTAAGCGTTTTTCTCCCAATATTTTTGCCGAGAAGAATTTTTTCCACAGTTTTTATACGTACTTTAAAAACAACCTTGTTCCTATTATTCTCGTTGTTTCACTTGCTGCTGCGATTATTGTTTCAATGTTTTATTCTTATTTCCCAATGAATCTTAAAATTAAAGAAGGTGACATAGCCTCTCAAGATATTGTGGCAAACAGGACTGTTTCGTATGTAGACGTTGCTAAAACTGAAATGTTAAGGGAAAAGATGGCAGAATCCGTTTCTCCTATATATCTACTTGATAAAAGTAAAGAGAGTGAAGCTCTTAAAAATATAGATAATTTTTTTAATTCTATAAAGTCAATCTTATCTAACAATAAAAGTGTAATAGAAAAGAGAAAAGAAATTGCTGCACTTCTATCAGGAAATGCTAAACTTGCAGATTCTGTGTTATCTGAGTCCGTAGGAAATATAGAAGAGCTTCAGAAAACTTTGAAAGGTATAATGTACAAACTTATGATATTAGGCATACGAAGCGATAAAATTTCTCAATCTATTGATGCAGGGATAGAAGAGATCAACAAGACTAAGTTCAAAAAAGACGAAAAAGCGCTTATGATATACGTTTTACAGCATACCATTCAGCCCAATATGATATACGATAAAGATGCTACAGAAAAGGCAATTGAGCAAGCAAAAAAAACTGTATCTCCTGTTACTATTACCATTACTAAAGGGGAAACGATAGTGAAAAAGGGTGATAAAATTACAGCTGAGCAGATAAAAATACTAAAGTCTCTTGGCATCATTCGCACAAAGGAGGACTGGAAGGTTATAATCAGTATCATTGCATTTGTTATCATCTTTTTACTCCTTTCGTTCCTTGCCATTAAAAAATCTGTAGCTGTTCATAGTGGTAATACTATAAAAAAGACTACTGAATTCGTCATTATAGTTATAGTAGTGTATTTACTTTCTATGTTTTTGGAAACGATTTCGCCGTATCTTGTGCCAATCCCCCTACTTACTATGCTCGTTTTTACTTTCTTTGACTTTTCTACTGCTTTAACCATTACCGTAGCTTTTTCCTTCTTACTTTCTTTGTCCCTGGACCTTAAATCTCCGCTTATATTTGGTATCGTTGTTTCATCCATCGTGGTACTGTTTCTGATGAAAAAAACGTCAGGAATGCTAACATTAATCTATTCTGGTATTATGGGTGGATTTACTTTTTCCCTTCTTACTCTCTTCATGGGATTGTCCTTTAAACTTCCCATAAAGCAAATAGGGCTCAATATGCTGTATGGCTTTACAAACTTCTTTGGTGTATCGATTATAGCAATAGGAATGATCTTTATTATGGACCATACATTCAATGAGATAACCATATTAAGACTTTTAGAACTGGGTAATACAAGTAATCCTTTACTGAGAGAGCTACTTTTAAAAGCTCCTGGCACTTATCAGCATAGTATGGCTGTTGCTAATCTTGCCTCAGCTGCTGCAGAAGAGATTGGTGCAAACGCACTGCTTGCACGTGTAGGGGCATACTATCATGATATAGGGAAAATGATGCATCCTTATTTTTTTACAGAAAATCAGCAGGCTATTCCTAACATACATAATGAACTTTCTCCTAACCTTAGTAAGACAGTCATAATAAACCATGTTAAGGATGGTGTTAGGCTCGCAAAAAAGTATCGTTTACCACAAGAAATAATAGATTTTATTGCTACACATCATGGCACTACCGTTGTTTCATACTTTTATTATAAATCCAAAGAGGAAGGCAAAGCTGCAGACGAAAACGATTTTCGTTATCCCGGACCTTTACCATTCAGTAAAGAAACAGGTATAGTGATGCTTGCAGATGCAGTTGAGGCTTCTACTCATAGTATTCCCACTTCGGATTATAGTAAATTCAAAGAAATAGTAAATTCTATTGTCAAAAATAGAGTTGAGGATGGTCAATTGGATGAAACGAATCTTACGCTCAAGGATTTGAGGGATATTAAAGACTCATTTATACGTACGCTAATTTCCTTATATCATACAAGGGAAAAGTATCCTGAAGAGAATGAAGATAGAAATAAGTAATTATACACGCAAGTACCGTATAAATAAAAAAGAATTAAAGCAGTTAATAGAACAAGTCAGCAAGCTTACGGACTGTAGAGAAGGAACTATTAGCATCTCTTTTGTAGGCAAAAAAAGAATAAGAGATATAAATAGGGATTTTAGAGGTAAAGATAAAGCAACAAATGTTATCTCGTTTCCTTTTATGGATAACCTACCTAAAGAAAAAATTATTGGTGATATTATTATCTGCCCTTCTGTTGCATCAAAAGAAGCCAGGAAATATGGAAATAATTTTGTAGATTATATAGCTTTCCTCTTAATTCATGGTTTTCTACATTTATTAGGATATGACCATATTAAAGAAAAAGATAGGCTAATTATGGAAAGAAAAGAAGAAGAAATATTTCGAAGTATTTCACTCCAAAATTTTATAAAGGAGGCTAAACATTAATGGCATTATCAAGTTGGATTCATTATATACTGATACTTATTTTGTTGTTACTGTTCTCTGCATTCTTTTCAGGAATAGAAGCTGCTTTGCTTTCCACTTCGAGAATCAAACTTGAATCTATGGCTTCAAAGGGATCCACTACTGCGAGGAAAATTTTAGAATTGAAAAAAAATCCAGAGAGATTTATAAGTCCTATAGTTTTAGGAAATAACTTTGTAAATATCCTTGCATCTGTAGTAGCAACTTATTTTGGCACTACTCTTGCCTATGCGAAACACTTTCCCATAGGAACAACTATTTCTGTTGTCACTATCATAATGACGATTATTGTAGTTGTATTTGGCGAAATGATTCCGAAAAGCATCTCTTCCTATAATCCAGAGAAGGTAGCTACTTCCTCTTATTACTTCTTTTTATTCTTTTGGTATCTCTTATTTCCTTTCGCATGGATTTTATCTCTGATAGCAAAAGGATTCCTTGCAGTTTTTGGGATAAAGCAGGAAAGTAAGAAAATGTTCAAATCACCTGAAGAGGTTCTCTCTATGCTACATCTCAGCAAAGAGGAAGGTATTATTGAAAAAAATGAAGAAGAAATGATCTTCAGTATTTTTGAGTTTGGTGATACTCTGGTAAGAGAAGTTATGACTCCAAGGGTTGATATAGTAGCCTTACCTATAAATTCTGATATGAAATATATCCTGAATATAATTACTCAAAGTAATCATTCGAGGATTCCCGTATATGAGAAAAAAATGGATGATATAAAGGGTGTTTTGTACGTAAAAGATCTTTTTAGAATCTTTGGAAGTGGAAAAAACGAAGTTCAGCTCAAAGACATTATAAGAGAGGCATACTTTGTACCTGAAACAAAACGAGTAGACGAATTGTTTAGAGAAATGCAAAGTAAAAAAATACAGATGTCTATGGTGTTTGACGAATATGGCGGAATTTCAGGACTTGTTACAATGGAGGACCTGTTAGAGGAAATTGTGGGTGAGATACAGGATGAATATGAAAAAGGAGGAAAAATATATCAGAAGATTGGAGAAAATGCGTATTTGGTATCAGGTGCAATGAGTATTGATGAGTTTAATGATACTTTTGAGGAGAATCTCTCCAATGAAGAAGCCGATACAATCGGGGGGATTATCCTTGAAAAATTGGGGAGGCTTCCAAACCCTGGCGAGGAGGTTGATTTTAAAGATTTTAAGTTTATTGTTAGTAAAATTAGAAAGAGAAGAATTCTTCAAGTAAAATTGATTTTGAAGGGAGAGCCTAAAAGATGAGAGAAGAATTAATAAAGTATGCCATTGAGGCAAGAAAGAATGCTTATGCACCTTATTCACATTTTAATGTGGGTGCAGCGCTTCTTACAAAAAATGGAAAGATATATACGGGGTGTAATATAGAGAACTCAAGCTACGGTGCAAGTGTTTGTGCAGAGAGAGTTGCAATGTTTAAAGCAGTAAGTGAAGGAGAGAGAGAATTTACTGCACTTGCTCTTGTAACAGACACAAAGGAACCTGTTATGCCCTGTGGGATATGCAGGCAGGTGTTAGCAGAGTTTGCACCACAGCTAAAGATTTATTCAGCTACCATCAGCGGTATTGTAAAAGAGACAACGCTTGATAAAATATTTCCAGATGCTTTCACAATGAAAAATTTAGGAGGTTAAAATGTCTACTCAGCGAAAGATTATTCTTGCAGGAAATTGGAAAATGCACAAGACAGTCAAAGAAAGTATAGAACTTGCGCAATGCGTAGAGGAAAAGCTCAGTAAATTGCCTATAACTGTATTATTATTTCCTCCTTTTACAGCTATCTATGCAGTAAGCAAATCCTTGAAATGGCACATAGGTATCGGGGGGCAGAATATGTATTATGAAAAAGAAGGAGCTTTTACCGGTGAAATCTCCCCTGTAATGCTCAAAGAAGCAGGGGCGGAATATGTTATCATTGGGCATTCCGAAAGAAGAAATATCTTTAATGAAAAAGATCAATTACTCAACAAAAAAGTGCATTCTGCCATAGAAAATGCTTTGAATGTAGTGCTCTGCGTAGGAGAAAAGCTTGAAGAGCGTAAGAGTAATAGAACAAAGGAAGTGATTGAACGAGAAATCAAAGAAGACCTTCAGGGTATTAAAAAACAGGATCTTGAAAAAATCATCATTGCTTATGAACCTATATGGGCCATTGGTACGGGCATTACCGCAAAACCAGAAGAAGTGGCAGAAGTACATAGATTCATAAGGACCTTACTTGATGATATGTTTGGCAAAGGTGCAGGCAGCAATATGACAATTCTCTATGGAGGTAGTATAAAGCCTAATAACATAAAATCTCTTGCAGATATGAATGAGATTGACGGAGGACTTGTGGGAGGTGCCAGTCTACAGTGTGAGAGCTTCTATACAATTGGTAAAATACTGTCAGAAGTAAAAGCTTAATTTTTGTTTCTATAATTGAAGAGAAAAAATCTTAAAATAGGGCTCACCCTACAATTTATTGTAGCAGGTGCACCTCTTATGGCAGACCTTTTTATCCCACAGTTTGCAGAAATACTTGGTGCTACAAAATTAGAGATAGGAATCCTTGGAACTGTATTTGCGCTTTCAATGTTTTTCTCTGCTGCAATTTTTGGAAGGATGTCTGACACAATTGGACGGAAGAAAATTCTTTTTCTTGGTTTTTTCTTGGCGGGTCTCTTCTATGCAATTTCTTTTTTCTCAAGGTCATTCTCTAATTTCTTTATTCTAAGAATGTTGCAAGGAATTTCAGTTGGTATATATCCTGGGGCACTTGCCGCATATGTGAATGAAAACAACGGAACAATGGATGATTATTCAGCATACGGCGCATTGGGTATTGCACTATTTATGTGGGTATCCGGAGTAATTGTCAGCATTATCAAACTCAGGTGGATCTTTGTATCAGTAGGAATACTGTATTTCATTTCATTGTTTCTCACTATGCATATTAAAGAAGAGCATATAAAATCGATTGAGGTTCCTATTTTCCCGATAAAAGTAATAATGAAAAACATAAATTTATACCTTGCGATATTTTTTACATTTACAGGTATCACAATTACCTGGACGTTTTGGATTTTATTCTTGAACAAGCTCGGAGCAACCCCTTTTGCCGCAGGTTACATTACAATGATAAATCCCTTATTTGAATTTCTTACGCTCAAATTCATAGCAAATAGGATAAAATTCCGCAGTACAGGCCTTGGTATTTTCATCTTATCCGTTAGTTTTTCGCTTTTTGCATTTGCAAGAAACCCCTTGCAACTCATTCCCTTGCAGGTTTTTGCCGGAATGGGATGGGCTTTTATGTATGCAGGCAGTTTAAATGATATTATGAAAAATAATAGAGAAAAGGGAACAGCAACAGGCATATTGCAATCTTCAATTAGTTTGGGGTATATTGTAGGGCCTTTTTTTGCAGGCCTTATTACATTAATCTTCAAAGATTTGAAATATGAATACCTGCTTGCAGGAATTATTATCTTCTTTGGATTCATTCTTTTGCAAAGAAAGAGTAAAAAGCAATTAAGTAGTATATAAATGTAGTAATGATGCAGTAAATTCTTTGCATAAAACCAATTTTCCACTATAATCTTAATAAAATATTCTGGAGGTAAAATGAATAATAAAA
>CAJXKN010000057.1 GCA_913055585.1 uncultured Caldisericota bacterium | reverse complement strand
AAGCAAAACTAAAAATGGTAAATATATGTACAGATTTGTGTTGGAGGATACATCAGCAAAGATAGATACACTTGTATTTCCTAATTATTATAATAATTTTACGCCTTACGTTGATAAGGATGGCGTAATAGTTGTAGAAGGGAGTATAAAGAAAGAAGGAGACAGTGTAACACTATTTGCAGAAAAAGTAGTAAACTTTTTTTCAGAGAAGGATATTAAAAAGAAAGATAGGTATAATTCGCTACATCTATATGTTAAAGGAGAAAACGGATTTATTGAACGTCTGAAAGAACTAAAAAGGGAAATGATTTTGCATAAAGGGGGCAATCCTTTTATTATCCACCTTTTGCTGGACGGGAAAGAAATAAAAATCGTAGTGTCGTCTAAATACTTTGTGAATGACAGCAAACGGTTTCGTACAAAAATTGAAGAAATCTTTGGTAAAGGGACTCTAAAAGTTATGGATTTTCGAGAAGGATAATAGTTTCTCAGCAGCATAGAGTGAAGCGAGCCGTGAGTGCTCGTAGTAGATGCCACCTTGCAGATAAATTACATAAGGCTCTCTCATCGGTGCATCTGCAGAAAGCTCAATAGAGGAGCCTTGCACGAACGTACCTGCTGCCATTAAAATGTCCTGCCCATACCCTGCAAGAGGCGATGCCTGAATTGTTGCATCCCAATCAATGGGAGAAACATTTTGCACAGCCTGTGCAAAGGTAATTAATTTTTCCGGTGTACCAAGCTTTATAGCTTGCACAATGTCGCCTCTCTTGTCATTGAAGCGAGGTTTCACTTCATAGCCTAATTTTTCAAAAAAGCAGGATGCAAAAACCGCACCCTTTAGGGCATTAGAAACCACAAGCGGTGCAAAAAATGCTCCTTGCAGAAAAGGGCGTGTAAGGTTAAGCATTGGCCCTATTTCTCTCCCTGTACCCGGGGCAGTAAGCCTTCCTTCAATTTTTTTAATGTATTTTTCTTTGCCTACAATGTACCCACCAGTAGGGGCAATGGCACCACCCATATTTTTTATAAGTGAGCCTACCACAACATCCGCACCTACATCCGATGGCTCTTTTTGGTCTACAAACTCACCATAACAATTATCCACCATTATACAGATATCAGGATTAATACTCTTAACTTCTTCTATAATATGAGAAATTTCTTTTATGGTAAGTGCTTTTCTATATGCGTATCCGCCTGAGCGTTGAATCACTGCAACATCCGCTTTTTTAATCTTTTCCTTCTCAATTTGTTTTGTTATATCTGTCACATCAAAATTTATACCATAATCTCTAAGCGAACCTTCCGTCTTTCTTATTCCAATGATTGCTTCTCCTGTTTCGTACGGTGCCCCTGTAAGATATAGAAGTGTATTTTTCGGACGGAGTAAACCGAATAAAGAGATTGCAATGGCATGCGTACCAGAAACAATCTGTGGCCTTACAAGAGCTGATTCTGTATGAAATATTCTTTTATATACCTCTTCTACTTTATCTCTTCCTATATCAGAAAGGCCGTAGCCTGACGTATCCTTGAAGTGAAAGTCAGAAATATGAGATTGTCTAAATGCCTCTAATAATTTATAAAAATTTTTCTCACGTATGCTATTCACTCCCTTAAACTGTTCTTCAATCTCTTTTTCACATTCATAAGCGAGATTCAAAAGTGATTTTCTAATGTGTATTTCCATATAAAAATACCTCCAGAAGCTTTTTTGCTTTTATTTTTGCATCTTCAAAATTAGTTGTATCAATCCAATGTACATCCTTTTCTTTTTTAAACCATGTAACCTGTTTTTTAGCAAGATGCCTTGTTCGTTTTTTTATCTGCTCCTTTGCTTGTTCTATTGTTATCTCGCCGTTAAGGAACTGCAAAACTTCCTTATATCCTATTGCTTGCAATGCAGTCTTAGACCAGTGAGGATACTGCTCTTTAAGCCTTCTTACTTCATCTATAAAACCCATATCAAACATTTTTTCTACACGCTTTTCAATGTCTTTGTACAGAATAGTTCTTTCTTTTATTAAACCTATCTTTAAAAATTCATAAGACATTTTTCTGTTTTTTACGGTAGAGATTTTTTGTCCTGTTAATCTAAAAAATTCAATCACCCTTATTAAACGTTTTCTATCACTTTCACCAATTCGTGCTGCAGCATCTTTATCAATCGATTCTGCCATTTTCCTTAATTCTTCCAAACTCTTCTTACTAAGTTCTTCTCTCAGTTCTTTATAAGGTGGAGCAGAAACTTCAACTGGAAATCCTTCCGTTATGCTCCGTATGTACAGACCTGAGCCACCAACAATAAGGGGAAATTTATTCCTTTTCAGGATAGCATTTATCAATTCTACTGTATACTTTTTGAATGCAGCAATACTGAATTCTTCCTGTACGGTAACAATATCAATCAAATGATGAGGTATCCTTTTTTGTATATCCTTATTTACTTTATCCGTTCCTATATCCATTCCCTTATAGAACTGCATTGAATCTGCAGAGATAATTTCAACAGGGAATTGCTCTGCAAGGTATATACTGAGTTTTGTTTTATGGGTCGCTGTGGGCCCTAAAATGATAATTACTTTCTCCATTATCTTTATAATACCATAAATTGTCGGATTTAAAACAGTTTGAATTGAATCATCAAAAATCCTTTTTGTTACCCTGAGCAATGTCACCCTGAACTCGTTTCAGGGTCTATTTTTTTAAAAACGAGAGATGCCAAAACAAGACCAGAATGACATCTCCTCTTGATTTTTCTTTCTTAAGATACATCTCCACCATCTTTAACCTTACTTTTACCAGGCTATTTGTGGTATAACAGCCCATAGGTGATTCCTCCTTTCAAATGTATTTTAGGGTATTATGTCCTACTTTGAGGAGCCACCCAATTATATGATTAGCACAATAACAAGATAGGATCAAAATTTCAAAACCCATAAAAAGTTTCACAGAATAATTGTCTTACATTCATATTGCTTACTTTACTTTTTTTATTTACATTTTATACCCTTTCATTTATTAGACAGTTGTATACTTTCACTTAAAGATTTTGCTAAGATTCCGCACTGCTTCAATATCAATAATCTCTATGTTGGCAGATTTCTTTAACTCTTCGATTTTTTTATCTATGATGTAATGAATATATCTTGATTTGCAGTTCTCAATAGCAGTCTCTCTTCCAATATTGTTTTTTGCCATCTCTTCCTTTATTTCTTCTTCTGTTGGCTCTGGTACGATGATTGTTCGAGAAAATTTGTTATACAAATCTCTCATTTTTTGGAACTCTCTAAAGTGGTAATATTTCTCAATGCATTCTTCATCGCTTACTCCAAGAATAGTCAAAAGCTTCTTATAATATTTGCTCCACGGGCTATCTGGATAGTGTTCAAGATTATATTTATGCAAATCTTCTAACTCTTTTAATTCTTTGTTAATTTGTTCTTCCGGTATAGTCATGCCTTCCTTTTCCAGTTCCTGGGAGAGGAGTTTTATGCCAATTATCACTTGTAATTCTTCTTCCGGGGTTAAAGGCTTACCTTTTAAAAGCTCTTCCTTAGTACTTTCAGGCGTATTTGGGTCCTGTAGCATAGACTTGATATACTCTTTGGCTTGTAAATATGAGAAGTTCCTATTAAAGTAAAGGAGTGCAACTCCACTAAGATATACAGGTTCTTCATTAACTCTGGCAACTATTTTATCGTTCTTCAGATTGTTTCCAAGACGCCACACCGAAATATCGAACCCTGAACTAAAAATACCTTTTGCGTATACAATGTAGGCACTTCCTATAACGGCAATTAAAATAATTATGATTATTATTGTTTTTCTCTTCATCTTCTCCTCCTAAAAGGATATTTCAGCTTCTGGAGAGATCCAGAAGGTTCCCAATCCACACTCAAATCTTGTAGCACCATAAGCAACTCCAGACGAATTATTTGCTCCAAGATAAGCAGAGAAACTCTTTGTATTTGCATATAATAATTCATCTGATGCAGGATACATTACCTGATAGTCTATACGACTGTCGTTTGTATTAAGGACCAATGAGCCGTTCTCATAATACTTACTACTATCTGGAAAGACATACCAATTGTAATATGATTCCCTTCCATTATTGACATCACAATAAAAATCATCCATGTAAACTTCCCAAACATCATAGCCATGGTGGTAATTAGCATATATTGAATACACTTCGTCTACAGAAACTGCAGGATAATCCATTATTATGTAATTATAGTGACTTTCTGAAAAATCAGGAGTATCACCAAATACGGGGAACATGTTTTTTGAACAAAAGGCAAAACTTACTACGAGCAACATTATTGTTGTGTAGATTAAAACCTTTCTCTTCATTTTTAGCCTTCTTATATAAATTTTTATTTTTGCCTTTTTATACAATTAATATAAATATTTTCTCTTTGCTTCTAACTTCATTATTTTACACCTTCAAGCTATTTTTACAATTTCACGTTCTCCTGCACTAAATCCTGCTTAAAATTCTCTCACTGTCTTTCTTACACTAACTTTTCATACTTCCACCGTTAAACTTTATTCTCACCATTTCCGAGGTACTCCGGATATAAAATTTTCGCTTTTAGGTTCTGTTTTTATAAAACAGTTCATCCGTTAGCTTCTGTCCAACATTTAACATTTAGTATCTAACATTCATTATCTACCACCCCCTTATGGTACAAATTTATACTTTCTAAAAACACAAATCAATTTTTTTCATCTTACTGCTATTATAATTTTTTCAAATCAAGAACTTCGTACGTTCATCATTTACCAAATCCTATATCCTAAATCCTATATCCAACATTCATAATTCAATATTCAACATCCACCATCCTAAATCTTATATCTCTATATATAAGACACCTAACTCATAAAAAAGTTCCACTTTTTTATTATTTTCATAAATGTCTCTTTAAGTGGCTGTTTTATTAAAAGATTTCGGTAAGATAATCGTTCATTTATTCTTTGATGGTTTCTTACTCATTCACATGGTAACAAGTAAACGAAGTGAGTGTAGCAATCCCAGGGTAATTGACTTTCCTTTTCTGTCACCCTGAATTTATTTCAGGGTCTATCTTTTAGAGGAAAATATGTTCGCTCTAACTCCTATTAAAAGAGTAAAAAGATAAAACAAAGATGAGATTCCGAAACAAGTTCGGAATGACAAAGAAAAAAACAAAGAAAAGAAAAAGAGGGATGCTGAAACAAGAACTGGCCTAATGGCCAGGAAAGAAACGTGGCATAATGCATGCCAAGGAAAAGAACAGCATGACAAGATGAAAACAAAGGAGAGATTCCGGCTGTGGCAGCCTCAAAGTAATTAAGTTTCCTTTTTGAAGGAAGATTCAACTTTATATTTTTAAGAAATTATACTCTGTTTCTAATACATAAACAAAATATCCCCTGCCTACTAAAGCAGGGGATATAAACAAACTAAAAGTGGACTCAACTAATAGCTCTTTTGAAATATACCACTTATAATTGCTCCGCCACTCTCCGTCGCCATTCCATATACAGAAAGCGGAGGGTTTTCTTCCTGCTCAATTTTTACAATCTTTTCATAGAGTCCTGTTGCATTTTCCTTTAGCTCTGAGACGTACAAAAGATCGCCTACCTTTAACTGGTCAGCACGAAGCAGAATTTCTTCATTTTCTTTCATTACGGGGATTTTGTGACTTTTGCTTACAACTGTACTCTTTTTACTTTCAGTTTCTATCCTGAGTAATGGTTCGTATACCCTTCTCCTTACCATTCCATTTAATTTTATAAAACCATTCCTGCTTAAAACTTCCATTTCCTCAGTAATTTCCTTTACCCAGATATCTTCGCTTTTTGTAACAAGCCTCTCTGCAGGCTTCACAAGTATGAATAGGTCTCTTACTGTTAAAACTCCTACTTTGCCATCATAGCGAAGAAGAACCGTTTCATCGGGTGAATACCCATTATAAAATTTGTCTCTCACAGGTTCCCGAAAATGAATTTTATCCTTCAGATTCATTGTGTGCCTCCATTTTTTCTTTTAGGTATCTATCTATGCCAAGAGCAGCTCTATGCCCATTTGCTATTGCAGATATAGCATTACCTTTAGAGGTTTCAACAAGATCTCCGCCAGCAAATAAGCCTGGGATAGAAGTTTCGCCATATTCATCAACCCACACTCTTCTTCTTGGTGTAAACTTGAGCTTTTCAAATAACTCTTTCGGGATAAACGAGAAGTTATACATCTGTCCGACTGCCTCAATGATAAAGTCACCTTCAAGTATTTTAGTTTGATCTTCAAAGAATGTTGGATGGAATCTATGATTCTCATCAAATACTGATTTTACTTTCATAACTTCAAGCCCTTTGATCTTTCCATTTTCGTCAAATATAACTTGTTTTGGTCCCCAACCAGGATTAAATTTTACACCTTCTGCAAGAGCACCATCAATTTCTTCCTGAGAAGCAGGCATAATATCCCAATCTTCCAGACTCACAGTTTGGGTTTCTGTTCCTTCGCCTCCATATTTCATCTGCTGTAAACGTAGCGCGGTTCGTGCAACGTCCATTGCAACGTTACCACCACCAATTACAATTACTCTCTTAGCAATATCTCTCTTACCTTCTACTTTGACACCTCTCAGGAAATCAATACCCTGTATAACATCAGGATGTTCTTCTCCTTTCAAGTGTATTGAACGTCCGTATGAAAGACCAATACCCATATAAACCGCATCATATTTTTTCATAATGCTACCAAATTTTATATTCTTGCCTACTTCCGTATTAAGCTTGATCTCAACACCCATAGATTTAATATGATCAATCTCCTTATCAAGCTCATAGACTGGTAACCTGTAAAGTGGGATACCAAGTCCCAATGCACCACCTGCTCTGCTTCGCTTTTCAAAAATTGTCACGCTATAACCCATAGTAGAAAGATAGTATGCAGCAGATAATCCACTAGGGCCACTGCCAATGACTGCAACTTTCTTTCCTGTCAGTGGTTTCTTGCTAAGCTCTGCATCCTTATAAGTATCTAATTTATCCGTTGCATATCTCTTCAGCCACATAATTTGTATTGGCTCTCCTCTGTGGTTATACACGCAATCGTCCTGACAGGCATGTGTACAAATTCTACCACATATACCTGGCAAGGCATTATCCTCCAGCATATACTTCACCGAAAGAGTATTTTTACCTTCAAAAATTGCTTGAATATACTCTGGTATCTTCATATGCGCAGGGCAACCCTGCATACATATGCCGCATCCAAGGCAACGCATTGCTTCTCTCTTAGCTTCTTCATCTGTAAATCCTTGTATAAGCTCAGCAAAAGTCTTTTTACTTACTTCAGGCTCAAGCTCTCTCATAGGAGTCTTATCAAGTACAAGTGGTGTAATCTCGTCAGACTGGACAAATCCTGGCTCTCTCCCTTGCTCAGTTGAAGGAACCCATACAAATGAGTCAGGGTCAGGCGAAGTATAAATTAAATCTTTAGAAAGTTGCAATGAGCCTGTCGGGCAAACCTCAACACAAAGTCCACAGTAAGAACAGCGCCCATAATCAATTTGAGGTCTGTAAGGGTCATTCGCACCTTCACGAGGCTTAATGTTTAAATTAGGCACCTTTACCAGATCAATTGCAGCGCAGGGACAGATATCTCTGCAATTACCACACCCTATGCATTTCTCCAGGTCGTTAATATGAAACCCTCTAAAGCGTTCAGGTACA
>CAJXKN010000056.1 GCA_913055585.1 uncultured Caldisericota bacterium | reverse complement strand
TCCCCCCTCTTTTAAAAGAGGGGGAAGGAGGACAAAAATGAAAAAAATTAACTACAAGTCTTCTTCTTTGGGTAAAGCATAAAGAACATCGTACTCTTCCGTTCTGTATAGTTTTGTCTTGAGAAGTTTCTGGTCAATTATATGCCCAACAATTCCAATACTTCTTCCCAGTACAAAGAATGCATTTAACAAACCTGCATCAATTCGTTCTTCTATCTCTTTATCGTTGAGTCCTAATGATTTCATCATATCAACAAGTAAGACACCAGTGCAACCATCAATGTTCAAAATGAGGTTTCCTTTTTTTGCTGTTGTAACTTTCTCTACTTCCAATGCATAATTTAGATATTCTGTTTTTGAGAAATGCTCTTTTGCGTACTTTTTGAGCATTTCTACTCGTTTGTCAGGATTGCTTACACTTTTTACTCTGTGTCCTATACCTGGTATGAGAATACCTTTCTTTTTCATATAGTCAACAAATTCCTTTGGTGAAAGATTACTGTCTTTCGCCCATTTGAAATAACGTCCTGCACTGTCAATCGCACCACCAAAACGTGGTCCAATAGTAAGTATTCCTGATGCTAATGAGGAAACGAGGTCTTTTCCAGCTCTTGATGCTACAATGGCGTTATGTGCACCAGAAACACAGGGACCATGGTCTGCTACAATCATAATGATGAGCTCTATAAATTTTGAAGCGTACTCTGGAAGATTTCTCTTGAGCCAGAGTAAACCAATTACGTCACCTATCCCTCTTTTTTCTTCTATTATTTGCGAAAGGGGAATACCTGCATATTTAACCTCTTCTCCTCTATCATCCGAAATTGTTGTAATAAATTCACTGTGCCTTCTTACCAGTCCTTTTTGAACAGCAACGTTGTAATCCATTGGTAGTTTAGGAGGCGCGAATTCTTGAGGTTCCGAAACGATGCCTTTTTGCTTCAAATCTTCGTATACTTTACTAATTTCCTCAGGAAGCTCGTCAAATGAGTTTGGAACAATAGCACCTGCTTCTCTTAGAGCAGCATTCTTGGCATCCGCTGTTTCTCTTGCTCCTCCAGCTCTTGCCCCTGCATGTCCAAATTGTACTTCAGTTGGAAATACCTTTGCACAGGTACCTGTAACCCAGGCAACAAGAGGCTTTTTAATCTTTCCCTGCTTCAATGCATCAATAACTTTGTATTCTTCAAGTCCGCCAACCTCTCCGAGCATCACGTGAAATTTAATTTCATCGTTCTCTTCATAACGTAACAGATGGTCAATAAGAGAAGATGCAGGATATCTATCTCCTCCTATTGCAATTCCTTCATAAATACCATCTGCATTCTTAGCGATTATGTTGAACATCTCATTTAACATACCGCCGGATTTGGTTACAAGACCAACACTACCGGGTCTATAAAGTTTTGAACTTACAAGATTCTCTGCGCTGCCACCCGCATTTCCAATTCTGAACTTACCCGCAGCGATGCCCCCCACCGTTGCGGGCCCAATAATTACCTTTCCTTTCTCTTCTGCCAGAGCCCCCATAATTCTTTCTTTTCGTTCCGGGATTCCCTCTGCAATCACTGCAATGAAATTAATTGTGTCTGTGTTAATTGCTTCTTTTGTTGTTTCAAATGCAGAACGGTACGATGCAAAATTAACCATCACCGTTGCATTTGGGTGGTGCTGCACAGCCTCCTGAATGGTACTGTAAGTAGGTATAACAATTTCTTTGCTACCAAAAAACGCTGTTTCAATACCACCGCCACCTGGGTATACAATGCATGCAACAGACGGTAAATCTCTTTTAGATATGTAATCAAAATCTAACATTCTTTGAACAACTTTGAGCTGCCTTCCGTAGATAATTGCTTGAGTTTCTCTACTGAATAGTTGTTTCATTTTTATCTCCCTTTAATGCATATTTTACAATGCGTGTCATATGTAATTCTGGTCCATAAACTTCCATTGGAATACCAATTTCTTCTCCAAGACGTTTCATCATTGCAAGTCCTTCTTTGTAATTTGGACCACCCCTTCTCACATATATCTTAACATTATTTTCTTTTAGCTTATCCTTATATTCTCTTAATGCTCTTACAATGCCTTTGAACGTCTTTGCAACGTCAGTAAAGTTTGCAATACCTCCACCAATAATAAGCACCTTACCTCTTGGGTCCTTTTCTCGTGTCATAAGGTCAAGAATAGTTTTTGCATAGAGATATGTCTCTTCTTCAGACGGATTACCTGAATATTCTCCATAGTTTGCAAGTTCTTTTCCATAACCTAAGTCAACAACAGTATCTGCATAAATTACGCTTGCTCCACCTCCTGCTACCATAAGCCATATACGTCCTTTTGGATTAAGTAGTGTGAATTTCAAAGAAGCACCCGTTCTTTCATCCAGTCCTTTTATAAATTGTTCATCTTTTGTGAATGTTCTTCCAAATGGTGTAGGAAATTCTACATCACCCCATTTATCCTTGTCCCAGTAAAGTGCCGTATCATCCAGACGTGCTACAACGTCCAGTGGTACAATTCTACTATCTACTATTGTAAACGGATTAATTTCAAGGTATGAGAAATCAAGGTCAACGAAAATTTTATACAGGGTTTTTATAAACAATTTAATCTTTTCATCAACATTTGAAAAATCTACGTCTTCTATTGTATTAAGAATAGGTACAAAGAACTCTTTTACATTTTCCCAGTTTTCTTCAATATTTATACCTCCTTGTTCCGAAAAGTAAATTTTATCTCCCTTTGGCTCGGTTCTCATTGCAACGTAGTATTCTTTTGTATGAGGAACGAATGGTTCTACAATAAAATGGGTAAGCATACCTCGAGTCTTACCGATTGTAACTATTTTCCCCATTTTTTCCTCAATCCATCTCTTTGCTTCATCAAATGTCGCATTGAGTAGAACAAGATTATGTTTTCCTCTTTTCCCAAAAAGTTGATCGGGCTTTACAACAAGGCGTCTTTCCTTAATCCAGCTATTTTCTTCTGCGGCTGCCTCTATGCCTTTTTCTGGCGTTACCAGTGCAACTTCACCCTCATAGTGCAATTTACCATTAGAGTATTTGTCAATATATTTTGCTAAGATCTTTTTTGCTGTGTATTCTCTTATTCCTCGCTGTGCCATTTATTTTATCTCCATATTTTTAATTACTCTATCACCAAATGCAGATGTAGATACTTTTGTTGCTCCATCCATTTGCCTTGCAAGGTCATACGTTACGTATTTTTCCTGGATTGTCTTCTCTATCGCTTCGGTGATAATCTTTTTTACTTTGCTCCATCCTATGTATTCAAACATTTCTGCTCCGGAAAGGATAATAGAACTTGGATTTACCTCATTTTTTCCTGCATGCTTTGGAGCTGAACCATGCGTTGCTTCAAATAGAGCTATGTGTGTATTAAAATTGATATTCCCGCCAGGAGCCATGCCTAAACCACCGACCTGTGCAGCACAAGCATCTGAGAGATAGTCACCGTTGAGATTAGGTGTAACGATGACATCGTACTCACTGGGCCTTAAAAGAAGCTGCTGGAACATCGCATCTGTAATCCTATTCTTCAACACGATTTTGCCTTCCGGTACTTTCCCATTATACTTTTCCTTTACCTCCTCCTCTGTTATAACTTTATCCCTGTATTCTTCCTCTGCAAGCTGATAGATTACATTTTTAAATAATCCTTCCGTATATTTCATAATGTTTCCCTTATGCACAACTGTTACAGATTTTCTCCCATACTTAATAGCATAATCAATTGCTGCTTTTCCTATTCGTCTCGAACCAAATATACTGATTGGTTTTATGCCAATGCCTGAATCTTCCCTGAGATTTACGTTGAGTTTATTTTTAAGAAAGTTCCTTAACTCTGCTGCTTCAGCAGAATCATACGGCCATTCAATCCCTGCATATACATCCTCTGTATTCTCTCTGAATACAACAACGTCTAAAAGTTCTGGATGCTTCATAGGTGATGGCACACCTTTAAGATAACTCACGGGACGGAAGCACACGAATAAATCCAGAGCCTGCCGCATCGTTACATTAAGCGACCTATAACCTCCGCCAACAGGTGTCGTCAAAGGCCCTTTTATTGCTACAACATATTCCCTTATCGTATCAATTGTTTCTTTTGGCAGTGGCTCTCCTGTTTTTTCTATGGCTTCCTTTCCTGCAAGAATCTTCATCCATTCCACTTTTCTTTTACCACCATATGCCTTTTCTACCGCTGCATCAAATACCTTTAAAGCAACAGGTGTAATATCTACGCCGATACCGTCACCTAAGATGTAGGGAATGGTAGGATTATCCGGCACTTTCATTATGCCATTTTCTACTGTGATTTTCATTTTGTGCCTCCTTTAGCTGTAAAAGGCAGTAGCCCTCCAGCAAGTATTATTTTCCTCTGTCTATCCGTAAGATACAATTTAAGTATAATCTCTTTATTCTTTGTAATATCTTTTAGTGTTACTCTATCTTTTCCGTTTTTTATTGTGCTCCTTACATTGTCAATTTCAATTTCGTCTCCTTGCTCTATTGCATCATAATCAGATGGTTCTTCAAAGAGTAGTGGCACAATGCCAAAATTTACGAGGTTTGCCTGATGTATCCTTTCTATTGTTTTTGCAATGACTGCTTTTACACCCAGATACATTGGACACAGCGCTGCATGTTCTCTTGATGAACCCTGGCCATAGCTTTCACCGCCTACAATAATGTTAGCTATGCCTTTTTCTTTATTCCCCAGAGCACGCTCTGGAAAGTCCGGGTCTATTGGCTCAAATACGTGCATTGCATACTTAGGCACATTGGAACGGTACTTAAGATACGGACCTGCAGGCATAATATGGTCCGTTGTGATTTTATCTCCCACTTTAATTGTAACAACACCCTTTATTGTTTCTTCAGGTGCTTCATTTTTTGGGATGGGTTTTATATTCGGTCCTCTGAAGACCTTGACTTTCTCTCTTTCTTTTTCCTCTAACGGAAAGATAAACATTGAATCATCAATGACGAATTCATCGGGCAAATCTATTTTTTTGTATTCAATGCCCATTTTCTCTAAGTCTCTTGGATCTGTAATTTTCCCCGTGATAACGGCAGCTGCAGCTGTTTCAGGGCTTACAAGATATACTTTTGCACTTTTTGTTCCGCACCTTCCTTTGAAATTCCTGTTATTTGTACGCAGGGAAATAGCATTTGTCCCTGGCGCAAAGCTGTTGCCGATGCAAAACCCGCAAGCAGATTCAAAAATCCTTGCTCCTGCTTTAACCAATGTATTAAGCCCTCCATCTCTATCAATCATCTCTACTACCTGCCGTGAGCCTGGAGCTACACCAAATTCAACGTTTCTATGCACCGTACGTCCTTTTAAAATATGTGCTACAATCATTAAGTCTCTGTAAGAAGAGTTCGTACAACTTCCCACTGCTACTTGATCTACATTCAATCCCGCAACTTCTTTTACCGTTTTAACATTGCCTGGAGAGTCGGGACATGCAATCATTGGTTCAATCTCTGAAAGATCTATCTTTATTACTTTATCGTAAGTAGCATCCGGATCTGCTTCAAGAGGAATCCAATCCTTTTCCCTCTGTTGCTTTCTCATAAAATCAAGTGTTTGTTCGTCAGAAGGAAATATTGAAGTAGTAACTCCTGTTTCAGCTCCCATATTTGTAATTGTTGCACGCTCTGGCACGGTAAGTGTCTTTACACCCTCTCCACCATATTCAATAGCATAGCCTACGTTACCTTTTGTTGTTAAAATGGATAAAACTTTAAGTACGACATCCTTAGCAGAAACCCAGGGTCTCAGTTTGCCTGTAAGTTCAATTTTTATTACTTTTGGGTACGTAAGATAATATGGTCCTCCGCCCATTGCAACAGCTACATCAAGCCCTCCTACGCCGATAGCAAGTTCTCCGATACCGCCTGCCGTAGGCGTATGGGAGTCTGAACCTATGAGAATCCTGCCTGGTTTTGCAAATCTTTCAAGATGGACTTGATGACAGATACCGTTGCCGGGACGTGAAAAAATAATACCATACTTTTCTGCAACACTCTGTAAATACTTGTGGTCGTCAGCATTTTCAAAGCCTACCTGTACCGTGTTGTGATCCACATAACTCACTGCTTCTGTTTTTACTTTTTTGAAGCCCATTGCTTCAAATTCAAGATATGCTGCTGTTCCTGTCGCATCCTGCGTAAGCGTTTGGTCAACGCGTACACCAATTTCTCTTCCTTTTTCGGGCTTACCTTCTACAATGTGGTTCTCCAATATCTTCTCAATGATGTTTTTCCCCATTTTTTACCTCCTTTAATTCCCTTAAATAATTATAAATTGTAAATTTTGATACACCTAACTTACTTGCTGCAACATTCACAGAATTTTTAATCTGAAAGAAATTCCTTTTGTATAGCTCTCTTACGATTAATTTATTCCTTTTGCTCACAGGTAAATTACCTTTTGCACCTGCTTTGAGAACAACTTCATTGAAGACCTTTCTCATTAATCCGTCAATGGAAGGAGACGAGCTTTTTATTACATCTCCACTGAGTTTCTCATCTTCTACGAACTCTGTGAGAGGTTTAAGGAACTCTCTGATAGAAATGGCTGCAGTGAGATCCATATTGAGACAGAGTGAAGCAATGAGTTTTCCTTTTTTATTACGTATAGGAATTGTTACAGAGCGTAGAGGAGTACCTGTTGGAGAAACACTTTTATATGGTCCTACTATCTCTTTATTTTTCTTAATTGCATCGTTTAGAATTTCTAATCCTGAATCTGTAAGCGATGAGCCAATGTGTCTATTTGTGATTTCTCCATTCTCTATAGCAACAACGGAATGCTCCATATCTTTGAATGAGTGTAGCACAACTTCACAATTTTTGCCAAGTAGCGCTGCGATACCTTTCACTACAGGTTTAAGTATTTCTACAATTCTCTCGTCTTCTTTTGAAAACATATTGCTCCTTACAAAAAATTTTAATAGCTTACAAAAAATTTTAATTCTATTAGGATTATATACATCTTCTTAAGAAAGTCAATAGGTTATAAAGGATGTAAAAATCAGTTTTAAAAATATTCAAATTGCTCAGTTCACAAGCATTATTGAAAATATCCGTATCTACGTATCCTTTTTGAAAAATTCTATGATAAAAATACAAATTCCTGTTAGTATTATAAGGTCCCCTATGCTGTATACAGCAATGAGTGGTTTTAGTGCTGGTATTGTAATTCTATCAGCAAAAAAATTTAGATGTGTCTTCGGTGACATTATTGTTGCATTATAAAACTGTCCGTACTCGGTTAAAAGTTTTACCTTCTGGTATTGGCCTATGAGCCTTAATTTTGATAAATCTTGTGGCATAAAACCTTTATTTGCAAGTATTACAACAAGATTCAAAGAAAACCCTATTGCAGCAATAAGCATTCCCTTATAATACAAATTCATAATCAGAAAAACAAGGAGTACAAACAATGAAATAATATAAAATGCAGGGGTCAAAAAACTCAAGGACGAATGGCTAAACTTTTCATTGAATATAATAAGTTGTATTAAAAAGCCAACAAAAATCAAATAAATTGCTCTTACTTCTTTATCTTTTATTCCACTAAAACCCTTGTTTACTATGATGACTAATAAGAATATAAAGACAATAATAATTATTTCAATCATTTAAAATAGGGAGGAAATCTTTTATTTTTGCAGGCTCTTTCAATTTCTCCGTTACTATCTCACAAAAGGCATCAGCAATATCTGGGTCAAATTGTGTTCCTTTACATCTTTTGATTTCTTTCAGGGCTTCTTCCACTGACATTCTTTTTTTATAAGGCCGTGGGCTTATCATTGCATCAAAGGCATCTGCCACTGCAATGATACGAGA
>CAJXKN010000055.1 GCA_913055585.1 uncultured Caldisericota bacterium | reverse complement strand
ACCTCCGATCTCATGGTCCCAAACCATGCGCGTTACCAAACTACGCCACACCCCGGCCAAAATATATTCTACAGATAAATGCTAAAAAATCAAGTGTCTTTCATAGGGTAGTTTAAATTTGTTGTATTATTGATGTTTCCCGCTCATTCGTATTCTACCAACCAGATCCACAACGACATAAAACTTTATCCTGCTTTTTGGGTCAATCAATGTGATTGTCCCAGGCGGATGAGCTTCTCCTCGAAAATGAGTACCAGCCCCACAGTAAAATTTAAGGGAATAATATTTTTTTCCATTTACCCAAAATACTGAAGGGAAGTTACAGCTTGCAATGTGTACATTGTATTTTAATTTCCTCTTAATAAAATGTCTGCCGTCTGGCAGATTTCCTGGATTATAGTGGGTATTGTGCAAAGGGTCCTTTTGAAATGTTTCAAAGAGGTAGAAATTTTTATTCTCCTCAGGGGAAACGCAAAAATATACATATAGGTTCTGCTGATATAGAATTGCATCTTCTCGTACCTCCCTTAAATCCTGCACCATTTGCCATGCATCTGCCTGAAGCCTATCTAAAATGATGAGATGCTTAAAGTAAGGAGCAGCAATTGCGGAAAGAATCATTACAACTGCAATAACTACAATTGTTTCTATAAGAGTAAACCCTTTGTGCAGTTTCTGTAGCTTATACAATAGTATCTTTCCCTGATTCATATAGAGTAAAGTATAACAAAATTAATAAATACAGTCAACGATGCGAATTGAATCATCAAAATCTATATGAAAAATTTTTGAAATGAAGGAATATGTTATCCTATTTATGGAACTTAAATTCTATGGAGCTAAAGAGGAGAAGCTACCCAATTTCGCATATTGAAAAAAATAAAGAAAGTGTTAAAATTTAGCTAATGGTTTGGGGTGCTGAAAGCATTATGCAAGTAGGCTGAGAGGAGTATATCTCCAACCCATTGAACCTGATGTAGGTAATCCTACCGTAGGGAGGCGTTGTGAATAATTATAAGAATAATTTTGCAAAGTTAATGTCAGAGAGGCTCTTGGAGCTTTCTATCCCTGTAGCTTTTTTGGTAATATTTTTTTACTTTCCCCTGTTCAATATTACAAAAACTGCTTTTATCTCTCACTCCCATTTTACGTTGAGCAATTTCTTGCAGATATTCAAGAGTGCATACACATTAAAAGTATTATCTTTTACATTCAAAGAAGCATTTATCAGTGCATTATTTACATTATTAATAGGTTTCCCGGGAGCTTACATCATTTCGCATTACAACTTTAAAGGCAAAGCATTCTTTGTTTCTCTTACAACGGTACCATTCGTTCTTCCTTCCGTGCTCGTTGCATTAGGGTTCATCATTCTGTTTGGCAATAACGGAATAGTAAATAATGTACTGATGTATCTCTTCCATTTGAGCCATCCGCTGCATCTTCTCTATTCATTTACAGGCATTATACTGGTCCATACTTTTTATAATTTTCCTATCGTGGTGCGGATTATTGGTGCGGATTGGGAAGGGCTGTCAGATGAATACCGTTTTGCAGCAGAAAGTTTAGGTGCAAATAGTTTTACTGTGTTTTTTAAAGTAACTGTTCCTCTACTTTTGCCTGCAATCATTGCAAGCTTTTCGCTCGTTTTTATATTCTGTTTTTTAAGTTTTGTTATTATCCTTGTAATTGGTGGAGCAAGGTTTGCCACAATAGAAGTATCAATCTATACGTATTATAATATGTTTTCCGATTTCAAAATGGGCAGCGCTCTTGCACTATTCCAGGCCATATTCTCACTGCTATTTATGTATCTCTATTTATGGAGCGGCAATATGATAAAAAAGAGCGCCTTAAAAAGAGGAATAGCAAAAAAACAAAACATTACATCGAATAAAAGGACTCTTTCCTTATCTATTATTTATTTTCTCTTTGTTACGCTTATTATCATTGCACCTATTGTAGTTATTTTTATTTCTGCATTTATCGCTCCGTTATCAAACAATTTTACTCTTTCAAACTTTGCGGCACTTTTTAGCAATAAGTATAGTTATATTACTGGTGTTTCACCAATTCATACCATTCTAAATAGTTTTACTTTTGCAGGATTAACGGTACTTTTTTCTACAATGTTTGCATTGCTTATCGCATACGGGTTGAAAGGCAAATTCATAGGAAAAAATGTTTTTCTTACTCTATTTATGCTGCCACTTGCTGTTTCTCCTATTACCATTGCACTTTCCTATATTATTTCTTTCCAGGGTACATTTATCTTAAATTATTGGATTGTTATTCCGATAGCACATACGCTTATTGCTCTTCCTTTTGCTGTACGCACAATGCTTCCTATGATTGAAACAATGCCGCCTTCATATATATTTGCTGCAGAGAGTCTGGGGCTCAGCAGAACAAGGACATTCTTTACTCTGGACTTAAATTTAATTCGCCCTGCACTTATCGTGTCAGCAATATTCTCATTTGCCATTTCAATGGGCGAGTTTGGCGCAACGTATATGCTCTGCAAATCATCGTCAACAACAATGCCTGTTGCTCTTTACAGGTTCCTATCAGGAAGGCATTTTGGTATTGCTGATGCTTCGGGTGCATTGCTTGCAGTGGTAAGTTTCGTAGCATTTATTTTCATTGATAAATTGAGGAAAGAGGTAAAGATAATATGAAAAAAGTTGAGCTAATAAAGATAAGAAAAGATTATCCGGGTTTTTCTATCAATGTAGATTTCTATGTGAATAAGGGAGAATTTGTTTCCATATTGGGTCCCTCTGGTTCAGGGAAAACAACGACGTTACATATCATTGCAGGTTTTATCCAGCAGGATAGTGGAAAAATAATAAAGGATGGAAAAGATATATCAGCTCTTCCACCGAACAAAAGAAACATAGGCATTGTTTTCCAGGATTATGCATTGTTTCCCTACCTTACCGTATTCTCAAACATTGCATTTGGATTAAGAGTAAAACATGCAAAAGAAGAGGAAATAAAGCAAGCAGTGTACAGTTTGTCAGAGCAGCTTGGCATTACGCATATATTAAACAAATATCCTGAAATGATTTCAGGTGGAGAGAAGCAGCGTGTTGCACTGGCAAGAGCAATGATAGTAAATCCTGATGTGCTTTTAATGGATGAACCTCTATCCAGTCTTGATGCAAAGATTCGTGAAAAATTGATGAGGGACCTTAAACTATTCCATAAAAAATTCCATACAACAATCATTTACGTAACGCACGATCAAAGCGAAGCAATGTATCTCTCAGAAAGGATTATCTTGATGAACAATGGCAGGATAGACCAGATTGGTACGCCGATTGAACTCTATGAACATCCTAAAACACCATTCGCGCGTACATTTATTGGCAAGATGAATCGTATCCGGATAAACGGTAAAGAAAGATATGTAAGGCCAGAAGAAATTATTATTCGTAAAGATGGCAGAATGAAGGGAACGATAAAGGAGATTTTATATTTGAACGGTATAGCAGAGATTTATGTAGAGAGAGGCAAAGAAAATATTATTATAAGGGATCTATTAAGAAATGTAAGGTCTCTCAAACAAGGCAATACCATTACATTTGATATAGGAGGTGATTAAATGGCAATTGCAGAGTTTAGCGTGTTACCTGCTGTGCCTGAAGAGCAGGTAAACGACATTGTTGAAAAGGCAATACAGGTAGTGATTGACTCTGGGCTGAAGTATGAGGTAGAGCCAAACAGCACAACGGTAGAAGGTGATTTAGATGAACTGCTTGATGTAATAAAGAGAGCACATATTGTTGCAAGAGACCAGGGTTCTGGTAGAGTTGTCACAATCATTAAGATTGATGACAGAAGGGGAGGTATTACAATGGAAGAAAAAATAAAAAAATTTAGAAAGGAGGTGAAACGATGAAAAAAGCGATTATACTGCTTGTTACTTTTGTATTAATGCTTACAAGTGTTGGATGTAATAAGAAAGCGACACCTGTTAAAACGACGCCTGAAACACTCACCATTTATACTTACGATAGCTTTGTTTCTTATGGGCTACCTGAAGCTACAAACAGCTTGTTTGAGAAGAAGTATAACTGTAAAGTTGTGTACAAGACATTCGGTGGCGTTGGAGCTACTTTGAACAGATTAATCCTTGAAAAGAAAAATCCGCAGGCTGATCTGTTTGTTGGACTGAATATGAACAATCTTCAGAAAGCATTCAATGAAGACCTATTTATCCCTTATAGACCGAAGAACTATACAGTGATACCAGAACAATACAGAATTGATAAACAGTGGAGAGTTATTCCTTTTGACGGTCCAAATTCACTCGCCATTATATATGATTCTGAACAATTGAAGAATCCACCTCATAGCTTTGAAGATTTATTGAAACCAGAATATAAAGGAAAACTCATTTTGGAAGACCCTCGTACATCTTCCCCTGGGATGGGATTTCTGCTCTGGACTATTGCAGTATACGGAGAAAATGGATATATCGATTATTGGAAAAAGTTAAAGCCTACTATATACCATATTTATCCTAACTGGACTTCTGCATTTGATACAGCATTTGTTAAAAGTAAAGAAGCGCCAATGGTTATAAGTTATGATGCTGACCCAGCGTACTTCTACCATGAAAATAAAACAACCCGTTACAAAGCAGTAATACCTAAAGAGGGAGGATGGTTACAGGAAGAATTCGTTGGGATTGTGAAAGGAACAAAGCACAAAAAACTTGCTGAGGAATATGTAGATTTTATGCTTAGCAATGATTTTCAAAAAGAAATTCCTTTACATCAATGGACATTTCCTATTAATAAATCTGTGAAGTTGCCAGAGTGCTTCAAATATGCAGTAAAAGCAGATAAATACATTTCGCTTCCTCCCGATGAAATAGCAGAAAAGAGCAAGACCTGGCTTGAAAAATGGGTCGAAATGATTACGGAAGAATAATCTTTAGCTGGGGGAAATCCCCCAGCTTTTATATATTAATATCAGGCGATGGGGGCAAACTTCGCATATGTGCTGATAATTTGATGAGTTCTTTTACATAATTTATCTCTTTTTCTGTTACATTTGCCTGCTGCATTATTTCTTTATCATTAATGTTATGCTCAATACCAAAAAGAATTTGATCAAGCGTTTCATATTTCATCTGCAATGCAAATTCATCCGTTATTCCCGGCATTAAATCAGGAGAAGGTGCTTTTTCTATGATTCTTTTTGGCACATTAACAAACGCTGCAAGTTCTTTCACCTGTGTTTTATAAAGCGAAGCTAAAGGGTCAATGTCAGAGCCAGAGTCGCCGTACTTTACAAAATAGCCTGTCAGCTTTTCTGATTTGTTGCAGTTACCTATAACAAGATAATTGTGCAGCTCACCGTAGTAATACCAGAGTACCATACGGACTCTGTGTTTTATCCTATGGTATGCAATACCTTTTCTGAGTTCCTCATTTCCTTCTCCGCCTTTTAAATCCTTTAAAAACGTCGTTTCCTCATTATCCTGAAATTCTTTATATTTGTTTAATACATACTTCTCCTGTATTTTTCTTGGGATACCTTTTGGTGAAGGAACAATATCGTATATACCTATTGCTTTTAATATCTCTGTAATATCTATCTTTTTAATCTGAATACCTAATTTTTCTGCAACGAGTTCTGCATCCTTTTCGCTCTGAGGGTGGCTATCTCTTTCGGGCATAAACAGAGCAAGTACATTTTCTTTCCCCAGAGCCTTTACGGTAAGGTAAGCACTCAGCGCAGAATCTATTCCGCCACTTACGCCTATTACTGCACCATCCCTATTAAATCGTTTTACATTTTCTCTTATAAAGTTAGTTATTATTGAAACAACTTTTTCTGGGTCCTTTAATTTTAGTTCTTCTTTTATATTCATCTTCCTCACCTCTTGTGTAAATTATATCACAAAACTCCTATATCTCTTTTGAAACTATTTTGTATGCTTCCCTAAAAGGAATGCCCTTTTCCACAAGCTCGTATGCTTTTTGTGTAGCAAAAAGTTCTTTTGTTACAAACTTCTCTGCATTTTTTCTATTGACTTTTAATTCTCTCACAACTTTACTCATTATTCTTAATGTACTCTTCGTTATATCAAAAGCCTCAAATATTGCTTCTTTGGTAAGTTGCAAATCTCTATGATATCCTGAAATAAGGTTCATAGGGAGCGTCTTCAATCTCATTTCCAGAGAAAGAACCTTTGCATAATTTGCTCTTGCAATTTCAAAAACATCAGGATTTTTTTTCTGCGGCATCATTGAGCTCCCTGTGGTAAATTTATCTGGTATAATGATAATTTTTATATCATCTTCTGAAAGGATAATTATATCCGATGCAAGTTTATTGATATCAAATAAAATCATTGAAAGGGTAGATGCAATTTCTCCTTCAAACTTTCCCCTGCTATTCTGTACATAGATTGGATCGTTCTGTATTCTTTTAAAATGTAACAGTCTCTGCGTAAGTTTTCTATCAATCTTTAAAACTGGAATACCAAAGCCTGCGCCAGTCCCTAAGGGAGACTGGTCAATAAGATGAATTACTGCATTAATCATCTCTATATCATCGGAAAGGCTTTCTATGAAACAGTTACTCCATGTATTTACATCAGTAACCATTGCCTTTCTCGTATGTGTGAAACCCGGTATCTTTGTATCTCCATACCTATCTACAAGGAACTTTAATGCATCTGAAAGATTCTCTGTGAGCTTTTTAACTTCACTTAATTCGTCCTTGTAGTATAACCTCAACGCTGTAACAACCTGGTCATTGCGGGAACGTGCGGTATGAATTTTTTCACCTGTTTTCCCTAATTTTTTCGTTAAGTAATTTTCAATCTTTGTGTGGCAATCCTCTTCGTCTGGTAAAATTTTGAATTTTCCTTCCTCAGAGAGTTTGATTATTTCCTTTAATACTTTTACTATTGCATTTCTCTCTTTATCTGTCAGAATGCCCATTTTGTTCAGCATCTCAGTATGCGCTATGGAAGAGAGGCAATCGTATTTTACGAGCCTCTCATCAAGCATATAATCTTTGCCAACAGTAAATGAAATTACATCTTTGTCTACTTTAAATCCCTTTTCCCATAGTTTTCCCATACAACCGTTTTCTCCATTTATAAGGATTTCTTTCTCTCAAAACAACTGCATGTGCCTTAAGCCTTATAGCATTTATATTAATAAAACCTTTTGAATCTTCTGCACTGAACCCTCCTTCAATATCCATACTTGAAAGGTCTTTATTATATAGAGATGTAGGGGATTCTCTTCCAATAGGCGTTACGTTACCTTTATAGATTGAAAGTATTACTTTTCCATCAATTGCTTCTTGGCTTTTTTCTATTGCAGAAAACAGGAAATCCATTTCGGGTGAAAACCAGAAACCGTTATATATTAATTCTGAAAACTTCGGGGCAAGCATATCTCTCAGATGCATTACTTCCTTATCCATTGCAATACCTTCAATATCCCTGTGTGCTATCCATAGGATAGTAGCTCCTGGTGTTTCATATATACCTCTTGATTTTATTCCTATGAACCTATTTTCAACCATATCAACCCTTCCAACACCGTTCTCACTACCAATCTTGTTGAGATACAAAAACAGTTTCAGCGGGTCAGTTTCCACTGTTCCATCATCTGCATTCACAACTTTTATTGGGATGCCATCCTTAAAATGTACTTCTATGATCGTTTCTTTATCCGGTGCATCTTTTGGCGATTTGGAACGCGTAAAAATATATTCTTCAGGTTTTGTAAGAGGATCTTCAAGAATGCCTGCCTCATGACTTATATGCATAAGGTTTTCGTCCTCACTGAACGGGCGTTCCTTTGTTGCTTTCACGGGTATATTATTCTTCTTAGCATAATTAATGAGATCCGTCCGTCCTTCAAAATCTTTTAGGAA
>CAJXKN010000054.1 GCA_913055585.1 uncultured Caldisericota bacterium | reverse complement strand
AAGAAGTAAGCATCTCCCTATCCGCTTTATGTATTACTATTTTTGCATCCGGGAAGGCTTTCTTTACAGTAGCATTCCCTGCAATATGGTCAAAATGTCCATGTGTGTTTACAATATAGCGCAGGTTTCCATTGAGTGATTTCAAAAAGTCTATGAGCTCCCTTTGCTCTTTTTTATCTGCAGCAGACGGGTCAATGATAACAATATCATTATTATTTTTCACAATGTAGCAGTTTGTTGCAATCCATCCAAATACAAATTTATAAATTGTATTTTTAGAAATTTCCAATTTTTTATCTAACATAGTATAATTATAATGAAAAGATGAAAATATTGAAGGAGATTTTTAAATTTAATGACAGGGATTTTCTATCTCTCTAAATTAGGGATATTTGGTATTTATGTAACCCTTACAGTGGGGCTTTCGCTTATCGTAACCGTAGGGTTTTTGCTTACCCAAACGCCTGTGGTAAAATTTTTGTTTAACCTCGAGAACTCTGTGAGGAAACAACTAATATTGGGCCTTTTCTTTGGCGGGATTTCCTTATTAGGTACGTATTTTGGCTCAGGAGTAAATGGTGCAATTGCAAACATCCGTGATGTAGGTGCTATAAGTGGAGGGCTGTTTGGAGGACCACTTGTAGGGCTTATTGCAGGTTTTATTGGTGGAGCGCATAGACTATCTATGGGTGGTTTTACGGCAGTACCTTGTGCGCTTGCAACAATTATAAATGGTACTGTAGCAGGTCTTCTATATGAAATGAGAAAAGGGGAATTTTTTTCTATTCTGCCTGGCATTATATTTACGATTATTGCAGAGGCAGGGCATATGAGCCTTGTCCTTCTTATGGCAAAACCGTTTTCAAAAGCTTTAGCACTTATAAAAATTATTTCTGGCCCTATGATTTTCATTAATGCTTTGGGTGTTGGTTTATTCCTCCTTGTCGTCCAGGTTTCAATTGGGGAAAAAGAAAAGGTCAGTGCAATTACAGCAGAGAGAGTACTCAAAATAGCTGAGGAAACTCTCCCTATTTTAAGTAAAGGCTTATCAGAGGAAACTGCAAACGCAACAGCAAAAATCATACTTAAAAGTACAAATCTTGATGCTGTTGCAGTTACAGATACAAAAAAGATACTTGCCTTTTGCGGTGTAGGCAGTAACTATTATAAAGTAGGAGAGCCAATACAGAATCGCTCTACAAGAGAGGCAATAAAGACAGGGAAAACAATGTTTTTGCGTACAAAGAAGGATGTCGGATGTAATTTTTCGGATTGTCCTATTGCATCCGGTATTATAGTGCCACTGAAAACATCTGAAGGAGAAATATTTGGTACCTTAAAGTTATACAGGACAAGAGCAAATGCAGTAACGCCACTTGATGTAAAGCTTGCTAAAGGACTTGCTGCAATTCTTGTATCTCAGACTGAGCTTCATGAGATAGAAAAGGAAAAAGAATTGAGAATGAATCTGTATTTAAAAGTTTTGCAGGCACGCATCAATCCACATTTTTTATTCAACGCATTAAACACGATAGGATACGTTATAAGAGAAAATCCGCTAAAGGCACGAGACCTTTTATATCAGTTGAGTTTTCTTCTAAGGGAGACAATAGATAGGCATTCAAATTTTGTAAAACTATCCGATGAAATGGAGCTTGTACGCTCTTATTTAAAGATTGAAAAGGCACGTTTTGGCGATAAGCTTGATGCTGAATTCAGGATAAACCCTGAAACACTTAACGTAAAAATCCCTTCTCTCATTGTACAGCCTATCGTAGAAAACGCTGTAAAACACGGTTTCTCTTCATCTATCAGCCGACTTAAACTTACGATAACTGCGTATACAAAGCTCAATATGCTGTACATTATTATTCAGGATACAGGAAAAGGTATTCCAAAGGAAAAATTGAACGAAATCATTCAATACAGAGCTCAGGGAGGAATTGGGATAAGAAACGTTAATGAGAGGTTGAAAAATCTCTATGGCAAAAACTATTATTTTAGAATTAAAAGTTCCGTAGGAAAAGGCACAAAAGTAGTGATTGGAATTCCTATGGAGGAGGTGAGAAAATGGCTATTAGAACAGTTATCGTTGACGACGAAAAGCCTGCACGGGAAGAAATAAAATTTCTTCTGAGCCATTTTAAGGATTTTGAACTGCTTGGCGAATGTGATAATGCATTTGATGCATTGAATATTATCTTATCTAAAAATCCAGATGTTGTATTCTTTGATATTGATATGCCTGGCTTTAATGGGATACAGCTTGCAGAAGCAATGAAAAATATTAAAGATGCACCAAGGGTTGTTTTCGTTACAGCTTATTCAAATTATGCTGTGAAAGCATTTGAGTTAAATGCGCTTGATTATCTTGTAAAACCAATAGACGAAAAACGGTTTGTTGATACGGTGAATAAGATAAGAAAAGAAGTTAGAAGAAGGGAAAAGCCTTCGCTTAATTTTATTATTGGAGAAAGGGAAAACGAGCTTTTTCTCTTGAAGCCTGACGATATTCTCTATCTCTATACAAAGAAAGAAAAAATTTTTGCAAAAACTACTGAAGGTGATATGTGCTGTAGAGGTATTACACTCCAATTAGCAGAAGATAATCTGAAAAAAGAACACTTCTTTAGAGTACATAAAAGTTATCTTATTAATATGAATAAAGCTAAAAAGATTATTCCCTGGTTTAAAGGCAAATATCTCATTGAGATGGAAAATGGTGATAGAGTTCCGCTCTCTTCTCATAGGGAAAAAGAATTTAGAGAAAAAATTTTTCGCACTTAACCCTGATTTTTCTACTTTTAACTATCTTTTTTATGCAGTTGTGTCAAAACTATTGACTTAAGTTCTCTCTATATATTATACTTAAAACTGGAATGATATTATTTTATTATGCAGATTAAGGAGGTGGTAAAGTAAAAAGAAAGGAAAATCTTTTCATTAAAAGTAAAAGCTTTAAAAATTAAAATCTAAAGAAAGGAGATGAGATTATGGGCTTTTTGATGTTTCTTATTGCTTTAATCTGGTTTTTTGTGATGTACAAGTTTTACGGTGGTTTTATTGCAAAGAAGATCTACAAACTTGATGACAAGAAAGTTACTAGTGCACATACATTGGAAGATGGTGTCGATTATGTGCCAACAAACAAATGGGTAGTCTGGGGACACCATTTTACATCTATTGCAGGCTTAGGGCCTATCGTAGGGCCTGCCCTTGCTGTTATCTGGGGATGGCTTCCTGCATTCCTCTGGGTTACACTAGGGACGATATTTGCAGGTGGAGTACATGATTTTGGTGCACTTGTTATATCTATGAGAAATAAGGGATATTCCGTTGACGAGATTACAAAACGTGTTATTGGGCCGCGTGCACGATACATTTTCTTCTGGGTAGTATTTATTGAACTATGGATCGTCATTGCAATTTTTGCGCTTATTATGGGTATTCTGTTCAATATGTACCCTTCATCTGTGTTCCCTGTATGGATGGAAATTCCTATTGCTTTGCTACTTTCCTATATGGTATTCAAAAAGGGAAAGAGTCTTCATACCTGGTCCTGGTGGGCTCTGATACTGATGTATATTACCGTTGCAATTGGTGTATTCATACCCATTAAGATTCCTGGACCTCATGCTGTAGTAATATGGATCCTCATTATGCTGGTTTACTGTTATATTGCATCGGTCCTTCCTGTAGAAACGCTGCTTCAGCCGCGTGACTACATCAATGCTCACGAGCTAATTGTAGCAATGGGACTTATATCACTTGGAGCTCTTGTTGCACTCTTCAGAGCGCCAACGCACCTTGCATATGTTGCTCCTGTAGTAAATGCTCATCCTAAAGGCGCACCTCCAATTTGGCCATTCCTGTTTGTTACCATTTCCTGCGGTGCTATTTCAGGTTTCCACTCACTTGTTTCTTCAGGCACGTCTTCCAAACAGGTTGATAAAGAAACAGATTCACAGCTTATCGGTTATGGAGGAATGGTAAGCGAAGGTATCCTTGCATCCCTTGTTATTTTGTCTGCTGCTGCAGGGCTCGGTGCACTTGCAAAAACGCATCCTGCAGGCGTCAACGTATGGCTGCAGCACTATGCAAGCTGGACAGTAGCAAAAGGCTTAGGTGCAAAGATTGGCGGATTTGTTAATGGTGCAGTAAATATGATGACTTACGTATTTGGCTCAAGCAAATATATGAAAGATCTTATGACAACCATTATGGGTGTATTCATTGTAAGTTTTGCAGGTACCAGTTTAGATACTGCAACACGTGCACAGCGTTACGTATTCCAGCAGATTGGAAGAGACCTTCACTGGAAATGGCTTGAAGGAAAACACCCTGCAACGATTATGGCAGTAGGTACTGCCCTTATTCTTGCAATGGTGAAGCCAAATGGTACAGGTGCTTTGATTCTCTGGCCTCTGTTTGGCACTGTAAACCAGTTGTTAGCAGGCCTTGTTTTACTCGCTATAACCGTATATCTTGTAAGAAAGCATGTGCGTTCCGCTTTTGCATCAATTCCAATGATGTTTATGATCTTTATGACTACCTGGGCACTAGTAGCTAATATCAATAACTTTCAGAAAACACACAACTGGTTGCTGTATGGTATTGGCTGGGTTGTACTTGTCTTAGATGTGTGGCTTGTTGTTGAAGCAATTATTGCAATCAAAAATGCTAATGCACCAGCCGCTGTGAAGGAAGCAGAAGAAATAGGATAAATCTAACTTTGCAGTAAATAATTAAGGCTCGCCTTAGAGGCGAGCCTTTTCAATTCTACTCTATATCTCTTGAAAGAGCTCTGTCACCAAAATCATCCAAATCGTATACTTCTACTTCTCCTTTTTCTTTTAGTTTAGCGATTTCTCCTTTTAAATTGTTTGTCAGAATGTGTTTAAACCCAGCATCATTTATGAGTTTTTCCACTGCAGGATGGAGAGGTTTTCTGTGTAAAAAATATACTTCTGAATATTTCTCTTTATGCTGGTTAATATACTTTACCACACCTCCCACATCTATTCTCCCTATACTATCTCTAAAACCTACAAAAATCATATCTTTCACCTCCCAAGATTATTATATTATTCTTTGCCATTTTTGAAAATCTAAAAATTGACTATAATTTAGTGGAGTAGTAAAGAATCACTCAATTTAGATTGAAAGAGAGTTTTGAGAAGGGAAAATGACAAAAAAATATTTTGTTTGTAGTCCAATGGGTTTAATTCCAATTAATTAAGAAGGTGCATATGAAAAAGTTTGTTGTTTTTGCTCTGTTAGTATTCTTTGTTTTACCATCATTTTTGCAGAATGTTACCTATGCGGATGCGGCACCTGTCTTTCTGGGTGGTGTAAATATTATGCCATACAACGAAAATAGTATCACTCTTAAAGAAGAGAATCTTAACATTCAATTCAAAAATGTTGGTTCATACAGTAGCACTACCGCAACTGTATATGCAAAATTTATTTTTGTGAATACGGGTGATAAGATCTCGCTTAAAACGGGTTTTCCGTTTGGGTTAGCAAAAAAGAAAGGATTCAATACCCCGAACCGCGTTGCCAACGTAAAGGTGAAAATTGACGGTAAAGCGATAACTCCCAATCTCATAAGAAGCGAAACAAGTAAATATGACCCATGGATATACTTTAATATTTCTTTTGATAAAAATGAAACCAGAACGTTAGAAGTAACCTATGATGCAATTCCTGTTGGGGGGTATTTCCTCTATGTACTCAAAACAGGTGCTCTATGGAAAGGGCCAATAGGAATACTAAATATTGATCTAAAGTTTCCATACAGAGCAGTTTATCCAAACGTGTTGAACGTGAAACCATCAGGGTATATCACAAAAGGAAGCGAACTGCTTTATCATCTTGTAAATTTTGAACCTACATCCAATATTGAAGTGGAATTTCTTCCTTACAGTTTCTATGAGAAAATTAAGCCTCTCAAAGATAAAGCAGAGAAGACAAATAGTGCAAATGATTGGTTTAATTACGCACTCTCCCTGTTTCCGCAGAATCCTCTTGGAACGCTTCAGGATTTTGTAAGGTTCTATAAAACAACTGCATACAGTGATTATGTATCTGATGTATTGGATAGAGCAATGAGCTTGCAAAAGGAAGGGGGCACTGAATACATCATACTTAAAGAGATCTATGATGCACACTTTTCTGATTCTTCTGTTGATAAGCAATTTTTTAATGAAGGATACGATATTCTTAGTAGGGAGACGAATGATTCAGGTCACATTTATCTTCTAAATGATGCATTAAACCTCTTAAAGAACGATATTAAAGCACCAAAGAGCAAGTTAGAAAGCAGGATAATTGAATCTATTCTGGAATATACGATATTTGGCGACTTAAAGGGGAACGATTCTGTCTCAGCTATTGAGCATTTTAATACGCTTTTGAATATTGCAAGCAAGTATGGGATGGAGAACAACGCAATTTCTCCGATGTTTTTGTATGCAATGCACGAACAAAGGATTCAGCCCAAATTTATTACTCCTCCTTTCAATGAGTGTTTTATCCCTTCGGTAAAAATTAAAAATAGTACAGTTTTTATTACTTATATTCTACCCTGTGCAATGAAAACCGTTCTGAGAGATTTTTACTCAAATTCAGCAGTTAATTATAGTTTGCGAGCGCAGACCGATAAAACTCCATCTTATGCATATAACATTAGCATAAATTTGCCTTCTAAAAATGAAAAAGAGTTTGATGATGCTAAAAAGTATTTAATTATTGATGTAAAACAGAATGCGCTCAGGGCAAATGAGGTTAAGTATGGAAATTCTTACAAATTTATCAATATTTATCTTTCCGATATTTTAAATAACCTTTCGCTTAAAAACGGCAAAATCGTAGCAAATGCTCCTTCCATTGACTGCAGTTCTAAAATAGATAATGCTTTCAAGAAACTGGATGACGAGATAAGTATAATTGAAACTTATAAGAAAAAAATCAAAAATGAAAACTTTGATAGTTTCTCCAATGATATTTTATCGTATCTTTCATATAATAGGGATTACTTTGACTATGCAAAGAAAAATCCGAAAATTGTATTTGAAAACATATCTGACAGACCCGCAAGAGCTTCTATAAACAAGAATCTCATAATCATTCTGCTTTCTGCTATTATCATTGCACTTCTTATGGTTATCATTATACTTTTGAAAAAAGGTGTAAGAAGAGCTTAGCCTTTTATTGAGGCTTTTCCTTGTTTTCTTTTTCAAAGATAAGGCACCCAATTGACAAAATTGCTTTAAATCTTATAATTTAATAAAAAGGAGGTTTCAAATGAAACTGAATATTACTCTAAAAGGCATTGAAAAATTAATGCCAGCGACAGAAGAGAAGATTAAGGAAAAGTTTAGCAAAGTTGAAAGACATTTTAATAACATACAGGATGCAGTAGTAGTTGTGGATAAGCAACGTGGACAATACACGGTTGAAGCTACCCTGCATGTTGCAGGCAGAGTACTGAGAGCAGAAGGCAGAGGAAATTTAATAGATATAGCTTTGAATGAAGCTTCGAAGAAGCTGGATAGGCAGGTGCGAAGATATAAGGATAGGGTTGAAAGTTCAGGAAAGGGAGTTAAAACAAAGGAAGAAATGGCAGTAGAGAATACGTTACCTCGCGTTGTAAAAGTTAAAACTTTTTCTATGAAGCCTATGAGTGTTGATGAGGCAATACTCCAGCTTGAGATGCTTGATCATGATTTCTTTGTATTCAAGGATGCAGATACAGAGCAAATCAAAGTTGTTTATAAAAGAAAGGATGGGAATTACGGTCTCATAGAGGCAAAAGTGTAAATATGCTGTTAGATATATTTGACCCAGTTAAAAAAAATCTTAAAAAGTACGAGAAAATTGTAAATATTATAAATAGTTTCGAGCCACAGATAAGTAAACTTACCGATGAAGAGTTAGCGCATAAAACCATTGAATTCAAAGAAAGATTTTCAAATGGGGAATCCGACCAGTCCATTTTACCTGAAGCATTTGCAGTGGTGAGAGAGGTAGCAAAGCGCACGCTCAATATGCGCC
>CAJXKN010000053.1 GCA_913055585.1 uncultured Caldisericota bacterium | reverse complement strand
CCTGAAAGCGAAAATTCTGTATCCGGAGTGCCTCGGAAATGGTGAGAGAATTTTAGGCAGGAGTTAGTGCAGGAGAATTTAAGATTGGGTAAAATGGTTTGAAGGTGTAAAAACGATGGAGTTAGATGCAAAAAGAAAATATTTATATTAATTGCCTAAAAAGGCAAAAATAAAAATTATTATACGAGGAGGCATATATGACAAAGAAATTTTTAATTTTGGTTGTATTAGTTGGACTTTTATTTACACAATTTCCATTAAGGGCAACGAGAGCAAAACCATTTGCCTCTCCTTATGAACTTGTTGAGGAGGTATTTAAGGAAAGAATAGACCTTGCAAGTAGTGTTGATATGGAGACATTTATTGCAAAGGCAGAAAATAAAAAACCTCTATTATCAAACTTATTTATTGATGAATCTATAGGCGAACAGACAATTAACGAGTTGAGACATTGGGCTTATGGACCGGCAGAAGGATTTGGAGTATTTGAAATTGTTAAACTTACTCCGCTTGTGAGGATTTATAGAATTGATAAGAAAGGAAATAAAGCTGTTGCATATGTGGAGCAGTTCTTTATGTATAAGGTAAAACCAGGAAAGAATGCAGTAAAGACAACGAGACAAATACCTGAAGATTGTCTTGTACCTGTCGATGAGAATGGTGCCTGGACTGCTGCAACTCAGGATTATTATACAGTTATTATGGAAAAAGGAGAAAATGGATGGAAAATTGAAAAATTGATAAATGCAGATATAGGTGGAACAGAATATAGCTCTAAAATAGGGCTTATCTTTGCAGGTTGTGGTATTGAAGGGTTCCCTAATCCCCCAACTGAAAGATTACCACTTCCCTCTTTTATTGAGGACGAGTTATACAAATCAAGCGTGGGATACAAGCATAGTAAAGAGAAAATTACGGGAAAATCAACAACTCAAAGTCCTTATAGAAGAGCTGCAGCGGATTATGCTGATTCGCACTGGAATGATAATAATACTTCTACCGTACCTAATAGTGCAGGGTATCTTCGATTTACGAATGATTGTGCCAATTTTGTGTCCCAATGCCTCTATGAAAGCGGGGGTTGGAGTATGGACTGGTATAACAATGGAATAATAGAAGACCCAAACAATCCTCCTTATAAGTCACAGGAGTGGCACATAAAAAAAGGGAACTCTAAACTCTTCCTGGAGCTGGTGCAGAGCCGATAATCTCGATTACTACATTCTGAACAACTTAGATTATAAATATGGTGCTACCATTTCCCCATATGGTTGGACAGAGAGTTATATGAATGCAGCACGTGGAGATGTAATAGCTCTTGATCAAAATGGAGAAGGAACAGCAGACCATGTTGGGATAGTTGCTGCATTTGACTACTATACAGGTACCCCCCTTGTTGATGCTCACGATAATAATCGCTATCATACTTCTTGGGCAAATGCTTCAATACTCCATGGTTTGAGAATGGATTATGAGTTAGAAAGATATGGCGCAGGATAATTCATTCAGTCGGGGGGCTTACCCCCGACTTTGTATGGCGTCTTTCCCATTTACTAATATTTTTTAGGTTATTAATTTTGTAATAAACTTATATGGAGGAAAGGATGAAAAGAATAATTTTAATAATATTAATTGCTATTTTCATTAGTGTAGAAGGTTGCTCATATAACAGCGGTTCGCCTGTGAGTGTAAGAATTTCCTCAAACCCTTCTGGAGCACAACTGTATCTTGACAAAGAATTCAAGGGGTATACACCGTTGGACATTGATATTACAAAAACAAAACATAGGATTGTCATTTCAAAAACTGGTTATTCTGCATTAAAAGCAGACATATATGTTTATAATAAACATTCATTTACCTTTGCACTTAAAAGTATACCTATAGAAAAGAGTATAGAATGTGGTAGAATAGAGTTATTTCCGGGTCACCAACCAATGTTTAAAGATAATAAATTTATTTTTGTGGATCATTACTATAAGCCAGAAAGACTTTACATACACTGCATAGACTTAGATTCATATAACGAACTATGGAGGTTTGAAATAAAAGCAGAATCCAACTTTGATTTAAATGAAACTCGTGTGTATTTGATTGATAATTTGTTATATGCGTACACATACCGCTATTCGGGTAAGGACTATTTGCCTTATCTTTATATCATTGATATGGACGGAAAACTTGTATTAAAAGAAAAACTTCCCTTCTTAACGCATATGCCGGATAAAGACGTGGTAATTCTTGTAGATCAAAATATTGTAACAAATCCCAATCCAACTAAGGCTTCTTTAAGATGTTATTCATTAAGAAAGCATAAGATAGTTTGGGAAGAAGATATTAAAGTTGGTGTTGCGGTTTCAAGAATCTTTGGAAACACCCTGTATATTTTTAGTATAAATGAAAACTCTCTTCGGATACATAAAATTAATAAATTTACTGGTGAAATCTTGTTAGTGAAGGATTTTCCTGAAATAAGAAATTTTCCAGTAGGTGAAGACGGATTACCCATTGCTGCTCCACTTACTATAGTAAACGGTAAAGCATTCTTTTCATCAGATGGAAAAGATATTTATTGTATTGATTTAGAAAATATGAAGATTCTATATAGGTGCGACACAGGTATATATTTTCATAGCGTTGAAGCAAAAGATAACTTGCTTTTTGTTACTGGTTCAGGTAAAACAGTTGCGATTGATATAAATGATGGTAAAGTTAGAGGGACATATAAAGCTGAATTTAGGTATTCAAGTGTTGCAGCAGTTGATGGAAAAGTTTTTATTGGTGTTGCAGGCAACAGAATTCACTGCTTCAATACAAATGGGAAAGAAATTGAGTTTCCCTATTCGCCAAATATGTTCGGTGGAAGTTTTATGGCGCTTGAAATAGCAAGTAATACCCTTACTGCACGCACAGTGAGCAGCTCTGCAGGAAACCATCTCTACGTTTTCAACTTGAAGACTAATGAGCCTCTCTTTTCTTTAGAGGATGTAGGTGGTTTTTATATTGTAAAATCACTTCTTATTGTAATTCCATTAACTGAACCAGGAGAAAAGAAAAAGATAATTTTCATAGATTTAGGTAAATTCAGTAAATATCCATAGGAGAAAATAATGAATACCAAGAATAAAAGTTGTAAAACACATAGCAAATACTATAATAGAGGCGATGGATGAAGATGAAGGGCTTCTTATTGAGAGAGCAAAAAGCAATCCTCAAGACTTTGGACTTTTATATGAGAGATATGCTGAAGCTGTTTATAGGTTTATATTGAGTAGAACGCATAATCCAGATGAAGCAGAGGATCTTACTGCAGATACATTTTATAAGGCATTGAAGGGCATAAAGAACTTTAGGGGAGAGGCTTCTTTCAAATGTTATCTATTCAGGATAGCAACAAATACGGTGTACAGTTGGTTTAAAAGGAAGAAATATGCAAATTTGGATCCAGATTACGGAGAATATGAATTAGAAAATGAAGAATCAGAGGAACTTCTTGAAGAAATTGAAAAATTACCTTTCAAAGAAAGGGAGGTTATTAGGATGCACTACATTGAAGGGAAAAAACCATCTGAGATAGAATTTATATTAAATATAAGTAAGTCTAATTTTTATAGATTATTAAACGACGCTCTTTACAGATTAAGAAACGAAATGGAGAAAAATGGATAACAAGGAAATTATTGAGAAAATTAAAAAGATAAAAATAAAAGAAGGGGATATTGGCCCTCGCAAAGAGAAAATAAGGAGAAAAATTATTTTACGCTTTGAGAAGGAGAAAAAGCATAGGCAAATTCTTAGAAGATTTGTATTTGCCTCTCTTATTCCAATAGTATTAATTCTTGTATTCATTCCATTAACAAGAAGCAGAAGCAATTTTATAAACCTCAAAGAAGGGGAAATTGTCATTCCTAAAATAGAAGCTTTTGCTCCTGAGATAGAGCACATTAACATCTCGATAAAAGGTCCATATGTTTACGATGAGGAGAATAAATTAGTCTGGTTTATTAAGAAAGATAATAATTTGTATTCTGTTGCTTTGTATGACATTTTAAATAATAAGGTTGAAACACTATCGCCTTCAGTGGATAATATGAGCAATATTAATGGAGGAATAGCACTATCTCAAGAAAAAGTTATTGCAGGAGTGGGAGACTATCTATATGTCATTGATAGAAGGACAAAAGAAGTTTCAATAATAGAACTTCCTGAAGAAAGCCTGCCAAGAGAAAAAAAAGAACTCTATCCAGTTAAGGCTGTTGTTTCTCTTGATAAGGACGTTGTTCTAATCAGCAGAGCAAATTCTAAGGGAATCACTGAACTCAATACTACATCTTTAAAAGCAAGAGAGATAGGATTTCCATCAAATATAGATTCACCTGATGCATTCGTAAAAGGGAACAACTTAATATATTTTTTAACAGAAGATATTAGAAGTGGCAAACAACTTGTTGGTTACTTAGATGTTAAAGATGAGACTGTAAAAATTTTAAAAGACTTTTGGCCTGTATCCATCTCAGCAAACAAAAGTTTATTTGCTTTGTCTAAAGATGGTTTTTACAAGATTGACACCGAAAACAACCAAATCAGTAAGATCAATGCAGATATTTCTGAAAATGCAAAACTTTTATCATACGGAAAATTCATTTATGCAGTGAATTTAGAGGGGAGCAAAGGTCACAATCCTGAAAGAGTAAATAAAATATCTGTAGCAAAGTATGATCCAGACAAAAACATCCTCTACGAAGGTGAAATAAATTTCTGTAATAATACGCCCTTCCTGTTGATAGATGAAGGAAAGCCTATAACGCTTTTTAACCTATCTACAGAAAATTAAAACTTCAACGTGAAGACCTTCTCTCAATAATATATTTCCATACTCTTCTTTTGCGAACGTCTACGTTCAGCTACACTTTGACAGTCCACACATATCTCAAAACATAGTTTGTAGGTAAATAGATGATTTATTGGATACAAACGTACTGGATTTCTCTCATTCATAAATACACACCATCGCTTTTTCTAATCCTTAATAAATACTTATTAATACTCACTCTTTTTAACTTTTTTTGATACTATAAGTGTCAAAGTGGATCTTAATCTTCTGGAATCTATGCTCCTCGCTAGCGGATTTTATAATTCTTTCAAAATCGTGGGAAAATTTTTGGAATTCAGAGTCTAATATATAGAGAGGAAATTTTAACTCTCTGAAGGGAAATGATAGATATGGATTTTAAGTGCTAAATGTTGAATAGAGGTTAACGGATAAACTTGTTTTGTGAAAGCAGAACCTGAAAGTGAAAATTCTATATCCGGAGTGCCTTGGAAGAAGCGAGAAGAAACGTTGAAAAAGGTAAAATTGTAATGAACAAAGATTGGACTAGGTAAAATGGTGATGAATGAAAAAGAGAGAAAAGCAGCTTGCAAAGCAAACGCCCTGCAAACTGCCGATAGAAAAAATTAAAAATTATTACAAGACAAATTAAAAATTTATGAAAGGAGAGTATTATGACTAAAAAAAGAATTATATCAATCATTTTAATTGTAGCAGTTCTTGCTGGGTTTGCATTTTTTGCAAAGAATAATGCAGTAGCAGAAACAAATAACACTAATCCTTATCAATTAGTCTATAATCGTGTTAGTTTTAACGTTAATTCTAAAGATGAAACAGTTCCGTTAGCGAAGATTCAGCAATCTCTAATTAAAAGACAGTTACGTCCGTTAAGGGTATGGGTTTTGATAAACGGTGATATAACAGCAATGTTTGCTGTGCAAAAAAACTGGAATCTAACAAATCTTGATAAAATTATTGCAGCTAATATTCTGAGTAACTACAAAAACAAAGTAATTAGCATTAAGAAAGAACCTTCGCCAGATGCGAAAAACCTCCAAGAAGCTAAAGAGATAGTAAAAGCTTTTTCAAACAAGCCAACTGTTCAAATAACTGCACTTGATTTCCCATACAATCCATCCCTCAAGATGCTTTTCAAAACATCTGGAATAAATTTTACTGTTTCTGAAATACCTTACAGTAGCATTATCCCTTCTCCAGAACTTCAATGGGATCTGCTGCATCAAAAAATTGAAATGCAACCTTCACATACACTTCCTTATGACCCACATTCATACCCGGACGATAGTACATGGCTACCAAATTATGTTTCAACAGACATAAGAACATTAAGTGATGCTGATGAAACGAGATATATCGACCAGGAGACAGAGTGGTATTCAAACAGCAGACTTTCTTATTTTTCCTCCTTCTGGGCTTCTGCTTATGAACAGGATACTGTATTCTGGAGAGAAAATAATAATACCAATTGTTATGTACTTCATACTTCTCCTGAAGATACAAGTATGGTAGAAAGCTGGGTTTCTAACTTTCCAGATCCATATCTGGATAGCAGATATAAAGATCCAACAGATCATTTAACCTTGACAGTAGGATGTGCAGGAGGCACCAGTTTGCAAGCTAATGAACGATACTATTATACTATATATGCAAAAAAGGGAAATGTTAGCTCTGGCTATGAATTGCAAACTGATGAGCAACCATGTTACTATAAGTACCCCTTGCTTCCGTATCGCCTTGGTATATTTGGCCTGAAAACGTATGTTGAATGCCAATATTTGTATGTGCCAAATACCTACACATGGACTCATTAAATACAACCTCACTTAACGATACAAGAAAGGGCCTGAAATTTTTTGTATTACTTATTCTTTCCATTCTACTAGTCTGTTTTTCTCTTTCTATTCCCAGTGTAGTGAGGTCTCCAGCACAAAAACCAATTTCAGGGCATCCTCTGCCATTCTATATAGTTGGAGAATTCCCGGGAGGAGGCCCAAAAAGCATAAATGACTATCCGTATCAGGTAACAACAGGAAACCCCTGGGAGAATTCAGATACAGGCTTTATTGCTACAAACTTTTTCATCGATATAGTTATCGTATTCACCGTTTTGTTTCTCATATGGATAATAAAATTTAAAAAATACCCTAAACTCTTTACTTATAAACGTGGAGCAAAAACATACACAATGCTTGCAAAAAAGTTTGTTCTACTCTTTATAATAAGCATTGGAGCAACTCTTCTTACAGTTTTCATTCCAAAGTTTGTTTTTTCTAATTACGACCTGCGGGTTAACGACTTATGGTTAGGATTTCCAGACCCCTTTCTACTTCCAAAAGTACCTCCTTCAGTTCTTCACCATTCATACCCATATAGATTACCCTATTCTTGTATATTTAATGGTGTGAAGAATTTTAACACTATCTATTTTAGAGGAGACGTAGTTATTATGTTTATCATTATCTTGCTTTTCTGGTATGCATACTCAAAATATTAAGGGAATAAACAGAACTGTGCCTTGAAATAAAAACTCTCTGTTTCCAGGTAGAATTTGACAAGGTAATTAAGAGTAGAATTTTCAGAGGGACGCTCTTTTCTAAGTGTCCCCTTTTCATTGCCATAAAAGTGTTGAGAAATATTTTTAAAAAACGCTTTGAAAATGATGGAACTTTTTTGCAAGTTAGGTGTCTTATATATAGAGATATAAGATTTAGGATGATGGATGTTGAATTATGAATGTTGGATGTAGGATTTAGAATTAGGATATTGAATGATGAACGATGGATGTAGGATTTGGGATATGGGATTTTGTGAGTAATGAATTTGAGGAGCTCTTGACTTGAAAAAAATGATTATAATAGCAGTAAGATGAAAAAATTAATTTGTATAAAAATAGAAAATGCGTTTTTAGAAAATGCAAAGATACAGATTGTTAATAAAGAAGCGGTGGAAAATCTTGCACATATGCATTAATTAATGCTTAAGCACTTAAAACCAGAAGAAGGCTTTTACTAATCGTTCAAAGATTCTTCCTGAAAATAAGTGTCCCATTTTTAAAGTTTATGCATCTTATATATGAAGAGAGAAATTTTAACTCTCTGAAAGGATATGATAGATATGAATTTTAAGTGCTAAATGTTAAATGTTGAAGAGAGGCTAACGGATAAAGTGGTTTTTATGAAAGCAAAACCTGAAAGCGAAAATTCTGTATCCGGAGTGCCTCGGAAAAGCTGAGAAGAAAGTTTAACGGTGGAAGTATGAAAAGTTGATGCAAGAG
>CAJXKN010000052.1 GCA_913055585.1 uncultured Caldisericota bacterium | reverse complement strand
GGTTTGAGAGTATATAAGGACGAGAAATATCCTGCAAGTATAAAAGTAGAAAAAATTAATATAGATAAGGAGGGTTAAGTGGGAAAAGAAATGTATGCAGCTACAGGCAGAAGAAAAACATCCGTTGCAAGAGTTAGACTTGTTCCCGGGTCAGGAAAAGTAAAGGTTAACGGAAAAGAACCTACAGAATACTTTCCTGTAGAAACGATTGTAACTTCTATGTTTGCACCGTTAAAAACTACAAATATGGAAGGAAAGTTCGATATCTATGCGAATGTTACAGGTGGTGGTTTCAGAGGTCAAACTGATGCAATAAGGCATGGCATAGCAAGAGCACTACTGCAGTTTGACGAGAGCCTAAAACCTACCTTAAAAAAGGAAGGTTTTTTAACAAGAGACTCAAGGAAAAAAGAGAGGAAAAAGTACGGTTTACATCGTGCAAGGAAAGCACGCCAGTATCGTAAACGTTAAGCTATACATCTTGCTACAATATTAAGATTGAATTACCAAGGCTTACAGCATAAATACTGTAAGCCTTTTAGTTTTATTCTTCTATTTCAGTAATATCTTCTTCTGTGAATATAAACTTTTTGAGTTCTTTTTCAAATTCTATATCTTTTCTTCTCAGATACTCAATAAGCATTGCTGCATGTTCTTTCTCCTCATCTCTATTGTGAATGAGAATTTTTTTGAGCTTTTCATCTTCTGTCACTCTCGCACGCTGATTATAATAATCTATTGCTTCCAATTCCTCTATGAGCGATGATATCGCTCTATGCAAATCCATCGTTTCTTCCCCCAATTTTTCAGGGCTTTCATAGAGTATTCCTGCCATTTTATCACCTCCTTACTATTTTACTTTGTTTCTTAAGGCACCAATTTTTTCAATTTTGCATATTACTTCATCACCTTTTTTAATTGGTGCAATACCCGATACTGTGCCCGTAGATATAATATCCCCGGGATAAAGTGTAAGATACTGGCTGATATAATGAATAAGGTAATCTATTTTAAAAATCATATCTTTCGTATTTCCTTTTTGGCGTATGTTTCCATTTACACTGAGCTCAATATCCAGCTTGTGTGGATTTTTGATTTCGTTTTTCGTTACAATATAGGGGCCTATGGGCATTGCGGTATCAAAGTTTTTTGACCGAAACCATGGTTCTCCTTTTTTCATATCCTCATATTCCATTGCTCTCTCTGTAACATCGTTTGCAATGGTATATCCAAATACACAATCCATTGCATTTTTAATTGGGACATTCTTACATACCTTTCCAATAACTACTGCAAGCTCTACTTCAGGATCAACCCTTTTGGCATACTTTGGATAAACGATGTAAGCATCATTTCCTATTGCACAATCGGCGAATTTGCCGAAAAGGATAGGTGCTTTAGGAATGTTGCTTCCTGTTTCTTTTGCATGTGCTGAATAATTCTTGCCGAGGCAGATGATTTTACTTTCTCTCGAGATCGGTGCACCAAAATGTACTTTTTTTGCACCGAAGAGTGAAATGAATTTGTCTCCAAATATTTTTTCTCCTGTCTTTACCATCTTCTTCACGCTTTCCCATTCCTCTATAAGATCAACAATGCTATAAATGTATGGAAATTCCCCTTTTCCAAGTGTACTTAATGCATCGGCAAGGAGCGCTACGTCCACGACACTTTGTTTGTAAAATATGCCTACCTTTTCAATGCTTCCTTCCTTAAATGTACAAATCCTCATCTTTCCTCCTTTTTGTTTCATTATAAAACAATTCATATAAAAATCAATTTAGGATTTTAGCTTAGAGGGAACACATTTCCCTCTAACTCCTATTTTTGTCACCCTGCTTTTTCCCTTGGCACGTATTACGCCAAGTTTTATTTCAGGGTCAAAATGATGAAGAAAAAATAAAAAAAGAGATTCCGGACCAAGCCCGGAATGACAAGCTTTCCTGTCACCCTGAACTCGTTTCAGGGTCTCTAACTTAGAGGGAACACATTTCCCTCTAACTCCTATTAAAAGAGTAAAAACAGAAGATGAGATCCTGAAACGAGTTCAGGATGACAACCCAACAAGTTCAGAATGACAGGATAAAAACAAAAGCAGAGATTACTAAGGTCGGATGCTTACGCATACTCACTTGCTAAAGGCAAGGAAAGGATTGCGCCCTGCCTGAGCGAGTACGCTCGCAGACAGGAGTGGCACAACCAATTTCGTATAGAAAATTAAATGAGGCAACACGTAAATAATGTATTAATTATTGGAATTCTGCATTTTGAAGTCTTTTAGTTCCTATAAGCATAAGAGGAAAACTTATAGCGAATGTAATAATACCTAAGAGAATAAAGATTACAATGCCTGCAATTGCGCCGTTCCATAGATGCAGAAGAAATCTATCCAGGAATACAATACCAGAAGCGCCACCCATTGTTCCCCATTCTAACACCATTTCAATCAAAGGAACTTTGACAGGGACCATTTTTTTGGGATTTTTTGCTTCTTTAAATACTGGAAACATTGCGGATATGGCAACACCCTCTGCAGTAAAAAGGAAAGGTAGAAAAATTGCAGTGGATAAAAGAAGTAGGATAAGATTCAATGATAAATGCCGCATAAATATTAGTATTATAAAGAACAGTATATTTATCAGCTCGCTAAATAAGAAAGATGTAAAGAATTTTGCCCATAGGAATTCCTGCGGAGTTATTTTTGACATAAAGATAATCCATGCATTTTCTCCTTCTCTGTAAAAGAGGAGTGTGGAAAGATCTGAAGCTAAAAAAGATGACAGTATGAAGAATAGGGATGGGAAAAATGCCTGGGTAAAAAAGGAGGCCTTTGAAGAGGTTTTGCTCATACCAAAAACGAAGGCAATGAAGAAAAATACAATCATTATGACAGAAGGAAGTAGCCTAGTATAGAGTGTTTGGTCCCTCCTTATCATCTTGATGTCCTTTTGCACAATAGCTCTTATCTTTACTGGCAAGAATGAAAGCGTTTTTGTTTCTTTTTCTGCTTTTTGCCTTGAAATTTTTACTGTTTCTATTCTTCTTACTGCACCTAATCCTTCTTTGTATGTACGTGTGGAAAGAGGTAGTGCAAGATACAAAAGCCCCAGGCTTATTGCAAGATAAACAATAAATATGGAGGTAGCAAACAGTACGTAATTATTTGAAAAAGATGTAGTAAGCAGAACGCCAATATTTGTAGGTAGAAAATGAGAGAGATTTTTAAGTGTATCTTTGCTTACAATGTTATAAGCGGGACTGAAGAGTTGCGTAACCAGCCAGACTGCTACACTGAAAAGTACATTGATAGTCGTAATTATTGACTGTAATTTTTTTGGTGATACTTTTTTTGAGAGAGGTAGGACAATAAACACAGCGATAACAAGAGGAATAATGGGAAATAGCATTACAAACAAAAATGTTTCAATGTAGAAAATGGGGTTTATACTATGCACAATACCGTATCCTACGAAGAATGGATAAACAAGAAAGAAAAGATAGATGTCTTCTTCAAGCGTTATGGATAGAAAACGTGATAAAAAAATATCTTTTTCCCTGATAGGAAGGGAGAGGAGAAGCGTTGTATCGTTAGAAAAATAGAGAGTACTGAGAATAATGGAAAAACTGCTCAGTAGAAGATATATGAATGTAGCAAGTAAAACTATGTTCAGAGTGAGAGGTGCAATATCAACTGACAGTTTGCTACTGAGAGGCCCAAAAAGAAAACGTGCCAATTTTGTAATCAGGTAAAAGGCAATGCCTCCCCCTATTGCAATGCCTGCTACAGCAAGAGGGCGTAAGCTTGCCTTTTTAGAAAGGCTATTGTATGAACTACGTAAATTTGCTTTTAACAAAATGAGGACCTTTCCCATATCAGTCTCCTAAAAATTTAATTAAATCTTTTGTGTCCTCTCCGCCTGTTAATTCAAGGAACAGCTCTTCTAAATTTGCAGTTTTATCCTTTGCCTTTTCTCTCAATTCTTGAATTGTACCCTCTGCAATAAGGATCCCATTATCTATAATCCCTACCCTATCACACATTCTCTCTGCAATCTCCAATATATGTGTGGACATAAAAATTGTCTTTCCTCTATCTGCAAGTGCCCTGAGCAAATCTTTTACAAGTTTTGCACTCTTAGGGTCCAATCCTACGGTAGGTTCGTCCAGAATCATTACGGATGGATTATGCAGCAGGGCTGCTGCAATGACAATCTTTTGCTTCATTCCGTGTGAGTAGCTCTCTATCAGTTCGTCCGCTTTATCCTGTAGAGAAAACATTTCAAAAAGCTCTTCCATTTTATTTTTTGCAATATCTCTTTTCACATCATACAGGTCAGCGATAAAATAGAGAAACTCTCTTCCTGTAAGTTTTTTGTAGATGTTTGGCGTATCCGGAATAAGCCCGATGTGTGATTTTGCTTCAATCGGATCTTTTAATATATCAATCCCATCAATTAAGGCAGTGCCTTTTGTAGGTTTTAACAAACCTGTGAGCATTCTAATTGTTGTTGTTTTTCCTGCACCGTTTGGCCCCAGAAAGCCGTATATTTCTCCTGAATTTACTCTGATGTTCAAATTATTTACTGCAAGAACTTTCCCAAAATTTTTTGTTAAGTTTTTTGTTTCAATCATACTGTCCCCTCAATTTTATCTTTATCTATTATAAGTGAATGTAAGATAAAGATCAAGCTGGCGAATTGAATGACCAAAAATAATTCAATTTGAGGGAGTTGAGAGACACCCCCTCAATACTCCCCCGAAAAAGATAAAGACAAAGATGAGATTCCGAAACAAGACTTGGCATTTTATTCTATCGCCTCCTTTTAAGAATTTTCTTATAGATTTTTGATGAGGCAATTCGTACATTTGACAAAGTTAAATAACGATGTATAATGCCACAAAAGAGGTGATAATTAGTGAATGTTCTTTTAATTAACCCTCCTGCTCAGGGCGTATATGATACAATAGATATAAAGCTTCCTCCTTTGGGGCTTGCTTATATTGCAGCAGTATTGAGAGAAAATGGTCATAATGTAAAGATTGTAGACCTTAATGTTGATGATGACCTCTGGGGAGTTGTTAAAGAAAGAAAATGGGATGTTGTTGGATTATCAGGCGATACAAGTAGATATCCCATATCAATGGAGATTGCCAAACAAATCAAGAAAAACTTTGGTTATACAATTCTTACCGGTGGTCCGCACGTAACCTTCTTTGAAAAGGAAACGCTTAATACGGGATTTGTAGATTTTATCATTAGAGGTGAGGGTGAATACATTACTTTGCATCTATTGGATGCATTGCAGCACCATACCCCATTGGAAAATGTCAGAGGGATCACATTTAAAAGAAACGGGAAATTCATTAAAACTCTGCAAGCACCCATAATAAAGGACCTTGACAGTCTTCCATATCCTGCAAGAGACCTGCTCCCTATGGAAAAGTACAAAGTTACGCTTTTTTATGGGCGACCGATTACATCTATTTTAACGAGTAGGGGATGTCCTTTTAACTGTTATTTCTGTTCTTCTTCTCAATTCTCTAATTTGATATGGCGGAGGCGTTCTCCTAAAAATATTGTTGATGAAATACAATATGTAATTAAAAAGTATGATTATCATGCATTTGCATTTGTTGATGATAATTTTACCTTAAATCCTAAAAGAGTTATTGAAATAGCCAAAGAGATTGTAAAAAGAAAGCTGGATATTATCTGGTGGGCATTCTCTCGTGTTGACGAGCTTCTTGGTCATGAGGATATGATAAATTGGATGGCTAAATCTGGTTGCAGAATGGTGTTTTTGGGTATTGAAAGTGTTAGTAAAAAAGTTTTGGATGAATACAATAAAGGCATTACTGCAAATGATTCATTAAAAGCTGTAAGGCTTTTGAAAAAATATAGTATTGATACATGGGGTAGTTTTATCATAGGAGCATTTGATGAGACACGTGAGATGATTAAAAATACAGTGAGATTTGCAAAGATGCTTGACCCTAAGAACGTTCAATTTTCAATTCTCACACCCTTTCCAGGGACACGTCTATATGAGGATGCAGAAAGGATGGGTATTATCCAGCATAAAAATTGGCGCTATTATGATGGAGCTCATGCTGTAATGCGGACAAAGTATCTTAAGCCTGAGGAAATCCAGCGTCTTCTAAACGAGGCATATATTTCCTTTTATATAAGGCCTCACAGGTTAATAAGAATTTTACCTACTATCATTAGATATCTTAGAGAACTCAGAGGAAAGAGACTGAGGGAAAAACGTATAGAAGAAATGATTTTGAGAGGACCGAACTATGAAAAAAATGTTGTACAACGACCTCATTATATCCACAACTTTAATAAATAAGCTTTTTATACCTTCGTTTAATAAAAATTTATTTTTTGCAGGGACAGACAACGGTATATTTCTTTCCGAAGATAGAGGAAAGTATTTTGAATATTTTGTGGATGGTCTGTCCGCTACAAAGGTTTATGATTTTGCAGAGTTAAATGGGAATGTCTTTGCAGCAACGGATAACGGGGTATTTATGCTGGATCGTACAAAATGGAAGGAAGCAGGCATCCCCGGAAGGAATGTATATGCTTTGATTAATTTTAAGGATACGCTGTTTGCAGGAAGTGATAACAAAATTTTTTTATCCTCACATAAGAATAAATGGGAAGAAGTATATAGCAATGTCCTGCGTGTACAAGCATTTAGCAAGTTCAATGGAAAATTATATGCAGCTTCCTCTTCAGGTATTCTTGTACTAAAGAAACAATGGGAAAAAATCTCTAATGTAATAGCACTTTCAATTGCTTCTAACGGTGCGCTCTATGCTGGAACATATTCTGGCGTATTGAAATCTACCGACGGAATAAATTTTGAAAAGACAGGTTTAACACAAGGCACTATCCGCTCTGTTTCCGTAGGTGTAACTTTGAATTCAGAGATTGTCTATGCTGGAACGGATAATGGACTCCTTATTTCTACGGATAACGGTAAAAACTTTAATGAAAAGAGATTAGAAAAAACTCATATATTTACTACTTTAGTGAGTGAAGAAGACCCTTATAAAGTCTATGTTGGCACGTGGGGGCGCGGCATCATTACATACTATTTTAAGCAAACACCGTAGAGGAAATTTGCATCAGCAGATTTTACAACTACGTTAACAATTTCTCCTTGCCTTGCAGCATCACAGGTAAACTTCGCTTTAAGGTAGTACGGGGTAAAACCTACGTAATAATTCTCTTCCTTTTCCTCAACAAGTACTTTTACTGTTTTATTCAGGAATCTCTTTTTGAATTCTAATCTTTCAATATCTGAAACGTACGCCAACCTCTTTGCACGTGTTTTTTTTAGTGATTCTGGAACGGTTTCTTTGATAAAGTAGGCAGGCGTAAATGGCCTTTTTGAGAATCTGAATATATGGACTTTTGAGAAATGCAATTTCTTTACTGCTAATACAGAATTCAAAAATGCATCCTCTGTTTCTCCCGGAAAGCCTACAATGATGTCTGTAGTAACAGAAAAATTTGGGTCCTTTTTTCTGAGTTTCTTTACTATTTCTTCGTATTCCTCTATCGTATAGTGCCTGTTCATTTTTTTGAGCAGTTCATCGTCTCCCGATTGTAAAGACATATGGAGATGTGGTACAACGGGAGCGTTTATCTCTTCAATGAGCTCGTCTGTCACAGCTAATGGATATATAGAGCTTATCCTTATCCTTTCTATCCCTTCAATTTGTTTTAATTCTTTTAGAAGCAGTGCAAGAGATGTATTTATATCTTTACCGTATTTGCCAATCTCTGTACCTGTAAGTACAATTTCTTTATATCCTGCGTTTACAAGGCTCTTAACCTCTTCAACGACCTTTTCTTTTGGCTTACTCATTATTTTGTTTCCTCTTACAAATGGAATAATGCAGTAAGAGCAGAAATTATCACAACCTTCTTCTATCTTTACCGTAGCTCTCGTATGACCTGAAAATCTTTTGATTATTTCTTCCGGTAGAGAAACAGGATAATACAATTTTTTATAATAAAAATCAGCTATTTTTGTGCGTTCTCCTGTGTATAAATAGGTGTTGTTTTCCTTGAAATGAGGATAGAGCTTTGCAAAGCAACTTGTAACTATAACCTTTGAATGAGCATTTGCCTTTTTAGCATGATGTATTGCCTTCCTTGTTTCAGCTTCCGCCTTTTTTGTTACAACACAAGAATTTACAATGTACAGATCAGCTTTCTCAGAGAATGGAACAACAGTATCGCCATACGATTCAAATGATTCTCTTATGAGTTCTGCTTCATACTGATTTGTTTTGCAGCCAAGAGTAAATATTGCTACACGCATTAAAGAGTGATTTTATAAGCAATTTCTTCGAGACTTTCTGCAATACTCTCTAATATATAGATACCTTTTACGTAGTCCATCCTTGTAGGTCCGATTAGAGCAAGCCGACCCTGCATCTCCCTCATTTTGTATCCTACTGTAATAATACTACATTCCTTGAGTTGTGGTAATTTGTTTTCCTC
>CAJXKN010000051.1 GCA_913055585.1 uncultured Caldisericota bacterium | reverse complement strand
CCAGCAACCTCTGATTCTACTTTCTTAATAGCTGCTGCTTCTTTTGATACGGCAAGATCCATTGCAAGCGGCCCGTCAACAATACAACCTTTTATTTGTTTTCTATCGTTCATTTTAGAAAGTAGTGCTGCATCTATCGTTGCCTGCATCTTTGGATTCACTGTTTCTACTGCAGCAATTACAGCAACTTTAGGAACATTTATCCCCAATTTATGCGCAATAATCGTATCGTAATTAATCATTTGTGCCTTCATATTCAAGTCTGGGTATGGGATAACAGCTACATCAGATGCAATGAGTAACTTTGGATATGTAGCAACTTCTATAACAGTAGCATGGGAAAGAATATTTCCAGGAGGGAGCAAACCTTCCTCTTTGTTTAAAATCCCTCTCATGTAGTTTGCCGTATGGCAAAGCCCTTTCATCAGGACATCTGCCCTTCTTTCCCTTACAGCCTTTACAGCCTGACGGACCGCTTCTTTCTCTTCAGGTACGTCTACAACATCAAAGAGAGATGTATCAATACCATTTGCATTTGCTACCATCTTAACTTCATCTTTACTTGCAAAATCAATTGCTTTGAATAAGCCTTCTTTAACGCCTTTTTCAATTGCCTGCAGCGTGTGCAGATCCTGTCCATAGGCGACTGCTACAACTCTTGCCTCTCTGTTTTTTACTGCTTCAACAATTCCATCCAAATGTCTTATTGGCTCCATATAAACCCTCCTTATTTTTAATTTTTACTTGCTATTGCAAGCGCTATTGAATTAAACTTTACATTACTTTTATCGGCACGCGAAGGTATCATAACAGGTACTTTCGTTCCTACTATTATATGAGCATTTTTAAAATTTGCATAATACTCAAGTGCCTTACCAAAAATATTTCCTGCTACTATGTTCGGCACTATTAAAATATCTGCTTTTCCTGCTACTTCAGATTGTATACCTTTTTTATTTGCAGCATACTGAGAAATTGCATTATCAAGTGCCAGAGGCCCATCTATTATACATCTTTTTATCTGCTTGCGCCTATTCATCTGAGCAATCATTGCAGCATTCATCGTTTCTTCCATTTTAGGATTCACCACTTCCACTGCTGCAAGCATTGCAACACGCGGGTTTTCATTACCCAATTTATGTGCAACTTCGACACTATTCTCTACAATAGCAATAAGTGCATTAATATCAGGATTAATATTTACACCTCCATCGCTCATAAGTACAAGCTTTTTATCATTATCTCTTGTATCCTCAAAAACAAAAACGTCACTTATAATCCTATCAGTTCTCAATCCATTCTCTTTATCCAACACTGCTTTAAGTAGATGTGCAGTTTTTATCTGTCCCTTCAAAAGAACGCCACCATTTTTTACTTCTTGCACAGCAACATATCCCTTTTCTTGTTCATTTGCAGGTACAATTTCTTCAATAAAATCCTTATCAGGGAATTGTTTCAACATCTCCTCTACTTTTTCTTCATTGCCCACAAGCACACCCTTACCGAAACCATAATCATAACTTTTCTTCACAGCTTTTACTGCTTCAATATCCTCTCCACCTGCTACAACAATTCTTTTTCTGCCCTTTGATTTTAAATGCAGAAATAACTCTTCAAAACTTTTTATCATAGATTCCTCCTATACATATTTCTTTTCGCTTTCTTTGCCCTTTAATACACGGAGTGCTGCCATTGCAAGCGCTTTCATCTCTTCTTCGCCAGGATACACAATAACTGGTGCAATCCATTCTACCCTTTCTTTTAACTTCTCTACTAATTCTTTATTAAAAGAGATGCCACCAGTGAGTATAATTGCTTCTACATTACCCTTAAGCACAGTCGCCATGGCTCCTATTTCTTTGGCAATTTGGTAGCACATTGCATCGAATATAAGTTTTGCATAATTATCTCCACTCTTTGCTTTTTCTATCAATTCTTTTACATTATTTGAGCCGATATATGAGACAAGTCCTGCTTTTTTTGTAAGAAGGTATACAAGTTCCTTTCTTTCGTATTTTCCCGAATAACTCATATCTACAATATTAATAGCAGGTAAACTACCTGCTCTCTCAGGGGAAAATGGTCCTCCTTCATTTGCATTATTTACGTCAATAATTTTACCTTTTCTAATAGGAGCAATAGATATTCCTCCACCTAAATGTGCAACTATAATATTTAAATCTTTAAATTCTTTTTTATTTTCTTTAGCATATCGATACGCATTAGCCCTTATATTTAACGCATGTAGTAAGGAGAGCCTTTTTATTTCCTTTAGCCCAGATACTCTTGCAATCTCTGTAAATTCATCAACAGAAACAGGATCAGCGATATACGCTGGAATATTTACCTTATGTGCCATCTCATACGCAATGATACCTCCAAGATTGGATGCATGCTCCACCTTTGAATGGATAAGGTCATTCAACAATTTTTCATTAACTCTATAAGTGCCTGCTTCAACAGGCTTCAAGATTCCTCCTCTACCTACTACGGCGGAGAAATCGTTCAGAGAAACGTTATGCTTTTTAAGAAGCTCTTCAACTTTCCTCTTTCTGAAATCTTTTTGTTCTAAAAACGAATGAAACCTTGAGAGCTCATCCACAGAGTGATGAATAGATTCTGTAAAGATAGGCTCTTCATCATTAAATACTGAAACCTTCGTTGATGTAGAGCCAGGATTAATTACTAAAATTTTCACTGCCACCTCCTTAATAGTTCTCTTGCCTGTTGTATCGTTGTATTTGTAATGTTTGTCCCTGAAATCATACGTGCGATTTCATCTATTCTTTCATAATCATTTAATTTTCTTACGTTAAGGAACGTTTTATTATCTTTAATTGTTTTCTCCACAACAAAATGTTCACCGGGAAGAGAGGCAATTTGAGGTAAATGGGTAATGCAGATAACCTGCCTGTAACGAGATATATCAAGCAATTTTTCTGCAACTTTTTCTCCTGTTTTTCCTCCTATGCCTGCATCTACTTCATCAAAAGCAAGCACAGGTATTTCATCCACTTTTGCAAGCACTCTCTTTATTGCAAGCATTACTCTGGAAAGTTCTCCACCCGAGGCAATGGAAACAAGTGGCTTTAAATCCTCTCCGGGATTTGGAGCAATGAGAAACTCAGCAATATCTATTCCATCTGAAAGAAGTTTTACCCTTTTCCCATCCACTGTAATACCATCTGGATCCTCTACCGTTTTGAAAGAAACTTTGAAACGGGCATTCTCCATTGCAAGGTCTTTTAATTCTTTCATTACTTCTTTCTCGAATTGCTTTGCCGTTTCTTTCCTTAAGGAAGAAAGTTCCTTCACATCCTGCTCTATCTTTGAAAGAAGATTTTCTTTTTGCTCTTTTAATATTTTAATCTTTTCTTCAAGAGAATTAAAGGAATGAGAGCGCTCTTTTAATTCTTTAAGATAAGCAATTAGTTCTGGAATCGTCCTTTTGTACTTTAATTTCAATGCAGATAATAGAGAAAGCCGTTCTTCAACAGCAGAGAGTTCTTCGGCATCAAAAACAATGTTATCCTTATATACATCAAGGTCCCTTCCAATTTCTTTGAGCTGAACTTCTATATCTTCTATCTGCCTACTCAAGGGAGAGAGAGATGAATCGATAGCGGATGCACGCTGTAAGTTATCCATAAGGATATCAATAAGATCCGTAATACTTTGTTCTTCTCCGGAAAGAAGCATTTTAGAATTTTCAATGAGGTTTGCAAGTTCCTGTGCGTTTGATAGCACTTTTTCTTTTTTCTCCAGTTCTTCCTCTTCGTTTTCTTTTAACTCTGCTTTTTCCAGCTCTTCAATCTCAAAATTAATGAAATCCACCTCTTCTTTATATTTTTTGTCTTTTGCTATAAGTTCTTCGAGATTCTTTAAAGTTTTCCTATATTCAGCAATCTCTGAGCTAACCTTATCCTTCAATGAAAGAAGTTTTTCACCACCGAAACGATCCAACAGCATAATATGTTTAGAATTGTCCAGCAGAGATTGTACTTCGTGCTGGCCATGCATATCAATGAGCATACGCCCTATTGTAAGTAGAGTCTTTATTGGTACAGGATGGCCGTTGATTGTTGCTCTTGTCCTATTTTTATCAATAACTCTTGATAGGATTACAATATCCTCTCCTTCAAACAGAGAAAGCTTTTTTAACATATTTGTTACTGATGGTGCATCATTTAATGTAAAACTCACTTCCACTTGCGCTTTATCACTTCCACTGCGGATCAAATTGCTATTTGCACTTCCACCGCATGCCGCTGTTAACGCCTTCATTATGATTGTTTTACCTGCACCTGTCTCACCTGAAATAATAACAAGGTTATTTTTGAAAGAAAGCTCGACTTTCTTAGCAATGGCAAAGTTTGTTATTAACATACCTGCAAGCATCTATTTCCCCCACCCAAATTTTTTATTCAAAACGTCAAAAAAATTCTTTTTCTTAAGATGTGCTACAGAAAGTTGTTTTTCAGCATTTTTAAAAATAAGTCGGTCAAACATCTTTAATCTGAGTAGTTCTTCACCATCTCTTTGAAAGGACACTGGATCCTTGGAGAGAATTCTCAAAGAAAGAGTATTCTTATCAGAGAAAACAACAGGCCGTGCAGAAAGCTTGTGCGGTGCAATAAATACTAATTCATAAACAGGGGAAAGTGGTGTAATAATAGGCCCGTTTAGAGAAAGCGCATAAGCGGTAGAACCCGTGGGTGTTGCTACAATTAGGCCATCGCTTCTGAATTTTCCTGCATCTGCACCATCAATAAAAACTTCGCTGTGCAATAATTTACCATTCAAATACCTTAGCAGAATAAAATCATTTATAGCATAGAAAGATTTCTCTTCACTACTTTCGCTTATCACAGTACATTTAAGAATTGTTCTCTTATCTATAAAAAAATGCCCTTTCAATAATTCTTCAGCAGCATCAAAAAGGTCTCTTGCTTCAACATCCGTGAGAAAGCCTAAATTCCCAAGGTTTACACCGATGACGGGCACATCAATTTCTATTCCTATATGAGAAGCTTTCAAAAATGTGCCATCACCTCCGAGGCTTACAATAATCATATCCTCTCCATGCTTTGCTTTTTTTAGTTCTTCATTAGCTAAAATTTCCACATTCCTCTTTCTGAAGAAACTTATAAGCTCTTTAGCAGCTTCCTCAATTTCTACTCCATCAAGATAAAAGATTCCTATTCTCATTTTCTCAACCTTTCCCATGCTTCATCCACTATTTTATCGATAAGAGAAAAATTCACAAGTTCTCCCTTCTTCTCTATCTTAAAAAAGAATTCAATATTTCCCTTATTTCCTTTTATAGGAGAGTAGGTTACATTTGTTACATAAAGATTTAGAAGAGAAATATTATTTAAGAGATCAGATAAAATTTTTATATGGAGCTCTCTATCTTTTATGATGCCCTTTTTCAGATATTCTCTTCTCCCTTCAAACTGTGGCTTGATGAGAGAAACAATTGTACTTTCCTCTTTCATCAATGGAATGAGTGCTGGGAGAATCCTCAAAATGGAAATGAAAGATACATCCATTGTAATAAGATCCACTTTTTCAGGAATTTCTTTGCTTGTTAAGTACCGAGCATTAGTTCTCTCAAGAAGAACAACAGAAGGATTGTTACGTAAAGTATAATCAAACTGTCCGTACCCTACGTCTACTGCATAAACGCGCTTTGCATGATTTTTTAGCAGGCAATCAGTAAAACCACCGGTAGATGCACCTATATCAGCACATATTAATCCCTTTGGTTTTATATCAAATGCTTTAAGAGCAAATTCTAATTTTAAACCCCCTCTTCCTACGTACTTTTTCTTCTCTTTCAATGTAATTTTATCAGTTTCTTTTACGAGTGTACCTGCCTTTTGTACAGGTTCACCGTTTAACAAAACCTTTCCTTCAATAATAAAACGTTTTGCCTCCGACCTGCTTTTGAATATATTCCTTTCCACTAACACTTCATCAATTCTTTTCTTTGACAAATTCTTCTCCTACTTCAGCGATATGTTCTGCACTTAATCCATATTTCTCCATAAGAAACTTTCTCTCTCCCTGTTCAGGGAAAAAGTCACTGATTCCTATTATGCGTACTTTTATACCGTACTGTGAAAGAAATTCACTTACTGCATCTCCAAATCCACCTTTTATTGTATTATCTTCCACAGTTATTACTCTACCGGATTTTTTCGCTTCACTCAATATAAGCTCTTCGTCCAATGGTTTCACAAAACGTGCATTGATAAGGCCTGTGGAGATCCCCTTTTCCTGAAGCATTTCTCTTGCTTTCAGAGCAGGATAGAACATTACACCGATAGATACAATGAGAAGGTCATTACCTGAATAAAAGAGTTCGCCTTTGCCCAATTCAACAGGTTTAGAGGAAACGGATAAGTCGTTCACATAATCCTTTGGATATCTAATAGAAGACGGACTGTTTAAACTTAATGAAAAATGCAGCATCGCTTTCAACTCTGCACCATCCTTTGGCGCCATAACAACAAAATTTGGTATGGTACGCATATAAGAAAGGTCGAAAATACCTTGATGTGTCGGCCCATCGGAAGATACAATCCCTGCTCTATCAAGTGCAAATACAACGGGTACTTTTAAAATACCTACATCATGCACCAATTGGTCATAAGCGCGCTGTAAGAATGTAGAATAGATAGCAACGACAGGTTTTAATCCTGCCTTTGACAGGGCAGCGGCAGTAGTTACCGCGCACTGCTCTGCAATACCTACATCCAGAAATCTATCTGGAAACATACTCTTCATTAAATTCGTCTTAGTGCCATCCTGCATAGCAGCGGTAATTGCAAAAACTCTTTTGTCTTTTTTGCTTTCCTCTACAAGAGCTTCCCCGAATGTTTCTGAAAATGTTTTTTTAAGACTTTTACTTTTGTCTTTACCTGTTTGTATAATAAAAGGATGAGCACTATGAAACTTGGAAGGATTTTCTTCAGCAAATTGATACCCTTTTCCTTTTTTTGTAATAATATGTACAACAACAGGAGATGCTATGTTTTTTGTTCTTTGAAACGTTTCCTCAAGTTTCTTAATGTTATGTCCATCGATTGGACCTAAATATGTAAAACCTAATTCCTCAAAGAAAACAGTAGGCATAAACAGATTTTTTATACTTAGTTTAATTTTTCTTCCTATTGTAGTTCTTGGAGTTTTCTTTTTTATTGCCTGATAAAAATGGGATGAGCGTACGCGTGATAGGTATTGAGAGATTGCTCCGACATTCTTAGATATGGACATTTCATTATCATTCAGCACGATAATGACTTTTTTACCCATTCTTCCTAAGTTATTTAAGCCTTCATATGCTTCTCCAGCGGTAAGTGCGCCATCGCCAATTACAACAACAATTTCATATTTTTCTTTTTTGAGTTCCCTTGCAATAGCAAAACCAAGTGCAAGAGGTAAAGATGTTGAGGAATGTCCTGCAATGAATGTATCAAATTTACTCTCATATGGATTTGTATATCCACTGATTCCGTTATACTGTCTCAACGTATGAAACTGTGCTTTTCGCCCTGTAATAATCTTGTGTGTATATGCCTGATGGCTTACATCAAAAATGAGTTTATCTTTGGAGAAATCAAATACCCTATGTAGTGCAAGTGTAAGCTCCACAGTACCCAGGTTAGATGCAAGATGTCCACCATTGCGGGAAACAGTCTGTATAATGAGCTCTCTTATTTCTTTTGCAAGGATATTTAGCTCCTCATAGGATAATTTGTTGAGACTATTAGGCAAATCGATTGAATCAAGCATATCAGTCATTATTTAACTCTTTTCAATGAATACTTGCCGATTTCAATAAGAGTAGAGTATTTTTCTCCGAAAGGTAAAAGAAAATCAATACCTTTTTGTGTAAATTCCTCTGCCATTTGCCGTGCTCTCTCTACACCATACAGTGCAACAAACGTTGCTTTTCTGTTTTTTTTATCCTGCCCTGTATCTTTTCCCAATACCTCTGGAGTAGAAACAGCATCCAGTACATCATCAATAATCTGATAACTTATACCAAAGTTCAAGCCAAAGTTAGTAAGTGCATCAAGCTCATTTTTTTCTACCGCTCCTAAGATTCCCCCTACTCTCAATGCAAGCGTAATAAGAGAAGCTGTTTTCTCTTTTTCAATGTATAGTATCGTATCTTTGTCAACATTGTCCATATTGCTCGTTACTATATCCATCACCTGTCCGCCAACAAGCCCATTTATACCTGTTGAAACCCCAAATTCATACACGACCTTTAAAATATCATTTTCTTTGAATTTTTTGAGATTTGAACCACTGGAAATGATTTCGAAAGCAAGCGATAAAAGTGCATCACCCGCAAGGAGTGCCATATCGCTTCCATATACTTTATGAACGGTAGGTTTGCCTCTACGCAGGTCACTGTTATCCACAATGGGTAGGTCGTCATGAATTAAAGAATACGTATGCACCATCTCTATGGCACAGGCAAAAGGAACGATAGCCTCTTCATCTTCCTTGTTGGCATTGTAGGTAGTAAGCATTAAAATAGGTCTCAGGCGCTTACCTCCAGAAAGCAAGCCGTAAGACATCGCTGCATACAATACAGAACGTTCCTT
>CAJXKN010000050.1 GCA_913055585.1 uncultured Caldisericota bacterium | reverse complement strand
TCAAATTTATCTTTCCAGCCCAGCCCTGTTTTAATAGAGAACTCATCACCAATTTGTTATCGCCCCAGATAAGTTTGTTTTTCCAATCCTTTGGATAATTATCTGGATATTCGTCTTTAGGATAGTATCTCTCAGGGTCAAAAAGTCCATTTTCTAAATTCTTTAATCTTGGTTTGTTTACCGTCTCAACGGTTTGGAATGGGAGATTTGGCTTTTCGATAGGTATCTTCTCGCCCAATTCTACTTTGTCGTATTTTTGATGCCAGATAAGTTCTACATATTTCTTATTCTCAGCCATACTTTCATCTCCTTGTTATGTCATTATATCACCTATATATAAATTCACAAATGCTGCGAACTGAATCATCAACAATCTATAAGAAATAGTAACGCTACTTCATTAAAATCTGTATGAAAATTTTTAGGAGGTGATACAATATTACAATATTGTCACCCTGAACTCGTTTCAGGGTCTTCAATTTGAGGGGGTTAAGAAGCACCCCCTCAATGCTCCCCCGAAAAAACAAAAGCAGAGATTGCCACGTCGGATGCTTCCGCATCCTCACTTGCCAAAGGCAAGGAAAGGATTGCGCAATGGCGAATTCCTGAGATTGTTTCGCTTCGACTTGCCAGAGGCAAGAAAAGGAGTGCGCAATGGCGAATGAGATGCTGAAACAAGTTCAGCACGGCCAAGGAAAAGAGCGGAATGACAATACTTAATCCTATGTTCAACATTCATAATTCATAATTCAACATCCCATATCTCAAATCCTATATATGAGATTTCGAAACTTATCTATTAGCAATTAAACATATTTTATTCTGGGCTTTAAAGCCCAGAATAAAAATTTAACTAAAATAGTCAAAAGTTGCTTTAAGCAAACTGCGATATTCTTAAAAATTATATGGTATTTTCAAGTAATTCTATTCTTGAAGGTAATAAGAATATTTTAATAATTTGATCAGCAAATTTATCCATACCAAAGAACAGGGGGTCTGTTACAGGAAGACCAAATTCTTCTTCATATTCCTCAATTTTTTTCAAGGTCTCTACTTTACTCATTCCTTCATGATTTAGAGTAATCCCTATCACTTTACTATGTGATACAGTTTCTATTAATTTAATTTCTTCCCTCACAGATTTTATTGGGATAGTAGGGAAATCACAGTATGTCTTTCTCATTGGTGCATGTTGTAAAATAATACCATTCGGTCTTGCTCCTTTGACAATGGCGAATGAACCAATAAACGCTGGATGTCCCAGTGCACTTTGTCCTTCTACAATAATAATATCAGGATGTTCGCCCTGATATGCTGAAACGACAGCATTCTCCACCTCTCCTACAAGAAAATCATCTGGTATTGCATCCATTGCAACCCCGTACTTTGCTCCTTGTATTAAGCCCGTTTGACCAGTTGCAACAAATACAGATTTTAATCCTCTATCATTTAGTGCTTTGTCTAAAATCAAAGCAGTTGTTCTCTTTCCAATTGCCGTATCCATCCCTAAAACAGCTATAACAGGGACATCTACCTCTTTTATACGACCGGAAAATATATGAAGCTTCCTTTTTGCAGGTGGCTTTCTTACGTCATAAATCTTCACGCCATATAGTTTTGCCTTTTTCATTATACGGCTATCTTCTGTGAGGAAGCTCATCAATCCTATCACAATATTGAGTTTATTTTCTATTGCCTGATGAATTACCTTTCTATGATGCTTCGGAAGAAACGGCGTACTCGGTGCAATTCCATAAATGAAATACTGTATTGGCTCTTTAGCCTTTTTTAATACTTCTTCCAGGTTTTTGTATATCTTTATTCCATTTTTCACTCCATCTAATACTTCCCCCGCATCTTTTCCTGCTTTTGTACTGTCTATTACACCAACAATTTTGTATTTTTTAGAATATCTAACCAATCCATTTGCCGTTTTTCCGTCAAGCATGCCGAATTGACCTTCGCAAAAAATAACGGCATTATCCACATATATCGCCTCCCTTTTTAGTATTTGTTTAGTTAAATGATAAATGTATGAATCTAAACTTTATTTTTTAGATTATATCATAAATTTGAGAATAACAAAATTCTGAATCGCTTTACTAAAATCTTTAAGTTATGTCTTAGGATTTCATAGAACTATCAAACTGAACCTTAAGAGCTTTTACGGTAAGTCTTCCCCAGAGAAATGCAATAGCTGATGCTGTAATGTTGCCAAGAACAATACCCCACCATATCCCTGGGAGTCCCATTTTCATAGTAACACCGAATAGGTATCCAAAAAATATCTGAAAGATAAGCGTTCTAAGTATTGTAATAGCGAGTGAATTTTCCCCGCGACCGATTCCTTGAAACATTGATGATGTGAGCATACCAAAGGGGACAGAGGAGAGAAACAAAGCAAGAATCCTGAATGCTTCAGTTAGAGCTCCTGATATATGTGCGGTACCTTTTGAGTAGGTAAATAAAAATGTAAGTTGACGGGCAAAAATCAAAATCAGGATAGATATAGCAAACTCCATAAAAAGTCCTAACTTTACACCGTAGGTATATGCACTATCAAGTTTTTTAGCATTTCTTGCCCCATACGCTGCGCCTGTAACGGCCGTTACACCGACTGCAACGCCAAGGAGCGGAACAACGCCGAGCATCATTATACGCCAGGCACTTGTAAATACTGCAACTCCATCTGCTCCGTTAACTTTTACAACGATGTAATTTAGAATGAACATTGCAATGGACATAGAGAGTTGAGCAAAAGAAGATGGAACTCCTACCCGTAAAATATCTTTTACTATAATTTTATTAAATCTGAAGGATGAAAATGTCATATCTATATAGGTGTCTTTTTTAATAAATAGCCAGAAAAATAGAATAATGCCTGTAATACATATTGAAAGGAGTGTTGCCCAGGCAGCTCCTACTACCCCCATCCTGAGTGTATAGATGAATATCGGATCAAGGACGATATTTAGTGCTGAGCCTAAAACCATTGCATACATTGCACGCTTCGTATCACCTTCTCCCCTGAGGATGCCCGTCCCAATATTGGTAAAAACAATAATTATAGAACCGCCTACAAGCACGCGTCCATAGCTTACTACAAGCGAAATAACTTTCCCTTGTGCTCCTGATAGTAGAAAAATCTTTCTGAGGAATGGCAAAGTAAGAGCAGTAAACGCTAAACCTACTAATAGTCCGATAACAATGGTATGCGTTGCAGCAGAATCAGTACTTTCTTTATCATTTGCACCAATGTATCTGGATATTGCAGAGCTTCCGCCAACGCCAATTCCTGCAGCCACAGATATAATAACCATAAAAATTGGGTAAAATAATCCTATTGCTGCAAGTGCATCCGCCCCAAGTCCTGAAACCCAGATACCATCTGCCACATTATAAATGGATTGGACAGACATAGCAACAATCATCGGCCCAGAAAGTTTTAGGATTGCTTTCTTAGGATCTCCAAGTAGCGTTTTAACACCATGGGTTAACTTTTTTTCAGGCATTCAGTGGCTCTACTATGAATAAGGATAAATTAATCATAATTGCAGGGTACCATAAAATATAATCCTGTCAAGAGGGTTTGTGCACCTTATACGGATTACTTGACAAAAATATTTTTTTGGTTATACTATCATTCAAATGAATAAAGATATGAGTTTAAGCAGTTTAACTTTTAATTGGATGTGGTGGTGCCTCGGAGACATAGAATCTTCCGGGGTCTGCATTGATACTGCTTAACCCATATACATAATAGATATAGCTATTTGTATAGGCCTCGGAAACGAGGCCTTTTTTATTTTATAAAATTTAAAGGAGGTTAAGATGAAAAAAGTATTGTTGAACGAAGAAGAATTACCTAAGAAATGGTACAATGTGCTACCGGATTTGCCGGAGCCTGTTCCGCCACCTATTAACCCTGCAACGAAACAGCCCGTAAATCCAGAGGATTTGAAAGCTATTTTTTCTGAGGAGTGTATTGAACAGGAGATTTCTGACAAAAGGTTTATCGACATTCCTGAGGAAGTAAGGAAGGTGTATGCGATGTGGAGGCCTACACCACTCGTCCGTGCGGAGAATCTGGAGAAAGCAATAGGAAGTAAAGCGAAGATTTTTTACAAGAATGAATCTGTTTCTCCTCCGGGTTCCCACAAACCAAACACTGCAGTTGCTCAAGTCTATTACAATAAACGTGAAGGTATTAATAAACTCGTTACTGAAACAGGTGCAGGACAGTGGGGCTCTGCCTTAAGTTTTGCTGGTGCTCAGTTTGGAGCTGAAGTTAAGGTGTATATGGTGAGGGCAAGCTATGATCAAAAACCTTATAGAAAGTCTTTAATGGAAGCATGGGGCGGAAAATGTTTCTCCTCTCCTACTGACCTTACAGAGATTGGACGAAAGATTAGAAAAGAATTTCCTGACACCTCAGGCAGTCTGGGTATTGCAATATCTGAGGCAGTAGAGGATGCCATCACACATAAGGATACAAAGTATGCAATAGGGAGTGTATCAAATCATGTTTTACTTCATCAAACCGTTATAGGTCTTGAGGTAGAAAAGCAACTTGCCGATATAGATATAAAGCCTACCATTATGATAGGGTGCGTTGGTGGTGGAAGCAATTTCGGAGGGTTTTTCCTTCCATTTTTACCAAGAAAACTCAATGGAGAAAACATACGTTTTATTGCAGTAGAGCCAAAAGCTTGCCCTACACTTACTAAGGGATTGTACAAATATGATTATGGCGATACGGGCAAGGTTACCCCACTGTTTAAAATGTATACTCTGGGAAGTTCATTTGTCCCCCCTGCTATCCATGCGGGTGGATTAAGGTATCACGGAGATTCACCAATCCTGAGTCTCTTAAAGAAATTGAATCTCATTGAAGCACAGGCATATTACCAGAGAGAAGTTTTTGAAGCAGGTGTTCTTTTTGCAAGAACAGAAGGTATTCTTCCTGCACCTGAGACAAACCATGCCATAAAAGCAGCAATTGAAGAAGCAAAGAAAGCAACGAAAGACGATGTTATTGTATTTAACTTCTCAGGCCATGGTCACTTTGATCTTGCTGCTTATGATGCATACTTCAGAGGAGAACTTCAAGATTATGCATATCCGGAAAAAGATATACTAAAAGCAATAGAGAATTTACCGGAAGTTTAACTGATTAAAAAGGCACGTTTGCTTAGAGAGGAGAGAAAGATGGCAATAATAAAACCTTTTAAACCATTAAGGCCCTTGAGTCGGTTTGCTGGTGCTGTTGTAGCACCTCCATATGACGCAGTAACAATAGAGGAGGCGCAAAGGATTATTTGGAATAACCCGCTCTCATTTTTGAAGGTTTTGAAGCCCGAGGTAAACGTGCCTTTTTATAGTAATTCTAAGGAGGTTGTGTATAACGAAGCAAAGAATGCTCTGAAAGAATTTATAAATAACGGCATATTTACAAAGGAAGAAAAGCCGCATCTCTATATTTATACTGAGGAAATTAATGGTAAACGCCAGAGTGGAGTTGTAGGCCTATTTTCTTGTGAAGATTATGAGAGAGGCATTGTTAGAAGGACAGAGAACACAAGATTAGATGAGCTTGATGATAGAGTGCAGTGGATTGAACATACGGGTGTCCAGGCAGGACCAATATTCTTAATTTACAAGGAAAACGCTGCTTTGAGGAAAGTGATTCAGAAAATTATGAGCACATCCCCTGAATACGATTTTATTACTGAAGACAGTGTAAGGCACATTGTACATCCTGTTTCAGACAGGCAATTAACGGAAAAGATTCAGAGGATCTTTCTTAATATTCCTACTCTTTATATTGCAGATGGCAACCACAGAGCGCTTGCTGCCTGTAAGGTAAATAAAAAAATTGCTTCTTCAGAAGGGTTCTTTATTGGCGCTGCTGTTTCTTCTAAGGAGGCTAATATTATGGCATACAACAGAATGGTGAAAGAGTTAAGCGGACTTTCAAAAGAAACATTTTTAAGGAAGTTAAAAAACTACTTTTATGTTGAAAAAATTTATGAAAATATAAAGCCCTGCTGCAAACATCATTTCACTATGTATCTTGACGGAGAGTGGTTTAAGCTCATTATAAAAGAGAATTATATAAACAAAACAACTGTTTTGGAATCTTTGGATACGTATTTTCTTGAGCAATATGTTTTTAAATCCATACTTGGATTGGACAGCAAAAAGAGTAACGGAAAGATTGAGTTTATAAGTGAGAAAGAAAATATCAAAGAGATTGTAAATCAGGTGGACAGGGGAGAAAGCAGAGTCTTGTTTTTACTCTTTCCTGTCGATGTAGAAGAAATGATACGTATTGTTGATCAAGGTTTTGTTATGCCTCCTAAATCTACATGGTTTGAGCCGAAATTTCGTTCTGGCCTTTTTTTAAATCCGTTGAGAGATGTGATGGCTGAATTCAAAAAAAATGAAAAGGTTTTTTCAGAAGATGATTATAATATATGGCTTTGATTGACATTCTTTTGATAAATTATAAAATAAAATTATGAAAATTAAAAACTATATTGGCACTTCAGGATATGGCTATTCACACTGGAAGGGTATATTCTACCCTGAGAAACTTCCATACAGAGAATTCTTTTCCTATTACACTGAATTCTTTGATACAGTAGAATTGAATAACACCTTTTATCATACCCCAAGGGAAAGCAGCATAGAAAAATGGTATAAAAGCTCTCCTTCGCATTTTATTTTCAGCATAAAGGCAAATAAATCAATTACGCATATAAAAAGGCTTAAAAACGCAGAAAACAGCCTAAAACTGTTCGAAGGACGTATTGCATCTTTGAAAGAAAAAATAGGTGTCATACTGTTTCAGTTGCCCCCATCCTTCAAAAAGGACATAGCAGTCTTAAAAGATTTCTTAGCAATGCTTGATCTAAAATGGAAATATACATTTGAATTCAGACACAAGTCCTGGTTTACAGACGAAACTTATTCACTCCTTAAGGAAAAAAATGTCGCACTCTGTATATCAGATACCCCAAGATATCCTTATGATGAAACAATCACTGCAAACTATACCTACATAAGGCTTCATGGGCATAAGGTGCTCTATGCATCAAACTATTCTAATGAAGTGCTTCAGAAATATGCAGAAAAGATTAAAAAATGGAATGAAAAAGGCATTGCTGCTTATGTCTATTTTGATAACGATTATTACGGATATGCAGTAAAAAATGCTTTATATCTTAAAAAGATTTTGGAAGAAAGATAGATTGCCTTAATATACAAACTATGTCTTTGGGATTTTTTGCAAATTCTCTTACATAGAATCTTGGCTTATTATCATTTTAAGTTTTGCTTCTCTTTTATCTGGATTTTGGAGAGCGTTGCAATTTTTCAAAATAAGTATATAATATTTGTACCTACATAAATAGGCACAATAGGAGGTGAAAGGAGATGGCCGTAAATATTTTAAAATTCGTTAATACACGAGTTGCGAAGCAGGAATTCACTAAACTCAACAGGCTCGTTGCAGAAGAAAAAGATATGAGAATTATCACTAAAAGAGGAAAACCAGTAACAGCACTGATTTCAATGGACAAATTGAAAGAGCTGATTGGCGACGAGAAATTTAAGGAACTGCTTTACGAGTTTTACACGGCTTCTGTATTGGAAAAAGATGTTCAAAGTCTTCTCGGTGGTAAAGAAAAAACTATACCATTCGAAGAAGCAAAGAAAAAATTAGGATGGTAGAGAGTTGTTTGCTATCTATTATACACCACGTTCATTAAAGCAATTGGAAAAGATTATAAAAAAAGATAGAGCAGTGAATAGACTAATGAAAAGAAAGTTCACTGCTCTTCAAGTGATTGACTTTTTTCTTTGTCACCCTGATTGCTTGCGCCACTGCGCACTCCTTTCCTTGCCTTTGGCAAGTGCTGCGCTTTTTGTAGCCGTGGCAGTCTCAAGGTAAAATTGACTTTTCTCTTTTGTCACCCTGAACTTGTTTCAGGGTCTCCAATTTGAGGGGGTTAAAAAGCACCCCCTCAATGCTCCCCCCGAAAAAGATAAAAGCAAAAAGACGAGATTCCGGACCAAGCCCGGAATGACAATACTTAATCCCATACCCCAAATCCTATATCCAACATTCCTCATCCATCGTTCATAATTCAACATCCCAAATCCTAAATACGAGATTCCGAAAACAAGACATGCCACAAAACAGGCAAAGAAAAATATTCTCAGGAATCCTGTTTATCTTCTTTTAAAATATTTTTTTGACTGAGTATTTCTATCGCTTTCTTTTTGTCCATTCGTGCAACGTATACATCCCAGGCACCTGCACTTCCCATCAGGGGATTACTCAGCATAGATGAACCAGTTATGCCTGCACCTGGCCTTTTTAGCATTACATCAATGCCACTTTCCTCAAGAAGATTTTTTACAACATCTGCTTCAAACTGGTTCCTTGCTGTTAAAACTACAACCCATTCAAAATCCTCTTCGGTGGGTTCTAATTTCGCACCGCAGTATTTGCAATATACAGCATCATCTGGATTCTCTTTTCCGCACTTCGGACAAATTTTCATTTTTTCATCTCCTGTTTAAAATTATAATAGATAAAAATAAATTAGCAAGGTAGTGAAATGGCGTAAGAAACACGACCATTTTCAAAAGAAAGGATTGCACAGACTTTGCATAAAAACAATTTTCCACTATAATCTTAATAAAATATTCTGGAGGTAAAATGAATAATAAAA
>CAJXKN010000049.1 GCA_913055585.1 uncultured Caldisericota bacterium | reverse complement strand
ATTGTCTTTTTTTATTTTTAGCTTTGGTTTAAGCTATTTTTTATAGGATTGCTTTCAAATAATCTAATATCTCTCTAAAACTTTTCACTCTCTCTACAACAATTACTTTTTATGTTCCTCAAAATGAAAATTTTTTGATAAATACCAGCACACAAAACAACTTCAATTTTTCACTTTTTCGCAAAAGTGGAAAGATTGGTTGAAAATAGGGTTATTTTAGTATTAATATATAAATTACAAACCCAACAAACACGATAAACGCAATTAACGCAAACAAAGTCTTGCTGATAAAAAAGTTACTGAAAGCAATTTGGGGAAATCTTTAACTTCCCTTTTATCCGGTGTTAAGTGACCGAGTAAAGCGAGGCAAGGAAACCGAATGTTTCCGCAGAGTTGCTTGCATCCTATTAATCACCGTTCCCCTTTGGCGGTTAGTGTTCTGCAATCTCTCCATTATCATTTGAACCGATCTTCTTTTTTAGGTTAATAAAGTAGGTATTTAATAAAGTTTTAAACATTCTGCCATGATTTGGATATTTTAGATGGAGTAATTCATGCAAAATCACTTTGAATCTTACTTCTTTTGGCTCATTGAGTAACTTCTTATCAAATGATAATCTTCCTCTGCTTGAACAACTGGCCCATTTTCTTTTCATTGGGCGCAGATGAATCTCTCGGGGTTCAACACCTATCTCTTTTGCTAAAATTAGAACCTCTTTTTTAAATTCTATAGATGTTATCATCTTGCAACACCACCTTTGAGTATTTTCAAAATTTTTTGAACGATTTCTGGGACTTTAGAAATATAGATTATACCTGATTGAAGTAAAACAGCATAAATTTCTTCTCTAACTTTGCTCTCGTGTTGATCACTTTTTCGCCAATGGGGATATTTTTGGAATACTTCTTTCATTTGATTCGCCATAATATCTGGTTTTTCAAAACCTTCTTTTTTTAGCATCCAGTAAATTGTAAAAATCTCAATAGGCATATCTTTTTCAATTTGTTCTTTCTTGGCAGAATTGATTTCCTCAACTATTTTCTTCAATTCTTCTAGAGTTTCCTGTGTATTTTTCTGTCTATTTTCATACAGCTTCGCTATATGTTCTGCTTTCTCGGCAATGGAAATAAGGTAGGGTGATTTTTTACCCTCTGACTCCAACGTCTTCTCAATACTTTTCAGAAGATTAAAGATTTTTTCTGTATCAGAAGCTTTGCTTTCCTTGATTCTTCTTAAAGTATTTTCATCTATTTCATAGACTTCTAAAGTAGGTTTTATTTTACCGCTCTTCGTATATTCTTGGACTAATTTAGCCGTCTTCCTGGAGAATTCTTTATCAATAACGATTTCTCGCTCGTAGCTTTCTCTAAGAATTCTATATATTCTCGCAAGTGTTTTATAGTCGTCAATATAGGGTCTTAAAAAAGCATCTGGTGAAAGTATCTCATAGATGTCTGACAATTCTTTAAAAAATTTATAATATTCATGTCGCTTTTCCTCATCTCTAAAGTGTTCTAATACTGCTTCAACCGCTTTATCTTGAGTTTTTCCCTCGGTAAGCGTAAGATATTTCTCCTTAGCTACTTTCATTTCTTTAACAAATCTTTCCTTCAAAACCTTAATATCATGGACAATTCCTTCAATATCCGCAGAATCGAATGCCAAAGCTTTTTTAAGGTTGTCGAAAATACCAACGAAATCTAAAACAAACCCGGATGGTTTCTTTCTCCCCCCATCTTCATAGGGCCTATTTACTCTGGCAATGGCTTGTAAAAGGATATGGTCTCTCATTGGTTTATCCAGATACATACAATATAGAATAGGGGCATCAAAACCTGTAAGTAGCTTTTCTGTTACAATTAATATTTTTGGTAGTTCATCAGGCTTCCTGAATGCCTTCCTTATTCTTTTCTCCTCTGTTTCTGAAAGATGGTATTTTGATAACTCAGGGGGATCGTTATGAGATGAACTGAATACAACTTTAGAATAGTCAGGTGGTAGATGTTTATCCAACTCTTCTTTGTACAGTGCACAGGCTTCCCTGTCCACAGCTACGAGAAAAGCCTTGTAGCCCATGGGTTCAATGTATTCTTTGTAATGGTTAGCGACATATTTAGCCACTTTTTCAACTCGCTCTTTACTTTTAAGCATATTTTTAAGGTTTACTGCCTTTTTTAGCACTTTGTTAAGTGTTTCAACATCACTCATTCCCTCTGCCTCTGCAAGATCCAAGAATTCTTTCTCAAGTACTTCTTTCTCAACCCTCATCTCATTTGGAGCAAGGGTATAATGCAGGGGAACGGTTGTACCATCAGCAATGGATTCTGCAATGCTGTATTTATCTAGGTATCCATTGGGCGGATCATCTTTACCAAATATTATAAAAGTGCCTTTACCATGGCTCGTCTTATCGATTGGTGTACCTGTGAAACCGATATATGTGGCATTTGGAAGGGCACCCATCATATAATTACCAAGCTTCCCGCCGGTGGTTCTATGTGCTTCATCTACTAAGACAAAAATATTTTCTCGTGTGTTGATATTCTCAGGCATGCCTTCAAACTTATGTATCATCGTAACAATAAGACCTCTTCTATCGTTTGAAAGAAGATCTTGCAGGTGTTTTTTGCTTTTTGCCACTTCCATATTCTCAATGCCAACAGCAGAGAGGTTACCAAACAATTGGCTTTCAAGTTCGTTTCTATCTACAAGCATAATCACTGTTGGGTTCTCAAATATCGGGTTTTCAATTATTTTCTGAGTAGCAACGATCATCGTATAGGTTTTACCCGAGCCTTGAGTATGCCAAATAAGACCTCTTCGTTTTTCAGGATCTTCTGCTCTTTTCACTACCTTTTCGATTGCTTTCATCTGGTGCGGTCTCAGAACTACCTTTCTAAGTTCATCATCCTGTCTGGTAAACATGATAAAATCGGTAAGAATTTTAATAACCCTCTTTCTATCAAAAAATGTTTTAACCAGATTTTCAAAATCTCCTTTAGCCTCCTCTTTCCAATTAAAAAGCAATTTTTCTGATGTGTTCCATGTCGCACTATAATAATATCCGAGGATATGTGTTAAGGTATATATCTGAAGGATTGCCAAAAGCTCAGGACATTCCCGGTGGTATCTTTTTACCTGCTGCAAAGCTTCACTTATCCCATCTATTTTATGCGCTGCTTTTGTCTCTATAAGGAAAACTGGAACTCCGTTAATAAGAAAAATGATGTCGGGTCTGATGGTTTTGGTTCCGTTGGTGAATTCAAATTCATCGGTTACATGAAACGTATTCCTGTCAATATTTTCAGTATCAAAAAATCTTATATTTCTTTCCCGGTTCTCGTTTGGAACAAATACTGTTCTAAGACCTTTGAGATACTCCCAGGCAATAAAATTTCCTTCAATATTTGGGGGAACCTTTTTTAATTTCCTGATTACATCTTCTGCAAGAAGATGATCCATAAAGTCTGGGTTAAGTCTTTGCATTTGATTTATAAAAATATCCTTGAACACAAAACCGGTTTTCCCGCCACGCAATCTCAGAGCCTCATCCTGATTAACATACTTCCAACCTACTTCGGTGGCATACTTAATTAAAGGCTCCTGAACCGCCTCCCGTTCCCCACCTAATAAACTCATCTATCCTCTCCCAGATTAAGGTGATTTACTCTCATTTTACCGGTCATAAGATTATGAAGGAGCGTATTAAATAGATCTTCAAGGGCTTTCTTTCTGTTCTCTTCAGCCTGAATTTTCTCATCCACAGCCGAGAGAATTGAAGCAATCTTTTTCTGAGTTTCAAGCGGTGGAAGGGGAATTAAGTGATTTATTAAAGTACCCTTTGTAATTTGAGGTTGACCAGAGCCTGTTTTAAGATTTAATACATTATATTCAATTAAAACATAGCTTAAAAATTGCCAATTTATTTTACTATCGTCTTCATAAAGAATCATAGCATTATTCGTTACAAATGCTTCTTGAGTGGTAACATTAATTGCGCCACAAGTAGAGCCTCTGCATGTTAGCAATACTTTATTTTTAGGTACAAAGCCTTTATTGTAATATCCAATAATTCCATTTGCGCCATAAACCTGATAATCTCCATATGGCTTTATATCTTTTTTGGGTAGCACTTTACCTTGCTTTATTTCTCGGGTAACTTCCCCCAGCCTTACAACTTCCCAATCCTCTGGAATCCTTCCAATCTCTGTTTCCTTCAACTTAACATTTTCAGCCTCTTCCAGAGGTACAGGGCCATAAGTAAAAAGGTACTTCATCAGGGATTTTTTGAGTTCTTTTGTGGCTTTTATGACAGCCTTGGTTTTCTCCTTTGCCTCTTGAACAGCAGAGAGCACAGCAACAATTTTCTTTTGCTCAGAGAGTGGTGGAAGAGGGATTTTGATTTTTTTCATAACACTTTGATTTAATTTTTTTCTAGTTGTTCCTGATGTATATTTTTCAATGTTATCAAAAATAAACCAGTAAAGTAGGAATCTATTAATAGCTTTATTTTCTACTGCTTTAAGTATATGAGCATGGTTATTAACCCAAAATTTCCCATTCATTAAATAAGCTGTGCTTTCAAATTTTTTCCAAAAACCACCATCTTCAGCCAGTAAGACGTATTCACCCTCGAAGATATAATCATTTATATAATCTATAACACCATTAGCTCCGCAATAAGGATAAGTACCTTTCATTTTACTCCGCTCTGTGGAACTCAAAGGAATTCTTTTTTTATCATGTATTTCCACTACCTCCCCCAGCCTTACAACTTCCCAATCCTCTGGCAATGGGCCAAGTTCGGTCATCTTGTAGCCTTCAGGTAGATCAACAACTTCGTTCTCTTTCATTGGAGCTCCACCCCCAACTGACTGAGTATATTTCTTAATTTTTCATCTGCTTGTTTTCTTTCTTCTTCTGCTTCCTGCAATTGAATTACTGTATCTTCTAAAGGTAAGGTATCATCTTCACCATCTTGAGTCACATAGCGGGAAGGGCTCAGGTTGTAATCATTCTTAGCTGCTTCCTCTTTTGTGATGATTTTACTAATGCCATTCTCTTCCTTCCAGTCAAGATATATATCCGAAATCAGTTTAATACTTTCATCTGGTAGGTAATTCTTTGGTCTGCCTTTTTTAAAAAGTTTTGAGGCATTTATCAAAAGAATTTGATTCTTATGCTTCTTGTCTTTGTTTATTATTAAAATAATTCCTGGTGCAGTTGTATTATAAAATAAATTTTCAGGAAGTAAAATAACCCCCTCAATAAAATCATTTTCTACAAATTGCTTTCTTATATCTCTTTCCCTGTCTTTACTCACATTCCCACTTCCTCTGGAGACTGCTCCAGTATCAAGTACCACTGCCATTTTTCCGTTTTCCTTAAGAGAGGCAAACATATGCTGAATCCATCCCCAATCTGCACTACTTAAGGGGGAATAGCCAAAAGTAAAACGATTATAAGGATCGTTTTCATAAGTAGATTGTGGAAAACTCTGGTTCCACATGGGGTTTGCCGTGACGATATCAAACTTTTTAAGAGAACCGTCTGGATTTAAAAATGCTGGCCTATTCATGGTGTCACCAAGTGCAATTTCTGCCTCCATATCATGAATAAATGCGTTCATCTTTGCCATGGCAAATGTGGAATGTAAAATCTCCTGACCATGGAATTTGAGAGGTTCAATAGAAGAATCTGAACCATATTTATCTTTGAACCTGAGATAACATTTAATTAATAGACCGCCAGAACCACAACAAGGATCGTATATTTCATTACCTGGCTTTGGGTCTAAAATGTATGACATCAATATGGCAACTTCTCGGGGAGTGTAAAATTCTCCTGCTGATTGGCCTGAACCTTCGGCAAATTTTCTTAACAGATATTCATATGCTCTGCCCAAAATATCAGGTTCAACATCATTTAAGCCAAGTCGATGTTTACCTAAAACACCTATTAGTTCCTTTAGTTTATCATCGCTAATAATCCTCTGACCTGCGGCAGTTGTATTAAAATCTACTATATCTATGACACCTTGAAGTTTAGGATTTTCTCTAGCAATAGCACGAACTACATCGGTTAAATATTCTCCAACATTTGTAGTTTGTTTTGCAATCTCTTCCCATCTTGCTTCTTTAGGCAGGTAAAAACGGACAAGTTTATGGTCTTGAGTTAATAATTGTTCAACAATATCTTCCCTTCCATACTTTTGAGAAAGTCTAATGATTTCATCTTCAAAAACATCAGAAAGCCTTTTTATGAATATAAGGGGCAAGATGTAATCCTTATACTTAGATGCATCAACTTCCCCTCTGATTTTACAGGCAGCTTCCCATAGCCAGTTCTCTAATGTCTTTATGTCGAGTTTGTTATCTGCCATATTTTTCACCTCCAAACTTATTTTAAGATGTGGGTAATTTCACTTAACTTATTCATATCTGAACTAAGTTCGTATATATTACCAAAAAGGAAATATATCTGAACATGTTTCGCATATGCCAGCCTATGGATGTTCAGTTCTTTTAACACAATTTCCTTCCCCTATTTTATCTAATGGGCTTATTATTTTCCCTAAATCTCTTATTACTTCCATCATTAAATTATAAGTTTTTCCTTATCCTTTTTCAAATAAAAATTTAAAAAATTGATAGACTATCATACAATTCTACTTTTAGCCAACCTTCAAATTTAGCTCTTTCTTTTGCAAAAATAGACAATTCCTGATTTTTTTCCAATTTTGGTTTTATTTCACTAAAGATTAAATTACTGAGGTCTTCAAATTCCATAATTATCCTTAGAGTATAAGATTATATAAATATTCCTTTTTCCACCCCGAAGCCAAATGTCATATAACGTTCCGGGGATATGTGAAGTTTGCGATAGCAAACTTGGGCGAGCATTAACAAGCCACATATCCACCTGTTGTCCGAGTGCGATAGCACCGAAGCGAGGCGGAGAGTTCGGCTCGGCAGCATCATGTTATTAAACCCATTTTCTTAAATTTATCCACAATTAATTTTTTTCTTTTTTCTACAAATTCTTCAAAGTTCTCCAATTCCCATAGTTCTTTGTTTTTTGGAATTAAATGGGTCTCAAAATAATCATCATCTTTATCTTTTAGCCATTCTTTTGGTGTTTTGTCCCTTTTCTCATCTCTGTTCTCTTCTGCAGAAAGTAGCATTAAATTTGCAATTTGATCCCTATCCCACCATTTATATTTCATAACTTTTCTTCCAGTTTCTAAGTTTATTACTTTAATTTCTTTCAGCTTAGATTGAGGAAAAATATGATCCACCCAGGGCAAATTACCTTCATATGCAGGTTTAAAGTTGATGTCTTGATACCAGAGAGCGAATATAAGATATAACTTCTTTTCACCATAATAGGTATTTAACAGGGAGTCTTCAGAGATATTTATTGTTCTTCCTCTATTTATGATTTCAGCGTTGATTACATTTATATCGAAATTTTCTTTCTCATCTATCTTTCTAACAAGAGCATCCAATAAAGTATCCGAGCTACCAGAAAATGCCCCGGTCAAAAGCACTCTTGTAAGCCATTTCGCAAGAGCTTCTTTATTTGACTGTCTCCATTTATCAGGATATTTGTATTTGAAATATATTAACGGAATTAGGGCTAAATAGCTTGGAAGTGCTTTATCAGATCTTATGAAAGTATATTTACAAAGAAAGTCTCTGATTTCCCTAATTGAATTTTTAATATCTTCCCAATTATTTTGTAATTTTTGTAAATTCTCTTCTTTTCTAAATTTTGTTACATCATACTTTGCCCCAGCTCCAATTAGAATTAAGCTTGTCTTTAATACAAAATCTCTGCCAAAATTAAATGCCGTACCATTTAGCTCCTCCAAGAAATTCACCATATCTTCTTCTATATCTTCCCATTCTGAGGTAAGAAGAGAAAACATAAGATCAGATTTGCTTAAAGGTGTTCCCCCAGCATTCGCTCTTATAAAAATCTCAACAACATCGTTTAATTTATATATTTCCGGATTATCTACACCATCTAATTCGGTATAGGCAATATTTTCTTCAACACAGAATCTATTTATCAACTTTGAAATATTGTCGTTAATTAAATCCTTTTCGCCTTCTGAAAGTTTATCCATTAAAACCTTTGATCGTTCCATTTCTATTTTCTTAATAATATTTGAAGATATTTTATAGGATCCACTATTATCATACACTATGTCCTTTACTTTCACCCATCCATGATTTATATCTGCTTTAGATGGTTCAATGAACTTAAATTCAAATCTGGTATCTTCTTTTTCCTCCTCTACACTCAATACATTAAAATACAATTCTTTTCCATTGTAACTTCCTCTTAGCGCTATAAACAAACTCTGTAATCTTTGTTGCCCATCTAATACAACTAACTTTGTTTTTTCATTCTTTGGAACATAGAAATCGGTTAGTTTTAATCCATCCTTATAGTTATCAATGAATTTTCTTATTTTTACGTGTTCTTTGGTTTTCCATATTAAAAGACTTCCTATAGGATATTCTCTCATTATTGAGTCAAATAATCTTTCTATTTGATCTTCTTTCCAGATAAAATCTCGCTGAATATTTGGCAACCATAAACCACCTTGTTCCTCCTCGTTATTGATGAAACCAACAAATCTTCTGATGGTCTCTTTTTTGTTTCTCATATATTCACCTCCTTTTTAAAACTGCCGAGCCGAATTTCGGACAACTCCGATATATACGAACTTGAGTTCGTATATCCTTCCATTTTGGTGTTATATCCGAAGTTCACTTCGTCAATCATTCCACCCTGGCAATATATAACCACCTTGTATATAAATTTTTCCTCCTTATTTGTTGTTATTTTTATTTAATTGAACCCTCTGAACAAAGTCATTCATATGGCTCTGTTTCGAAAGTTAGTCCA
>CAJXKN010000048.1 GCA_913055585.1 uncultured Caldisericota bacterium | reverse complement strand
TTTACTGTTTCTCGCACCAAAGGATTTTTATGCACAGAAAAGACAAATTTTATCTTATGTTTTTTACTTACATAATCTATCGCTTTGCATATATTTTGCATAGGTATACCCCAGTTTTCTCTTCTGTGTGCCGTAGCAATAATAAACTTTTCATTATCTTTTACAGGCAAAGGATCTACAGTCTTTAAAGCAAGCACTTCCTTTACTGCATCTACCACTGTATTTCCAGTAACAAATATAGTTGACTCTGAAATACCCTCATTTAATAAATTTCTCTTTGCAGATTCGGTAGGTGCAAAATGCAAATCTGCTAAGGCATCTGTGAGTCTTCTGTTCATTTCTTCAGGATAAGGAAAATACTTATTATACGTCCTTAAGCCTGCTTCCACATGCCCTATCGGTATCTTTTTATAGTACGCTGCAAGTGCTGCAGAAAACGTTGTTGTCGTATCGCCGTGAACAACAACAAGGTCAGGTTTTTCTTTGCCAAACAGTTCTTTAAGCCCGTTTAGTACCTTTGATGTAATTTTTGTAAGTGTTTGCCTATCTTCCATTACATTGAGGTCATAATCTGCCTTCATTTTAAACATCTCTAATACCTGCTTAAGCATTTCTTGATGCTGACTCGTTATGATGACTTTTGTCGCAATTTCGTGATGCTCTTTCAAAGCTTTATACACGGGATACATTTTTATTGCTTCTGGACGTGTACCGAAAATAAGGAAGACCTTTTTCTTCATTTCACACCAAATGCAATGTATAGACCTGCAACGGAAAGTACCGTTGTAATAACGTAATAAACAAGCACTATCCTCGGTTGAGACCAGCCTTTTTTAAGCAATCTGTAATGCATATGCCCCAAATCATAATGAAATGGAGACATTTCTTTTCTCAATCTTCTTACAATGGATGTAAATACTTCGGTAATAGGTATACCAAGAGTAAATATGGGTACAGCCATTGTAAGGAACGTTGCAGTTTTATACGCGCCCATAACGGAAATGGTGGAGAGCAAGAAACCTAACAGTTCTGCACCAGAATCACCAAGAAAAATGCGTGCAGGATGAAAATTATATATGAGAAAAGCAATAAGTGAGCCACTAATTCCAAGTAATAAGAATGCAAGTGGAAGGTTACCTTTGTATATTGCAACGAATGAAAGAGTTATAGAGGAAATGGATGCTATGCCTGCTGCGAGGCCGTCCAGGCCATCAATGATATTTAACGCATTTGTAATACCTACAATCCATAGAACTGTGAGTATTATACCACCCCATCCAAGGTTAATGAGATGTTTTGTAAAAGGGTTGGTAACAAAAGTAAATTTTATACCTGCTGCAACAACTATAGAAGCAGCAACGAATTGTATAAGAAACTTCTTTGCTACGCTCAAATTGTATTTGTCATCAATAGACATTCCAATGAATATTATAGTTGCGCCAATAAAGAGCCCAATAAACTTTAATGTGAACTTATGGATAAAAAGAAACAGAATTAAAAAACTGATGTACATTGCAATACCACCCGTACGAGGAACAGCTATATGGTGAATTTTGGCTCTTTCTTTGCTATTTTCAGGATTGTCAATTACTTTGAATCTTCTTCCAATCCATATGGCCAACGGGGTAAAGAATGATGCAAAAAAGAACCCATAGAGAAAATAGAGTTTCAGTGAAACAGCATTTTTAAAAACAAGTTTTAGTATTGCATTCATTTCGTGCCAAAGATCCTATCCCCTGCATCTCCGAGGCCAGGGACAATGTAACCATGCGAGTTTAGTCTCTCGTCAATGGAGATTGTATATATAGGTATCTCAGGAAAACGCTTGTTAATTAGTTCTATTCCTTCTGGCGCAGAGATGAGGCATACAAAGACAATGTCTTTGACTTTTTTGCTTTTAAGAATTTCTATTGCTTTTGCTCCTGAACCACCCGTAGCAAGCATTGGGTCAACGATAAAGACCTTATACTTGTCTATATTCCTTGGCAATTTGCAATAATACTCAACAGGCATAAGCGTTTTCGGATCTCTGTATAAACCAATATGTCCTACCTTTGCCGTTGGGATGAGGTCCAGAATACCCTCAGCCATAACAATGCCAGCTCTAAGTATGGGGACGAGCGCAATCTCGTCTTTCAATACTTTTCCTTTTGTTTTTCCTATAGGCGTTTCAATTTCTACCTCTCTGAGCTTCATATCCCGGGAGATCTCATAGACCATAAGAGCAGAAACTTCTTTTGCAAGCTCTCTAAATTCCTTCGTTGTTGTCGTTTTGTCTCTCATAAGGGTGAGCTTGTGTTGTATCAAAGGATGCTCAATTAAATGCACATTATTATTCATTGTCCCTCCATATTATTTAATATAACTTAATCCCGGATACAGGGGAAACTTGGCTGTAAGTTCTTTTACATCTTTCCTTACTTTTTCAAGCTCTTCTTCATCACCTTTGCTTGTAATAGTACGATCAATCAAATCCGCTACAATTTCCATTTCCTCTTCTTTCATTCCTCTCGTTGTGAGGGCAGGCGTACCTAACCTCAAGCCGCTTGTTTTTGTATGAGGCAAAGGATCGAAAGGAATTGCTTCTTTATTTGTTGTAATACCTACTGAATCAAGTAACTTTTCCGCATGTTTCCCGGTAATATTTTTGCTTCTCAAATCAATAATCATCAAATGGTTATCCGTACCGCCAGTCACCAATCTGTATCCTCTTTTACTCATTGCACTCGCAAGGGCTTTTGCATTTTTCACTATCTGCTTTTGATACTCAACAAAAGCTGGCTGCATCGCAAGTTTCAACGCTACCGCTTTTGCTGCAATAACATGCTCTAAAGGCCCTCCTTGCGTACCAGGAAATACTGCTCTGTTTATCATTTTTTCGTATTTCTCTCTAAACAGGATAATTCCTCCTCGAGGTCCTCTCAATGTTTTATGCGTTGTAGTTGTGACAAAGTCTGCGTAAGGAACGGGACTTGGGTGAATTTTTGCTGCAACGAGTCCTGCAATGTGTGCAATGTCTACCATCAAATATGCACCGACTGATTGTGCAATCTGCTGGAATTTTTCGAAATCAATGATTCTTGGATATGCGCTTGCTCCTGCAACAATAACCTTTGGTTTATACTTCTTTGCAAGATCTTCTACTTCGTTAAAATCAATGAGTTCTGTTTTTCTATCAACACCGTAATGTATTACATTAAAATATTTACCAGATATATTTACAGGGCTTCCATGGCTGAGATGCCCTCCAGCATTCAGATCCATCCCCATAAATGTATCGCCTGGCTGCATTGTTGCAAAATATACAGCAACGTTTGCCTGTGTACCTGAATGTGGCTGAACATTTGCACCATCTGCACCGAACAATTTCTTTGCACGTTCTATAGCAAGGCTCTCCACAACATCTATGAATTCACATCCACCATAGTACCGCCTTTTTGGATATCCTTCAGCATACTTATTTGTTAATACTGAACCCTGTGCCTCAAGGATAGGCTCTGTGACAAAGTTCTCCGATGCAATGAGTTCAAGTTTGTTGCGCTGTCTATTCAATTCATTCTCCAGAGCTTCTGCGACTTCTTTATCTACGTCTATAATTCTCATATGCAAATACCTCCTCACGATATATTTATACCAAATTTTCAATAAAAATCAAATGTCTATATGGTAAAACTGTTTAAATTTTTCCTCTAATGACTTTGAAATATCAAAAGCTTTTTTAATCACCTTACCTTTTATTACTTCGTCTGGGCTACCCTCCGTCTCTATTTTTCCATTGTGTAGTACAAATACTTTTTTGCTAACGAATTGCACAGCAGCAATATCATGCGTAGCAATAAATACGATGCTCTTTTCTCCCAACCTTTTTAGTAATAGCGAAATTTCAATCTTATACCCTGGGTCAAGGAAATTGAACGGCTCATCTATCAAAACAATATCCGGTGATTGTACAAAAATCCTTCCTAAAAGCACTCTCTTCTCTTCCCCCGTACTAAGAGATTGAAAACTTTTTTTTCTAATCTTTGCAAGGTTGAGTTCTTTCATTACGTCTTCTACATTTTTCCTTTCATCTGCAAAAGGAAAATTACCCCAGCTTATAAGTTCTTCAACTGGCAGATAAACATGGGGAATTTCACTTTCAAGAAATCCTACTGTTTGCGCAATTTCCTTTAACGTAAATGCATTTAAATCCTTCCCATTAATTTTAATTTCGCCTTTTTCATAATGAAGAAACTTTATAAGTATCTTTAGTAACGTTGTTTTCCCGCTACCGTTTTTACCGATAAGAGAATATACACCTTTATCCTGTATCCTCAGATTAAGATTAGATAGAACATAACCTTTTCCGTAAGAAAAATATAGTCCTTTTATATCAATACTCTGCATTTCTATTCTTAAAAAATAAGTATATAAAGAATGGCGCACCTACAAGTGCAGTAATAACATTAATAGGTATCTCTTGCGAAGGAATAATGGTCCTTGATATAAAATCAAACAGGGGAAGTAACGTAATACCCAAAAGTAGTGTAACAATAGATAACTTTTTCCTTTCCTCTCCTATAAGTAGCCTTCCTATATGTGGCGTAAAGAGTCCTATAAAGCTTATAGCACCCCCCACCATCACTGAAGCTGCTGAAACAATTGCAGAAACTGCAAGCATTGAGGGAACAAATCTATTGAGGTTTATGCCAAGCGAATGTGCCGTGAGGTCGCTTGAAAGATATATATTCATTCGTTTTGCATTGGATATTGTATATATAAAACCCACGAAAAGAAAAGGCAGTACAAAGAGAAATTCCGATATATCTGCTGTATTAAAACCTTTTAAAGCCCAGAATGTACTTTTAAGAAATAGATCCTTTTTATAGGTAACAAGCAAATTATTTATGGCTGAAAGTACATAGGATATCGCTATACCTATGAGAACCAATCCTGCCTTTGAAGCAACAACACTCCTCATCCTTGCAATTTTTACCATACCAAGTATTAACAGTACGGAGAATGAAAATGCAATGATGGACATAACAGATATGCCAAGCAGTGTACCGGTTATACCAAGCATAATTGAGACGCTTATGCCAAGCTCTGCTGCTGATGATATACCAAGAAAATACGGATCCACCAGAGGATTCCTGAATATTGTTTGCATAATAAGTCCTGCTATTGCAAGCATCCCCCCTACAGCAGAAGATAACAGAAAACGTGGTAATCTTATCTTAAGAACAATACCGTTTGACTCTGTATTGCCTTTTCCTATCAACGTTTTTATCACTTTTTTTATTGGTAAGCTTACTTCTCCTTTAGAAAGAGAAATCAAAAGTACAACAATGAAAATGAACGTTAAAACAAATATAAGATACTTTAATCCATTATCAGTGTTTCCCATACAAAATGTTGTACATTGTTATTAATCCATCTATGATCCTCGGGCCAGGCCTTTCAAAGATATCCGGGTTTTCAATAAAAATGTTGCCATTTTTCACTGCATTAATTGTATCCCATCCGGGCCTCTTTTCAATCTCTTTCTTGCTGCAAGGATAAAGGAGAACGATAACATCAGGATTCTCTTTTATGATATATTCACTATTTACCATTGGCCAGTTACCCTTTAAATTCGCTGTAACATTTATGCCTCCTGCTTCACTAATCAAACTGTTTATAAATGTATCTTTGCCTACAGACATCTTGGGCTTATTCCATATTTCTACGTATACTTTCTTTTTATGTGAAATGTTTTTTACTTTTTCTGTTATACTCTTTTCAGTTAATCTAAGCTTTTTTACAAGCATACTGCTTTCCTTTATATTCCCCGTAATCCTGCCTACAGTGGAGATAAGATTGTATATATCATTTATAGTATGCGGATCAGAGGTATATATCCTTGAGCCAAGTTCCTTAAACTTATTAATTACGGTAAGCGGTGTGCCCCTTGCAACAAGTATAATGTCAGGTGAAAGCGCAAAGATTTTCTCAATTGAAGGCGTAAAGAACCCTCCAACTTTCGGTTTATTTTTTGCATCTTCTGGATAATCAGAATAATTGGATACACCTACGATCTTATTGCTTGCACCAATGGCATAAAGTATCTCTGTAAGATTAGGCGCAAGCGATACGATTCTCTTCGGCTCTCTATACAATACAACATTGTTGTTCAATGCATCCTTTTGAGCAAAAATAGGATAGAATGTAATGGTGCAAATATCTCTTCTTAATTTTACTTTTCCATTAAATAGGAGTGCAATAAAATATACATTAACAGCCGTTCTTCCTTTTATAACAAAAAGTTCCCTTGCAAATGCAAAAGGTACATTGTTTACTGTCCCTACACTTTTCCCTAAAGTAAGTTTGCCAACCCTATTGCCATACTTTAAGAGAATACTTCTATCCTTTTTGTTGTATGTGACAACACCTCCCGCGCTCTCAACAGTTGCCCTGAGAGGCACGTAAAAAACATTTCCTTTTACAAATGGACTGTAGGGAAGTGCAAACTTGTTACCAATTGTGTCTGTTATAAAACTACTGTTTGTTGAATAATTAAACGCATAGCTTGAGGCAGAGGCAATCGGTACAGTAGTAAAAATGACAAATGCTACAATGACAAGCGTAACGATTCTTTTGATATTCTTTCTCACCACTCATTCACCTCCATTTTTGAGCAAATTATAGCATCTTCCTTGCTAAAATCAAGCAATAGGAAGCTTTAATCTATCTTCCTTGACAATGCAACAAAATAGATATTTGACTTTGTTTTTCTGACCATTGTTTTTGTAATTTCTCTTGCTGTGCTTCCCGTAGTATATACATCATCAACAATTAGGACATCCCCTTTTACAGCCTCCTCCATTCTGAAAGCGCCCTTCAGATTTTCTTCTCTCTCTTTTTTATTCAATCCTACTTGCTTATCTGTTCTCTTTACCTTCTTTAGAGACATTAGTATAGGAATTTGATATGCAGTAGAGACCTCTTTTGCTAAAAGATACGTCTGATTAAAACCTCTTTCAGTCTGTTCGAAACGTGTCATTGGAATAAATGCTACGTAATCAAAATGTATTCCTTGTTCCTCAACAAAATGAATAATAATCTTAGATAAATCCTTTGCAATAATTTTTCTCTTTTTGTATTTAAGTATCTTAACTGCTTTCTCCATTACACCACTATACCTTGTAATGGCATAAAAATAAATATTTTTCTTATGCTCAATAAGGGGATAGTTAAGATACTCTATGGTTTTTTTGCAATCATCACATATACCTTCTCCGTTTGTTTCCTTTCCACATATAAGACAATGAGGCGGAAACAATATATTTAGCAGGTTGAATTTATTGCTCGATTTTCCTTTTGAATAGTTCAAAGTTCTTGTCCGCCTCTTTTTTGAGGAACGCTACTTTTTTCTTAAGCTCTTTTTGTATTCTAAAACGCTCTCTAAAGTTTTTCTCAAATACTTTCTTAAAATCCATTATAGATAAATTTCCGTAATCTTTAATACCATCTACTCCGAATTCTTGCATAATGGAAGTAACTTTTGGATCATACGATAGTCCAACAAATGCTTTTCCTTTCAAGGCTGAAAGAAGCAATGAATGATATCTCATCCCTACAACAAATGTACTTTTTTCAACGATATACGTATATTGTGCAATATCTTTTGGGAGAATATGTGGACTGTGCAAAATTTCTGAGAGCTCTTTTGTTATCTTTCCATCTCTTTCAGGATAAAACGGTACAATGATAACTGGCAGGTTAGTAACCTTTTTAACATAATTTCCCACATCTGCAAGGACTATTAAAGGTGGCATACGTTTTGCTCTTCCTACTGTGTACAGGATAAAATGTTCATAAGGAAGGGAAATACTTTTTTCTTCATTATAGAGAAATGCTAAATCAGCTGTCAGGTATATTGCTTTTTTTACGCCTATATTCTTCAGTATATTCAGCGAGTAAGCATCTCTCACCGTTATAAGCTCAGCTGAATTCAATACGTTTCTCAGCATAACCCTGTCAATACCTCTATATATTGGTCCTATCCCCTGTGCAAATACGGCAACTTTTTTGTGCATCATTTCTGCCATTTTCATAATAAGTAAATAATAGTACAAGCTCTTTGCACTTGTTTTATCCTGTAGAATACCCCCACCGCCATTAATTACAACATCACTTTTCTTAATCGCTGATAAAATATCTATAATGTTACTTCTATTAAATTCATTTGTATCTTCAGGATTTTTTGCAAGAGTATATACAGTATATCCCATCTCTCTGAATTTCTTTTTCATAACGTAGAGAATCATTTCATCCCCTGCGTTACCAAATCCAAAGTAGCCTGTGAGCAGTACTTTCATTTTCTCCTACCTTGTCCTATTACCTTAATGGCAAAGCTAATGATATTCCCTACTCTCACTATCCTTGACGGTTGTATAATAATGCGGTATAGCCACTCAATGCCCATTTTTTGTATAACTACCGGTGCCCTTTTTAGCCTTCCACTCCATACATCAAACGTACCTCCTATTCCTATGCAAACCGGGATATTTAAATCCTTATGCCGCCATATCCATTTTTCCTGTTTCCCTCCACCCATACCTACAAGCAGTATCTGCACTTTATCTTTCCTTATTTCTTCTATAATACGTCTTTCTTCATCCTTATCAAAATAACCTGAATGAAAACCTACAATACAAAGCGAAGGAAAATGATTCCTTATTTGCTTAACAGCTTTTTTTAATACCTGCTCTTCTGCACCTAATAGATATACTCTATATCCTTTTTCTGATGCAACACGTAAAAGTTCCCATGCAAACTCTACCCCTGGTATTCTATAAACAATTTTTTCTCCATTTATACTCGCACCCCACACAATACCGATGCCATCCGGAATAACAAGATCACTTTTCTTTATGATATCAAAAAATTCTTTATCTTTAAAAGCTTTTGCTGCCATTTCCCCGTT
>CAJXKN010000047.1 GCA_913055585.1 uncultured Caldisericota bacterium | reverse complement strand
TCTCGTTTCAGGGTCTATCTTTTAGAGGGAACACATTTCCCTCTAACTCCTATTAAAAACGAGATTCCGAAACGAGACCTGGCGAAAAACAGCCAGGGAAAAGATTGCGGAATGACATTACTAAACCCTAAATCCTATATCCCAAATCCTATATGTGAGATTCCGAAACGAGACCTGGCAGAAAGCAGCCAGGGAAAGGATTGCAGAATGACAATCCTAAATCCTATATCCATAATTCAACATCCATCATTCAACATTCAACATCTTAAACCCTAAATTCTATATCCTAAATCCATAATTCATAATCTATCATTCAACATCCATCATTCAACATTCAACATTCTATATCCTATATCCCAAATCCTAAATGCAGGATTCCGGCCCGGAATGACGTTTTTCTTTTGTTACCTTGAAACAAGTTTGCTCTCTGTAGTGGTGGAGTGGTAGGGGATATGCATCTCTTTAAGCTTCGCCTGCACGTATAAAGCTGCTTCTATACGCATCTTCTGCAATTCACAGCCTATCTCATATGGTTTAAATATGTCTTTATTGATTATATAATTGTTAGCAAGGCATCCTCCGGAGCAGTAGAAACGTGCCCAACAATGACTGCATTCCTCTTTATTAAATAAGAAATTTGCCTTTCTGAATTTTTCTTGAAGGGCTTTATTTGTAATTCCATTATATATGTCTCCCAATTTCATCTCTTTCATACCGTCAAACTGATGGCAGGGGTATATGTCTCCATTTGGGGAAACGGCAAGATACTCTACACCTGCACCGCATCCATAGATCCTTTTCTGAATACAGGGACCTGCCTCTAAGTCTACATTAAAATGGAAGAAGTGCCATTCTTTTTCTCTCTGTGATAAGACGTATTCTTTTGCAAGCTTTTCATACTCTTTTCTTAGATTAGGAAGGTCCTCTTTAGAGAAAGCTAATTCTTTGTTTTTTGTTACAACAGGTTCTAAGGAAATAAAATCAAAGCCAAGCTTATGCAAGTTCATTACAGTTTGTGAGATATGAGACGTTTTTTTTGTGTATGTACCCCGTACGTAATACCCTCCACTATCTTTTCTATGCTCTGTAACGAGCTTGATTCTTGGATAAACAATATCAAATGTACCGGTTCCATTGGGGAAGACTCTAAATTTATCGTTCGTTTCTTTTTCCCCGTCCAGACTCAAAACAAGACTTACGTCGTTATCATATAAATAATCCTCTACCTCTTTTGTAATAAGTGAACCATTGGTTGTAAGCGTAAAACGCCATTTTTTATCAGGGTATGTCTTTCTTGCATATTGAATAGTCTTCTTTACTACATCAAAATCAAGCAAAGGTTCCCCTCCAAAGAAATCTACTTCAAGATGATACCTGTTTATAGCATTTCTGTGCAGGAAATCAATGCTTCTCTTTGCAACATCCCAGCTCATCAGGCTGTCCTTTTCTCCGTAATTACCCTGATGAGCAAAGCAGTAAATGCATCCAAAATTGCAGGAATGAGCAACATTCAGGCAGAGAGATTTAAGCGTAAGTGTTGACTCAAAATATTCTGGAGGAGGAGAGAACAACATTCCTTCGTTTATTAATCCTTCAATCTCTTTTCTTATTTTCTCAGCATCTTCCCCGTATCTTTGAAAAATTTCTTTCTCTGCTAAGTCAAGCGACTGCTTTTCAATAAGCTTATTGATGAAAGAGTAGGTCGGCTCATCTATAGCAAACAGGGAGCCACTGTTCACATCAACAAGAAAATATTCACCATTGAATATAAAACTATGGATGCGTTCTCTATCAAAATTCTGCTGCATTAGATTACCAGATCCATCTCTTTATTGGTTTTTTAATTTCGCATACCTGATTGCCAACCGTTACACTCGTTTTACAGGCAGATTTACAGGGTGTCTGGCACTCCCTGCAATCAGCATCTTCAGTATCTTTACTAATATTCCAAAAAGGCTTTTTAGCAATTATTTTTATATGCTTCATCTTTACCTCCATTTTTTGTTATATTATAATGTGAAATAATCATTATGCAAGTTTTATCAAATCAAACAAACTGGCTCAATACTCTTTTAGCATCCTTTAGTACCATTTTCCCATCCGTAGGAAGGAATTTTTCGAAATCAAGTTTCATTAACTTTTTGAGAGATTCTTTCTCCATTTTAGAATTTACAGAATAAGGATTTCTACTCCAACCCATTTTTCCAAGCTGAGGAGGCATTGTATCACCGGAGAAGATTACTTTTTCTATGCTGTCGTATAGAGAGATACTACCCATTGTGTGCCCTGGCGTATGAATAACCTTCAAATGGTTAATTTCGTCTCCGTCTTTCAGCAGTATATCTACTTTTACTCTTTCATATAAGAAGAGGATTTCTGCAATAAATAGAAAAAATTTTCCGAAAGGGTTTTTTACTTTCCTGAATGCACCAATTTTTCCCTCTATGTATGGTGCATCAAGTACGTGCGCTGCAATCTTTGCACCTGTGAGACTCTTAAGTTTTCTTGCACTTCCTTTATGGTCTATATGATAATGCGTTAGAATGATAAGCTTGAGCTCCTTTTCATTTCTCCCAATGCTTCTTATAAACTTTATAATTCTATGAGCACTTCCCGGAAAACCACTATCAATTAAAATAAGCTTATCCTCTACTATGAGATATGCTCTATTGATGAATAAATTTATTGCATATATTCTATTTGTTATTTTCATAATCTATTTCTATCCTGTCAAATAATACTACAAATTAAGAAATCCTTCTTCTTTTAATACCTCTCTAATTTTTCTTAATTTTTCTTCTGAATCTGCCTCTACTGTGTGGAGATGTATACCATCCGATAGAGTAAGAAGTGGCTTTGCATGAGCAGTTTTCATCCTGGCGAGGAAACGTTTAATATCATTCATTGTTTCTATATTTAAATTTCCTTTTATCTCCCCATAAAGTGGGTGCTCAACTATTACATCTAAAACTCTTCCTCCATTTTGTACAATTAGTGATAATTCTTTTTCTATATCTTCCTTTGTGTGTTTAACAGCAAAGACAGCTCTTTTGCCTTTTCTTTTTTGCATTGTGTAGCCTTTTGGAGTTGCTTCGATCTTATATCCAGAAGCTCGGAGTAAAGCAATATCTTTTATAATTATCTGTCTCGTTACACCTGTTATCTCTGCAAGCTTTGCCCCAGATATGACGGATACTTTATTCTGAAGTATATCTAAAATTACTTTTTTTCTCTCCGTATCATCCACTTGAAGGCACCTCCTCTTTAGATTATTTTGGCCTTTAATTTTAATCAGTGAATTTCCAGAGAAAAATTCATACTCTTAGCAGAATGAGTGAGATATCCCATAGAAATTACATCTATATCACATCTTGCATATGATTCTACATTTTCAGGAGTTATTCCGCCAGAAACTTCTATTATTACAGAATATTTTCTCAATTTTTTTGCTATGGTACATACTTCATCTACTGGCATATTATCCAGCATAATTATGTCTACTCCTGTCTCTACTGCTTTTATTGCATCCTCCTCTTTTTCTACCTCCACCTCTATTTTCTTTGTAAAACTTACTTTTTTCGCTCTTCTAATCGCTTCCTCCATAGGCACCAGAGCGAGATGATTATCCTTAATCATAACCATATCTCCAAGGTTTAAGCGATGAGTATCGCCACCTCCTATTTTCACTGCTATTTTATCCAGGTATCCCCACAGGGTTTTTCTTGTGGCTGCAACCCTTATATTGGGATTTATTTTTCTCACCTTATTCGTTATACTCCTTGTTAATGTAGCTATTCCACTCATCCTTCCAAGAATATTTAGCGTGGTTCTCTCGGTGATAAGTATTTTTCTTGCATTGCCACGTAGATGCATAACCTCCTCTCCACTGTTTACCCATTTACTATCCTCTACATAACTTACATAGATACCCATTTCCCTGAGATTATTGGCTACATATTCTGCACCGGCAAGTACGCCTTTTTCATGAGCCACAACTACTGCCTCAGCATCCATATTTTCAGGGATTATTGCTTCGGATGTTATATCTCCAAATAAAGTATCCTCTTTAAGAAGGATATGAAACATCATTTCACCTCAAGCATTCTTTCTATGGCTCTTCTTGCATTCTTTGCGATATCTTCTGGAATTTCTATCTCATAGATCTCATCCTTTAAACTATTGTATATGTTTGAGAGAGTGATCTGTTTCATCCCCAAACATATAGCATTGGACCATGCCGGAATAAACTCTTTATCAGGAAAGTCTCTTGCTAAACGGGAAACCATATCTCTCTCTGTGGCCACTATGAACCTTTTAGCATTACTTTTTGCCACGAATTTTACCATTCCTCCTGTGCTTGCCACCACATCTGCAATTTTCTGAAGCTCTATAGAACACTCAGGATGAACCATTAATATGCCATCTCTTCTTACATTCTCTACCCCAAGATTTGTATGCACATAACAGTGTCCGTTGGCTGGGAGGGGGATTATCTTCTTATTAGTTTTTGTTGCTACATACGCTGCAAGGTTTGAATCGGGCCCAAACAATACCGTGTTGGAATCAAGGGAGTTTACAACCTCAACTGCGTTTGCTGATGTGCATATAACATCCGCTTTGGCCTTGCAAGTAGCTGTAGAATTCACATAAAGGACAACTTTTGCTTCAGGATATTTTTTGCGATACTCATCTATCATTTCGGGGCTAAGATAACTTGCCATCTCACAACTTGCCAAACGTGAAGGTATCAATACCTTTTTATCGGGATTAAGTATTTTGGCTGTTTCCGCCATAAAATCCACACCTGCAAAAACAATAATTTTTGCATCTACATTCATTGCTTTTCTTGCAAGTTCAAGTGAGTCTCCGACAAAATCTGCAATCTCCTGAACCTCTCTTGTCTGGTAGTTATGAGCCAGAATTATTGCATCCTTCTCCTTCTTTAAATTCTTTATCTTCTCTATAAGATTCATTTTTACACCTCCATTTTTTAATCTCTCATCAGGACATTATCCAGAATGTTTATTCCGAAAAACTATATGCCTCCGCCATTTTGGTGATTTATTAGGAAAGTCAGTGCGGAAATGGGCTCCACGGCTCTCCTCCCTGAGCAGTGCTGCCTCAGCCATAAGTCTCCCACATAACACCAGATTGCCCAATTCATAAGAAGCTCGGTCAATAAACTCTGGTAAAGAGCGCTCCCAGGTAGCCAGGATGTTTGCTGCCTCGGTAAGACCTTCAGCAGAACGAACAATTCCTACATTATTCCACATTAATGATTGTAGGTTTGTTAGATTGAGTGGTGGTACATTGGAAAGTGGCTTGCGCTTAGGAAGGGAATAATATTTATTTGTTTTCCTTGCAATGGCAGAATGAGATGTTTGAGTTCTTTGTATTGCTCTCCTGCCAAAGACGAGTGCTTCAAGCAGTGAATTCGATGCCAGCCTGTTAGCACCATGAACGCCAGTGCAAGCTACTTCCCCAATTGCAAATAACCCAGGGATATTGGTCTCACTCCATTCATTTACTTTTACTCCTCCCATAAGATAGTGAGCTGCTGGAGCTACAGGTATAGGCTCCTTAGTGATATCTAAGCCATGTTCCTGACAAAAACGATAGATATGCGGGAAGCGGGTAGTAATTAAATGAGCTGGCAGATGAGTAACATCTAAAAATACCTTATCGCTGCCTGTCTTTTTCATCTCACTAAGAATGCTCCGAGACACTACATCCCTTGGAGCTAACTCTGCACCATCAGCATAATCAGGCATAAAGCGATAACCTGCGGCATTTTTGAGTATACCTCCCTCTCCCCTCACTGCTTCGGAAATGAGGAAAGGTGCTACTCCAGGGAGACGAATGGCGGTAGGATGAAACTGGAAGAACTCCATATCACTGATTTCAGCACCAGCTTTGAAAGCCATAGCTATGCCATCGCCAGTAGCCACATTTGGATTAGTGGTATATTTAAATAACTGTCCAACGCCACCAGTAGCTAAAATAACAAAGTGGGAACTATATTCCTTGACCTGGTTTGTTGGATAATCAAAAACCTTTACCCCCTGCGCTCTACCACCATCAGTCACAATCTCAGTAACCAGACAATGTTCTAAAACCTTAACCTTTGTGGACTTCACTTGTTGAATCAGTGTGTTTTCAATGTATTCGCCAGTGGCATCCCCACCAGCATGGATGATGCGCGGCACACTATGAGCTGCTTCCTTGCCCAGGCTTATTTTACCATCCTGTTTATCAAAAGGTACTTTAAGCTTAATAAGATCATCAATGCACTCTGCTGCCTCCTTAGTAAGAATGTTAACAGCATTGACATCGCACAGCCCATCTCCTGCAGCTATGGTATCTTTGAAATGAAGCTCGGGAGAGTCATCCTTACCTATAGCAGCTGCAATTCCACCTTGAGCATGCTTCGTGCTACCGTCATCAATACTGCTCTTGGTCAACACAAGCACACTGCCCTGCTTAATAGCCAATAATGCAGCATAAAGCCCTGCAATACCACTACCTATTATTATATAGTCATAATGATTCATCATTTTCACCTCAAAATTTGTTTTATCGCAATAGTGAAGATAACCTCACTTGCAGAACTACCTGCTTGTGCATAGCACCTGACTACTTTAATACCATTTTTTCCTGCCGCACTCATTCTTATCACTCCTTAATAACTGTATATATATGTATTTACAGGATAGTGTAACCTTTTATTAGTTTTTGTCAAGAAGGCAAATTGAATCATTAAAAATCTATATGAAAATTTTTAAAAGGAGGTGACATTTCTTAATCCTATACCCTGTATTCCAATCCTATATGCGGGATTCTGAAACAAGACCTGGCATAAAACAGCCGGGAAAGGAGCGTGGCATAAAATAGCCAAAGGAAAAAACACAATGACAGTAAAAAATGATATTCGAAATAGATTGTTTTGTGATAAAATATTTTAAAAGGGGATGGTAGAAATGAAAAGGGTTTTGGCATTGGCGGTTATTTTGTTTGTTATTTGCACGGCATTGAGTGGTGTGTCACGTACGTATGCTGAAGGTACTGTTTCCACTATGTTCAGGGTAAATCCAATGCGGACAGGGCGAGTGGAAATAGAAGGACCTAAAAGCAATCAACTTAAGTGGGAGCATCGTATAGATACACACATTACGTCTTCTCCTGTTTTTGATAATAGAGGTGTAGTATATTTTGCTTCGTCTGATGGTATACTCTCTGGTTTTGCCCCGGAAAAGGGAACGACTGCTTTCTCCCTATCTATTGGGAAAAGTATTTATTCTACTCCAGCAATATACAATAATAATATTTATGTAGCAGGTGGGAATCCAACGTATCTTTATGAATTTAGCTTATCCAGCTCAACACGTAGATGGAGAATACCTATAAATGCTGACTTTCACTCTTCTCCTTTAATAGTAAATGATGTGCTATACGTAGGTTGTGATAATGGCTATATCTATGCTAAAGATCTCTCAAACGATCTTGCTAAACTTAAGTGGAAGTATGATGTTGGTTCGCCTATTTATTCATCTCCATCCTATATATCCAGCAAGGTTATTTTTGGTGCAGATGATGGTTATCTGTACTGTTTGACTGATTCAGGGACTCTTTTATGGAAAACATTGCTTGGCGGTAAAGTTCGTGCTACCCCACTTATTTCTGGAAATTACATTTATGTAGGTTCTACAAATGGCAGTTTCTACAAGGTTTCCCTCGGTGGTGATATTGTTAAGACATTTAAAGCAAATGGGGAGATTTATTCCTCTGCCGGTCTTCTTTCTGACGGCTCTATTACTTTTGGCTCTTATGACGGCTATGTCTATATTCTCTCGAAAGATTTAGAACTTCTACATAAGTTTAATGCGGGTAGCAAGATTTATTCTTCTCCTTGCGTTGCTCTTGACGACACGATTTATTTTGGTACATTGGATGGAACGCTTTATGCAATTACAAGTAAAGGGAAGAAGCTCTTCAGTTTTGATGCAAAATCTGCTATTTATTCTTCCCCATCTATAGGTAGCGACGGGACATTGTATTTTGGTGATAATGAAGGATGGATATATGCATTAGGTTCGAAGACTGGAATAATTACTGTTCTTACAAATCTGGATGATGCCGAATATCTTATTAGCGGACCAAGAACTTATTATGGAAAAGGTAAGTTGTATACGGTACGAGGTGTGCCAGAGGGAGATTATACAATTACGTACAAAGATGTAGCAGGTTATAAGACACCCCCAAGCGAGACACTTACCCTTAAGGGAAATAGCTCTATACATTTTGAAGCAACCTACGAAAAGGTTGCGCCTATTTTATCTGCTATTGTAGTTACAACAAACTTAGACAAAGCAACATTTACAATCTCTGGTCCAGTGGAATATAAAGGTTCTGGTAAAGAGTTTACGGTAAAGAATGTTCCTGCTGGTACATATACTGTAGTGTTTGATGATGTTAGTGGCTATAAGACTCCAGCAAGCGTTGAAAAGGAAGTAAAAGAAGGAGATATAGTTACCTTTACGGGTATCTATGAAAAACTGCCGGAACCAAAAAAGATTGAAATTGTACTTCAAATTGATAATCCCTATATGACCGTGAACGGTGAGAAAAAGGAAGTGGACCCTGGCAGAGGCACTGTACCTACTATCATTGTAAAGTGGGGCAGGACGGTTGTACCTATCCGTGCAATTGTTGAAGCGCTTGGCGGTACAATCGAATGGGAAGGGAAAGAGAGAAAAGTAACAATTTTATTCAAAAAGACTACAATCAATCTCTGGATTGATAAGAATAGTGCAGAGGTGAATGGGAAATATCGTCTCATTGATTCTAAAAATCCGAATGTATCTCCTGTGATAATAAACAGTAGAACTATGGTACCTATACGTTTTGTTGCTGAAACGCTTGGCTGCACTGTAGAATGGGACCCTGATACAAGAACGGTTACTATTACTTATATTGAACCTATGGGGTAAAGAATACGTAGATTACTTCACTTTCATTTGAGGAAACAAATTCCCCCGAGGCTCCTATTTTTTCCTCTGTCACCCTGCTCTCGTTTCACTCCGCTATGTCACCCTGCGCTATTCTTCTTGGCATGCATTTTTGTCACCCTGAACTCGTTTCAGGGTCTATCTTTTAGAAGAAACACATTTCCCTCTAACTCCTATTAAAAGAGTAAAAACAAAAGAGGAGATTGCTTCGCTTCGCTCGCAATGGCGACTTTCTTGAGATTGCTACGTCGGGTGCTTACGCATCTTAACTTGCCAGAGGCAAGGAAAGGAGTGCGCAATGGCGTATGGTTGTGCCACTGCGAGGCTGCGCTTCTTGCAGCCGTGG
>CAJXKN010000046.1 GCA_913055585.1 uncultured Caldisericota bacterium | reverse complement strand
CAGCAAGATGAGAAAGCTTAATTTGATGAAAAACAGAAAATGTGTTTTTAGAAAATATAAAGTTGTACTACAAGGAGGTGGTAGATAATGAATGTTAGATACTAAATGTTAAATGTTGAAGAGAGGCTAACGGATAAAGTGGTTTTATGAAAGCAGAACCTGAAAGCGAAAATTCTGTATCCGGAGTGCCTTGGAAAAGGTGAGAAAAAAGTTTAATGGTGGAAGTATAAAAAGTTAATGCAAGAAAGACAGTGAGAGAATTTTAAGCGGGATTTAGCGCAGGAGAATTTAAAATTGGACAAAATAGCTTGAAGGTGTAAAATATAAGATGAGGTTAGAAGCAAAAGTATTTATATTAGTTGCCTAAAGAAGCAAAAATAAAAATTATTAAACGAGGAGGTAATTTAATATGAGAGGTTGGAAGAGAGCTGTTTTACTTCTGCTTGTAATTATAATGGTTTTTGTTAGCGGTTGCTATTCTGCAACTTTTAAACAATTATGTTTCTGTACAGAGTATATTCCACAAAAAATGCCAAAGCAGATAGCCGGCTGGTGGAGAACAAACTTAAGTCAGTATTTACATTTATCTTATATAAATACGGGAGACCAATCTGCCTTTGGCGCAATAGGTGGTGACGTATTTTCTCCAAATCTATATGCTACTTATGCTGCAGTTGGTATTTTGGATAGTGTCTCGCATCCAGTTGAAGACCCAGGTAGCATCATAGAATGGATTCAGAGCCTTCAAGATAAGAATGGCGTCTATTATGATAAAGGAACATTAGCCCAACCCATAGAACAGACTTACTGGGCGATATCTATACTTAAAAAGTTAAATAGCTCTCCTTCCAACTCCCAAGCCATTCTTCAATTTTTAAAGAATCATGAGCAGAGTAACGGTCTATTTATGTTTAGCAATTCTCAGGCGGACAGTAACACAGAAAGTTGTATTTCACAAACGTATTTTGCCATTTCAATATTGCGTTTGCTCGGTATAGAGCGAGATAAGGCAAGTAAAATAATTAATCTACAAACTTTATCAGAAACTCTACAATCATACATTGCAAGCCATATCTCTTCTTCTGCTCCTCTTCTTAATGATAAAGAATCAGGTTATCTAATTTCTGCAATATACGAATTATCATATATTAATAAGAGTTTAGTGCCCAAAGAAGCTTATAGCTGGCTATCAAGTAAGATTCGTGAGATAGATACTCTCCCTTACGGTGTGCTATATATTGCATTAATTAACAATCTCCTTGAGGCAATGAAAGCAGTGGGTATTACTCCACAAGATGTAAGCAGCGTGAACGCCTACCTTAAACAAAAGGTTTTCCCCAGGCAGAATGCAAATGGCGGATTTGGTTTTGGTAAAGACAATTCAAATTTCATAGAACCAATGGTAACATATGAAGTAACGAAATTGTTCAAGATATCAAGCATCTCTCATTATCCAAATCTTGATAAATTGATAGAAAATTTAAAGATTCACCGTATCAGAAATGGCTGGATAAAATTTATCACCTTTAAACCTTCCGTAGAGGCAACATACTATGCCGTATCGCTTGCTAAGGAAAATGGTGATATTAAAGACTTCCCTGTGAATGCATTAATAAAATATCTAACAGGTGTAATAGAAAATCCAGGGAAATCTACAACAGTGAATGAAAGTTCAAACAAAGCAGTACGAATTATAGGAAACAAAGGAGTAAGAGTTATAGAAGTTAGTAAAGTTATTGAACAACTAAAAACGATATACTATGCTGTTAAAACATATATTCTCTTAAAAAAGCGCTTACCTATAAGGTTGAGACACCATTTAATCAATACAGCAAAAATATTGGCAGGCGATTTATCCCTTTTACCTCTTCCAACTCAGGATAGTGAAAGTGACCTGTTGGAGAATGCAGAGGCTCTTTCCTATTTTATATCCATCTTTAATACGATACAGCGTTGGCCTTCGGATAGCTTTGGACTTTTGAATAAGATAAAAGATGTTTCAGAACGCCTTGCCTATTCTGTAAAACACAAAAAAACATTTAATATCAGAATGCTCTATGACTTCTTTATTTTAAATTCTGTGTTGAGGTTTTATAGATATCCAGAGGCAGATGAAAACTCATACATTATTAGGAATGCTTTGTCTATACTGAATACTGGGCAGGGCTTTAAGAGAGCTCCGCAACTTGATATTACTGATGTAGATTCTACCTATTTAGGCGTCTCACTTGTTGATGGAGATATACAACAATTAGATTTTGACAAAATAATTAAATTTGTTATGGAATCACAGGTTGACTATGGATTCAATTATGCGCCCCAGAATAACAATTCGGTTTCAGACCTTAAAGTAACTTATGAGGCCTTGTGGATATTGAATTACTTGACAACTGGCTGGAAACTCAATTATTGGATATATGGATAGTCTCTATCCCTGTTTCGGCATTCGGTATATAGGATTTGGGATGTTGGATTATGAATTATGAATGTTGGATATATGACTGAGTAACGTCATTCCGGGCTTGATCCGGAATCTCACTAAATTGAAGGGGTTCCCCCTTCAAACTACCTCAAATGCTAAACTTGTTGGGTTGTCATTCCGGACTTGGTCCGGAATCTCTCTTTTGCTTTTGTGCTTTTAATAGAAGTTAGAGGGAAATGTGTTCCCTCTAAGTTGAAGACCCTGAAACAATCCTGAAACAAGTTCAGGAAGATATGTTCCCTCACAACCTAAATATTATATACGATGACATTGTTCAGAGTGACAAAAATGCGTGCCAAAAAAGTAGGGAAACAAAAGAAACCACTTGGAAGCATCCTGTAGGATGTGTGGCAACCTCTAAAAGTGTATTGCTACAGATATTATAGAACAGTCTACCAAGGATGTAATTATTGGAAAGGTTAAAAAAAGAGTAAACTTGCTATTGGCAAAAATAAAAATATGGATATAATAAGGATGTATGGTTTTTATTTAAAGAGTTTATTTTGTAAGGATAAAAAATAAAGGAGGTAGTATGAAGATATCTAAATTAGTGCAACGTGCTGGTACAGAAACAGCCTTTGAAACGCTTGCAAAGGCGAAAGCTTTGGAGAGACAGGGGAGAAGTATCATTCACCTTGAAATTGGTGAACCCGATTTCAACACCCCTGAGAACATAAAACAGGCAGGTATAAAGGCAATTCAGGAGAACTACACTCATTACAGTCCCTCACAGGGTATTTTAGAGCTGAGGGAAGCAGTAGCAGAGAATATTTCCAAAACAAGAAATATAGATGTATCTCCTGATGAAGTTGTGATTACTCCAGGAGGAAAAGACATTATTTTTTTCACTGCACTTTCCCTGCTGGACGATGGTGATGAAGCAATTTATCCTAATCCAAGTTATCCTATTTATGAATCAGCCATAAAAATAGCTGGTGCTACACCAGTTCCGTTACAGCTGCTTGAAGAAAATGATTTTGCATTTGATAGAAAAGAATTTGAAAAACTCGTCACAGAAAAAACACGTCTTATTATCATAAACTCTCCAGGTAACCCAACGGGCAGCATTCTTTCACAGGAAGACCTTGAGTTCATAGCAGATATTGCAAAAAAGAACGATATTATGGTATTATCTGATGAAATTTATTCACAAATCATTTATGGTGAAAAATTTAGAAGCATCGCTTCTATAAAAGGAATGAAAGAACGCACAATCATACTGGATGGTTTCTCTAAAACATATGCAATGACAGGATGGAGATTAGGATACGGTGTTGCAAACAAAGAACTCATAAAAGCAATCACAAAAATTATTACAAACTCTGATTCTTGTGTTGCAACATTTACTCAGATCGCTGGAATAGAAGCTTTAAAAGGTCCTCAGGACGAAGTAGAAAAAATGAGGAAAATGTATGAAGAAAGAAGAAATATTGTTATAAATGGGCTCAATGAGATTCCAGGTGTCTCTTGTAAAATGCCAAAAGGCGCATTTTATGCATTTGCTAATATTAAATCATTTGGTAAAACTTCAAAGGAATTGGCAGATTATCTGCTGAACAACGCAGGTGTCGCTACTCTTCCCGGAACGGCTTTTGGAAAATACGGCGAGGGATACATCAGACTCTCCTATGCGACCTCAAAAGAAAATATCAGGGAAGGGTTAAATAGAATAAAAGAAGCATTGTCAAAACTGTAAACATCATTTAAGGGAGACAGAAATTCTGTCTCCCTTTTATGTTCCACGTGGAACATATGGCTACCAAAACATCCAAAATAAAAACATACAAAGATTAAGAAGTGATAAAAAATAGATTCTTGGGATGGATATGTGTCAAGCGTTTTTACTGAGATTGAGAAGGAATTTCTTTCAGGATTTTAAGCTCATAAGTTTGTTTCACATACTTCGACTACGGTGATTATACATAGTAAATTGCTTTCAAAATTGAATTTGCAATAATATGAATTTTTAATATAATGCAGTGTAGACATAATGAAAAGGATATAGAGATGTCTGAAGAAGAAAATGAGTTAAAAAGTAGGAAAGATGTATTACGTAACCAGAGGGATATGGAATGAATAAAGAAAGGTATTATCACTGGTTGGGGGCTATTAATATAACCATCGAAGACAAGAACGGAAAAGTCATTAAAAAGATTGATGGCTTGAAAGACGTCGAAAGACAGCTGAAGAAAGATGGAGAATTAAAAAAGGAAGAGAAAGTGAATGGGCAAGGATAAAAGACGTGCTAATGATATCTGATAGGATGAAAAAGAATTTAACTGAGATCTACTACAAAGAGAAATGGAAATTTAAAGCAGTAGTAGAGAGTTTCTTTGAAAACAGAATAAAAGATAAATTTGAGAAGGAACTTCTTTTAAAAACATAAATGAAAATGGCTTTGCTTTTGTTTAGTATGAGACATAATAAATAGAAAGGAAGTAAAAAACTTGAAAGGAGGTTTTTAATGAACAAAAAATTTTTGTCGATTTTAGTGGCGATTGCAATGATTTTATCATTGCTTGCACCACTGGGAAAGACGGCCAAAGCTGCATCAGTTTCTTGTTCTTTCCCTTACTATTATGCGCCTTATGATGGAACCCAATCTTCTGGTACTCCAATTGCATATTACTTAACATTTTCTGGTAATGCAAGTACACAGTATTATGTGAACGCTTATTTCTACAATGACTCACATCCCTCTGGAGCTTATATCTGGAACTCTACAACTTCTTCCTGGATTGCAACCACATCTTCTCTTAATACTTCGTGTCCTCTTATTACTACGGATAGTTCTGGAAATTGGAGTGGATGGATCTTTGTAAAGTCTAGAACTGATAAGGATTATAAGACTACTCCTAATATCAGGTTCAGATTTTATTTAAGCACTGATACCGGGACGAGATCCACTAAAACTTATTATTCAGTTAACATGATGGATATGCATATCAGTGGATTTACTCCACCCTCTTGGGTAACCACGGACGGTGGCTGGATTGAGGGAACGGCTTACGATACAAATGGAAACGCCGTCCAGGGCTATCCAGTCGTTGTTAAAAAAAACGACGGCACTATAGTCGGTATCTATCTTACAGAAGATAACAGTGTAAATGAAGGCTACTCAACGACTGCTGGCTACTATAAAGTTGCAGTACCAGCTGGAACAGACTACACTGTTGAGGTATGGGACCCTGCTACAAATACAATTATTGGAAACAAAACAACTGGTGTAAGCGTTACAGCAGGAAACGTTACCTCAGGAGTTATAATTAATCATCCATCTGGCGTCCCTGCTGTCTCAACCTCTGATGCAACGAACATCACTGGCACATCTGCAACTTTGAACGGTAACCTCACAAGCCTTGGCAGTGATAGTTCAGCAACGGTATATTTCCAATATGGTCTTGATACAAGCTATGGTTCTACTACAAGCCAGCAAACTCTAACTGCAACTGGGACATTCAGTGCAGACTTGACAAACTTAACCTCTGGGAAAACTTACCACTTCAGAGCTGTTGCGACGAATAATTATGGCACTGTTTATGGTAGCGACAAGACATTTACTACGACAGGTCCACAGGTAGTATCCGTGAGCCCTGCAGATGGAGCAACAGGTGTTGATAATGAAGCTGTAATTAAGGCAACATTTGACAGGGATATGGATCCAGCAACCATTACAACAAGCACATTCTTACTTAAAGATGCTTCAAATAATCCTATTTCAGGAACTGTTACCTATTCAGATAAAGTTGCAACATTCACTCCGACATCTCCTCTTTCCGATAGTACAACCTACACTGCAACGCTTACAACAGATATTAAAGACACGATGGGTGCTCCATTAAGCACAGATTATTCATGGAGCTTCACTACAGGGCCTATTACGATTGCAGAAGCAAGAGCTTTGCCTCTTTATACGCAAGTTTACGTCCAGGGTAATGTTACAGTTGTTCCTGGCACATTCAACAAGGGGTTTGCAATTCAGGATGCAACTGGCGGAATATATGTGTATCCTTCAAGTCAGCCATCAGGTATTGCACTTGGCGATGTTGTGAAAGTAAAAGGAACACTTAAGAGTTATAAAAACTTGCTTGAAATTGGCTCAGTTTCTTATATACATAAGGTGTCTTCTGGCAGCTGCCCGTCTCCTACAGACCTCACAATCTCTCAGGTTGGCGAAAGCTATGAGGGGCTTTTGGTGAGAGTGGGAGGAAAAGTTACAAGTAAATCAGGCTCAACAAGCGTTAAGATAATCATAACAGACGGTTCAAATACAACGCAGGTTTATGTATATTCTTCAACTAACATTGACACCTCAAATATTTCGGTGGGAGATAATATTACAGTAACAGGTTTTTTAGGGCAGTATAATAGTAATTATCAGATTGAACCAAGGTACCAATCAGACATCGTGCTTAATAAACCTAAGGTAGTCTCTACAAATCCAACAAACGATGCAACAGGAGTTCCACTTAACACAACAATTTCTGCAACATTTGACAGACCACTTAATGGAACTACCATCAATACATCTACTTTCACAGTTAAGGATTCAGAAAACAATCCTGTTGCAGGAAGCGTTACTTATGACTCAAATACTTACACGGTAACTTTCACACCAGATTCCCCTCTTTATTACGATGTATTCACTGCAACGCTTTCAGGCTCAATCGAAGACAGTAATGGTAATCCAATGGGCTCTGACTATACCTGGAACTTCTCAACAATGGTTTTTGAGCTTCCAAACCCAACGACTCCATTCACTCAATCAACCGATACTTCTTTGAAGATTTTTGCAGTGATGTATAACTCACTTGAATCAGGGCTCAATGAGAAAGGCGAAGCGATTTGTCTTATCAATACAGGTTCTACTACTGAAAACATTTCAAATTATGTGATTACTGATTTTGAAGGCTCTGTGGAATTTCCAACAGGTACAACTATTGCACCAAATGCAAAAATCTGGATCGCAAGAGAAGCAACCGAATTTAAAAACGAGTTCAATTTTGAGCCCAATTTTGAATATGGTAAAGACTCAGATCCTGCTGTGCCAGATCTTACCCAGGTGAATATCCCAGGCATTACACGGGTAAGTGGCACATATCCAATTTTCGATAACACTGGTGATGAGTGTGCAGTTTTTGATGCTTCAAATAGAATTGTGGATGTGGTTGTATGGGGCACATCTGACTATGCAAACACTGGCTGGAGCGGTGGAAATATTAATCCATACATCTTTGCAAGCTATATTTCACCTGAAGGAGATATTGCAATAAGAAAACTTGATGAAGCAACTGGGCAGCCTATTCCTGATACTAATACGCTTTCTGATTGGAATTGGGACCCAAATGACCCGATTGACGGCTGCAAAATCACCTATCCAGGTTGGGATTCCTGGGACTCATTCTATCACACAGTAAAACATTCAGGCACAGTTACGACTACATTCGCAATCGCCCCTGATAATTCCTTCTATGCCTTGAGAGATGCAATTCGGTCTGCAAAATCTTCTATAAAGATTGAGCTTTACACTATTACAAGCCTCGAATTAATGCAGGAGATTCTTGACAGAATGGATGCTGGTGTTCAAGTTAAAGTATTAATGGATGGTGAAGTGTATGGGGCAACAGGTGGTACATATGACCAGGTAAGATGGTTTGTAACTCAAGTTGTTAATAAAGGTGGCACTGTCTACTTCTTAAGAAATCCTGCAAATTCTCCATATCCTCATGATAGATACAATGATGTTCACATAAAGACAATTATCTTTGACGATTCTAAAGTATTTATCTCATCTGATAATCTTACGAGAAGTTCAATGCCATGTGATGATTTAAGCGATGGCACAGCAGGGAACAGAGGTGCAATGATAATAACGAACGACCCTGTAATTGTGCAAGGTGTCTTGAAAATCTTTAACCACGACTTTAGTATTGGCTATTATGATGTTTCTCCTTATAATCCTCAAACAGATGCACCGCCTCAAGGTTATATGCCAGACCCAATGAACAACCAATCAGGCTACACACCTATTCAACCTCAACCACTTACCGTAACTGAAAATGAAGAACTTGAACTTATTGATTCTCCAGACACATCAATAAAAGGAACAGAAGGGATTATTGGTCTTATTAATAAGGCAGGAGCAGGGGATACTGTCATTGAAGAAAATCAGTATGAGTATCTCCACTGGGGACCTTCAGGAAATTATATTAATCCACGATTACAGGCACTCATTAACGCTGCACAGCGTGGTGCGCAGGTATACATTTTACTTGATTCGGTGTATAGTTCTTCAACCAATAACGAAACAAAGAATTACATTGATAGCCTTGGTATCTCAAATATCCATGTGCTTCTCGGAGCCCCAACTTCTGGTAATGGTTCTTTCCCAATTCATAACAAGATGTTCCTTGTGAAGATTGATGGAAAAGGCTATGTAAATATTTCTTCTATAAATGGATCAGAAAACGCATCCCGTGCAAACCGTGAGCTTGGGCTTACTGTCCAATCCAACGCAGGCTTTGAATATTACTACAAAATATTTGAAGCAGATTGGGCAGCCTCCAGTGGAACAATTGGAAGTACTGCTATTATTACTTCCTCTGCAGGTCCTAATGGCTCTATCTCACCTTCAGGCTCAATCTTGGTTAACTATGGAGAGAATCAAACATTTACAATCACACCAGATACAGGTTATCATATTGCTTCAGTAACGGATAATGGAACAGATGTAACAAGTTCAGTTACTGATAACGGTGATGGCACGTATACATACACAATTACGAATGTAACAGCTGACCATACGGTTAATGTAACGTTTGCAACCGATACGTATACTGTAACAGCGCAAGCAGGTAGTGGTGGTAGCGTTTCACCTGCAACACAAACGGTAGATTGTGGTGGTACTGCCTCTATTACAATCACACCAGATACAGGTTATCATATTGCTTCAGTAACGGATAATGGAAC
>CAJXKN010000045.1 GCA_913055585.1 uncultured Caldisericota bacterium | reverse complement strand
CTGGATACGTTCTCTCACCTCAGGACAGTATTTTTGATATCCCTGTATAGAACCCTGTTCGGATTTGTTTTTGGTATCATAATAGGCAGTATTATAATCTTGATACTGTATATTCTTATAAAATCATTAAAAGGTTACAGTAAATGAATATCAGGCGATACCTTAAGCAGAATGCTGTGCAGGCATCACTTTTACTTATGATAGCTGCACTGCTTAGCAGGCTATTAGGACTTACCCGTGACATTCTTTTCAGTGCATATTTCGGTACGAGTTATGCAGCAGATGCATTGAATGCAACACTTCCTATTACGCTTGTCATTCAAAACATTACGACAAGTGCTATTGCGGTGTCATTCATCCCGCTGTTTGTCGAGATAATAAACAAGAGTAATGAGGAAACGGTACATAATTTTAATGTGGTTTTTAATTATATACTGTTGGGTTTGCTTTCCTCTATACTTTTAATTATTGCTTTTTCTTTTCCTTTAGTTCATATTCTTACGCCAGGTTTTAAGTCCGTTGATCTCATACATCTTACGGCAAAGCTTGTTGATGCATTTGCCATTGTTTCTTTATTCTGGGCTATAACGAATTTTCTTTACGCCCTTGCCCAATCCTATAAAAATTTTCTTATCACTGCAACTGTACCTCTCATATTAAACACAAGTATCATTATAGGTCTCATCCTCTGGCACAACTCTTTAGGCGTACTTTCATACACAACAGGAATGCTTATTGGCACTGTTATCCAAACAATAATTATGCTTTTCTATACACGAAACATACTGCACATTAATTTTGCTTTTGACTTTAATCCAAAGGGTACAATCCTTGGCCCACTGCTTGTCCTTTCCATCCCCCTTATCGTACAGCAGCTTTCTACATATGCAGTGACAGTGGTGAGTAATAATGTTGCATCACGCCTTACTGAGGGAAGCATTGCATCTTTAGGTTATGCAAACAAATTAAGGCAATTTGCTTTAGGCGTGCTTACCGTGCCGCTTGCCACATCGTATTATCCTTTTCTTTCGGAAGCAGTGGTAAAAAATGATATGGATAAATTGAGAGAAATTTTTTCAAAGAGCATACGATTTGCATCATTCTTCATTGTGCCTGTTACTCTACTCTTTATCGTATTCAGAAGACCTATCATTGAAATTGTTTTTCAAAGAGGGGCATTTGGTAAGACAGCCGTTTCTCTTACTGCAAGCCCTCTTGGATTCTATTCTTTGGGTATATTTCCTGCAATGTATTCAATTGTCTGTATGCGCACATTCTTTGCTATGAAGGATATGTGGACACCTACAATACTCTCCATCATAACCGCCGTCTTTAACATAGTGATTATTAATCCTCTTGTAAAAATTTATGCAAACGGAGGCATTGCTTTCGCTATAAGCCTTGGTTTATATATGGATATGATTCTTCTTATGATTTTCCTCAGAAGAAAAGTTGGCTCCTTAAATGAAAAAAGAATTTTTGTTTCTTTTGTAAAACTTTTTATAGGATCCATTTTTGCAACAGGAGCAATGTATCTTTTGTATAGATATATAGAAAAGTTTTTGCCTCAGTCCAATTGGTATGTAGCACTGAATTTCTTTGTTTCGTTCATTTTATTTAGCATTGTGTATCTCATTACTCTTCGCTTATTAAAATCAGAAGAGATTACAAGCGCTTATTTTGTTATCAAAAAATCTTTTAACAAGATTAGAAGACATTAACTCAAACGTTTGTGTTGCCTCATTCAGGACTTAGGACTTAGGACATAGGATATAGGATTTGGGATTTGGGATATAGGATATTGAATGTTGAATTATGAATGTTGGATATAGGATTTGGGATTAAGTAATGTCGTGCTGCTTTTTCCTTGGCCGTTAGGCCAGTTCTTGTTTCAGCATCTCTACTTTGTCATTCCGAACTCGTTTCGGAATCTCGTTTTCGTTTTTAAAAAGAATAGACCCTGAAACGAGTTCAGGGTGACAAAAAAGAGAATGTCATGCTGAACTTGTTTCAGCATCTCATTTTTGCCTTTTTTCGGGGGAGCATTGAGGGGGTGTCTTCCAACCCCCTCAAATTGAAGACCCTGAAACGAGTTCAGGGTGACAAAAATAGGAGCATTGAGGGGGTGTTTTCCGACCTCCTTAAATTAATATTTGCGCTCTCCGAATATCTTTGTTCCGATGCGGACGAGATTTGCTCCTACACGAATAGCAACCTTATAAGAGTTTGACATCCCCATAGAAAGATATTTCATTTCAACGTTTTCAATCCCAGCATTTTTTATTTTATCAAATAGTTTTTTCGTTTCTATAAAATATGGCTCTGAATCCTCAGGATTTCCAAAACGAGGCCCCATTGTCATAAGCCCCATTATCTTTACGTTTTTAAGTTGAGCAATTTTTCTTATTAATTCTTCCACATCCTCTGGCATCACACCTGATTTCTGCGGTTCTCTTCCGCTGTTTACTTCTATCAGAATAGGCATTATTTTAGAAATTTTTGCACATCTCTCATCAATCTCCATTGCTATTTCTACAGAATCAACCGTTTCTATCATATCAATTATTTCCAGACTTTTTCTCTTCAGAAGGTCATGCTTCTCCTTTTCCGCTGTTCCGATGAAATGCCATTCTGCCTTTTTCTTTACGAATGGATATACTTTTTTCAAATCTCTCATATAATTCTCGCCAACAATTCTTACTCCCGCTTCAATTGCTTCTGTAATTTCCTCTGCCGTCCTTCCTTTTGCTGCTGCTTCCAGTTCCACTCCTTCTGGAAGCTCCTCTAATATCTTTTTCACATTTTCCTTAATCATATTTCTCTCCTTTCAAACGGTTGTATAACCTTTATACTGTGCTTTTACTTCCTCTGGATTCTCTCTGTATGTTTTTAATGCAAAGGGCAAATGATTCAATATATCCTGAGCAGTCATCCCATCTTTACCCATATCTATTGCTGCTAAATCGCCAGCAAGCCCATGTATGAATACACCCATTCTCAACGCTTCAGGAAGGCTTAACCCTAATCCAAACATTGCGGCAATCGTACCTGTTAATACATCGCCTGAGCCTGCTGTAGCCATACCAGAATTTCCGCTCATATTTATAAAAATCCTCCCATCTGGATAAGCTATCAATGAGTGAGCACCTTTTAGTACGATATACGAATTGAGTTCATTTGCAAATTGTTGAACAATTTTTATCTTATTTTCTTCAATCTCATCTATACTGAGTTTTGTTAGACGGGACATTTCCCCTATATGCGGCGTAAGAATCGTTCCCTTACTCCTCTTTTTTATTAATTCACTGTTTTTTGAGATAGCCGTAATGCCATCACCATCAATAATTAAAGGTTTATCAATAGAAACTACAAGTTCCCTTACCAGAGCCTCTGTTTCCTCGTTTAGAGATAACCCTGGGCCTATAACAACGATATCTACTTTCTTTGAGAGTTCAAGAATTTTCTCTTTGTTTTCAAAAGCAATGCTTCCATCCTTTGTTTCCTTTAACGGGATAAATACAATCTCGCTACCTTTATTCCCTATAAATGGCATAATGGATTTAGGTGTAGCAAGCCGTGAATAGCCACCACCTGCCTTGAGAAATGAAAGTGCAGAAAAGTATGGTGCACCGAAGTATCCTGAGGCCCCTGCAATAAACAAAGCATCTCCAAAAGTCCCTTTATGTCCTGTTATAGGCCTATCTGGTATTTTTATTGGATCATTTGTGCTTATCATAATTGAGTCTGAGTTATAAAGGGATGGAGGGAAAGATATATGGCTTACATACAATTTTCCACAATATTCATATCCTGGATAAAGTATGTTTCCTATCTTTGGCAAACCAAACGTAACGGTATAGTTTGCTTTTACAGCTATCCCCATAACTTTACCTGTGTTACCATTTATTCCTGATGGGATATCCACACTAAATACCACTTTTTTACTTTTGTTTATCAGTTCTATTATATCCTTGTATCTTCCCTCTATGTTTCTTGACAATCCTGTTCCAAGCATAGCATCTACGATGATATCTGAACTTGCAATATCTTTTTCTATTTCTTCTAAAGATTCAATATGCTTAATCTCAATGGGTAAAAGCGTTGCAATCTCAAAGTTTTTGGTTGAGGCACCTTTATATTTTTTCTCATCTCCTAAAATATAAACTTTTACAGTTCCTCCCATAGAGTAAAGCTTCCTTGCTGCAACAAGCCCATCGCCACCGTTATTGCCCTGTCCGCAGAATATGACGAACCTTTTATCAGATACTCCACATTCTTTATCTATAATAGAAACTAGAGCCTCACCTGCATTTTCCATCAGTAATAGATCTGGAATATGGAACTTTTCCATTGCTTGTTTATCCATATTCCTCATTTCGTTAACACTACTTATTTTCATCTATCCCTCCTTCCCAAAGAAATGTTCCACTACATCGAATTTTCTTATTACAACAGCTATCGTAGCAGTGAGAAAAAACATTTTAACTTCATTAGCCTCTCCTCTCATAAACGTAAATGAAAGAAAAGATATATAAATAGTAGCCTCGCCTGTCTCTAAAGGAAGGATACTACTATTTTTCTTTTTTAGATAGAGCAAGAAATACATTATCGGGATTGTGAATAAAGCTATAATAAACATTTCTTTCGGCGCAAAGAATAATCCGCACCCTATTGTAGTGGAGATTCCTGTACCTCCCTTGAAATGGTAAAAGATTGGATAATCATGACCTAAAATTGCTGAGAGTGCAACAATAAGAAGGATAGCATCGGATGCTCCAGCCCTTTTCGCAAAGGTAAGAGGGATAAAACCTTTTAAAGCATCTAAAATGAAAACCAAAACTCCCATTCTTTTATCAACGTGAAGATAAACGTTTGTTGCACCAGGGTTGTGGTCACCAAGTTCCCTTATATTAATGCCACGTTTTATGTAAGTAAACAGCGTAGCAAAGTTGACAGAGCCAAATAAATAGGCAAAAAGGATTAAAATAATAAATAAGCTTTTATCCATCTTTTTATTCTCCCGCTACTATTTTACTCTAGCCCTTTGAATTGTCAAATTTTATCAAGAGAAGTTACGTTTGATTTTTTATATCCATAGAGTTATAATATTATAGAAATTAAAGGGAGCGAATATGATACAAAAAGTAATTAAACGGGATGGGCGCATTGTTGATTTTAACAAAGAAAAGATTACTACCGCTGTTTTAAAGGCAGGAAAAGAAACAGGCGAATTTGGTGAGAGTATTGCACGCTTTATTACAAAGATTGTTATAACGGAATTAGAGCAAGAGCATGACGGTATTCCTATAAGTATTGAGGTAATACAGAACAAAATAGAAACGGTGCTGATGCAGAAAGGATTTTACAGCACTGCAAAGGCATTTATCCTTTATAGAGAGCACAGAAGAGAATTGAGAGAGTTAAAGAACCACATTTCTCCAGACCTTATTGAACAATATCTGAACCAGGAAACATGGGAAGTGCATGAAAATGCAAATATGAACTATTCAATTCAAGGGCTAAAAGCATTTATATCGGGGAAAGCGGAATCAAACTTTTGGCTTGAAAAAGTATATCCTAAGAAAATTGCAGAGATGCACAAGGATGGCTGGGTACACATTCATAACTTATCTATGCTCTCCGCATACTGCACAGGTTGGGACCTTGAAGATTTAATTAGAAGAGGTTTTGGTGGTGCTCCTGGAAAACCTTATTCAAGACCTGCAAAACATCTCTCATCAATCCTGGGACAGATGATGAACTTTTTGTTTACACTCCAGAATGAAGTAGCAGGTGCAGTTGCTTTCAGCTCGTTTGATACGTATCTTGCACCGTTTGTCTATTTCGATAAGCTTCCATACAAAGAGGTAAAGCAGCAAATACAAGAGTTTATTTACAATATGAACCAAACAATGCGTACAGGTGGTCAAAGCCCGTTCTCTAATATTACACTGGATATACATCCAAGCACTCTTTTGAAGGATAGGTCTGTAATTGTAGGCGGGAAAGAACATCCAGATGTTTTTTATAGAGATATGCAAAAAGAGATGAATATGGTTAATCGTGCATTCTGGGAAACAATGATTGAGGGTGATGGAAACGGAAGACCTTTTACATTCCCGATACCTACAATTAATATAGATAAGGACTTTGATTGGAATGACCCAGAGCTTGAGCCAATGTGGGAGGCCACGAGAAAGTATGGAATTCCCTACTTTGCGAATTTTATTCGCTCGGACCTAAATCCTACTGATGCAAGGTCCATGTGTTGCCACCTTCGTTTGGACTTAAAAGAATTAAGGAAAAAAGGTGGAGGATTGTTTGGAGCAGACCCTCTAACTGGAAGCATTGGTGTGATTACAATAAATATGCCACGTATTGGATACCTCTCAAAAACAAAGGAAGAATTCTTTAACAAGGTCTCTGAAATTATGGATGCAGCAAGAGATGGATTGGAAGTAAAGAGAAAAACAATAGAGAAGTTTACAGAGCAGGGGCTTTATCCTTATTCAAAGGTGTATCTTGAACCCATTAAGGAAAGTACAGGACATTACTGGGACAATCACTTTTCTACAATTGGTATCGTCGGGATGAATGAAGCAGTTTTGAACTTTATGGGAAAAGATATTGGGACTCAAGAAGGCATCCAATTTACAATAGAGCTTATGAACTTTATGAGAAATAGAATGCAAAAATATCAGGAGGAAACAGGGCACCTCTATAATCTTGAAGCAACACCATCTGAATCAACAGCATATTCACTTGCTCTAATGGATAAAAAGAAATATCCTGATATCATTGTAGCTAATGAAGGAGAAGATGATGACCCATACTACACAAATTCTGCACAGCTTCCTGTGAATTATACGGATGACCCATTTGAAGTAGCGGAAAAGCAGAATGATATACAGAAACTCTGGACAGGTGGAACAGTAATTCACTTTTTCTTAGGTGAAGCGTTAAACAGTGGAGAAGAAGCAAAAATATTCGTTAAGAAGCTTTTTGAAAATTTTGAAATACCGTATATTACAATAACACCAACTTTTTCAATCTGCCCAAAGCATGGATATATTTCGGGAGAATGGAAGTACTGCCCTTACTGTGATAGAGAGCTTGTGGAGCAGTATGAAAAGGGAGAAAGTAAGGAGTCACAAGAGATAAAACTTGATATTGATATATAAAAATGAAAGGAGATGGTAGATAATGATTAAGTATCATGAAGATAAGGATGAAAACCTTGTGGACGAAAAGGGAAATATTATCGTTCCAAGGGAGAAGAGGCAGAGGACGGAAGTATATTCAAGGGTCGTTGGGTATTTGAGACCTGTGAATCAGTGGAATAAGGGGAAGAGAGCGGAATTTAAAGACAGGAAAACGTTTTCCCACTAATGGTAAAAGTACAAAAAGAAAAGATTGATCTACTGCATTATATAGAGCTACTAAAAAGAAGTGATGTTGGTAGCATTGTTACCTTTTTGGGTGAGCCAAGGAGAAGCAAAGAGGATGGAAATGTTACATCCATAAATTTTGCTGTGGATGAAGAAAAAGCAGTAGAGGCACTGAAAAGCATTGAAAAAGAAGCATTAAATACGGGTAAGATAAAGGATATAATTATTGTGCATAGAAAAGGGAACATCCCTTTGAAAGAGATTACACTTTTTGTAGGTGTATCATCCGCTCATAGGCAAGAAGGCTTTGAAATATGTAGCAGAGTTGTAAGTAAAGTAAAAAAGATAGATTCTATAAAAATGGAGATTAGATATGAAACAGATAGGGATAGTTAAAAGTGTAAAGGGTGAATTTGCAGAGATTAGAATGGCAACGGAAGAAGAATGCAGTACCTGCCCTCTGCAAAGTAGCTGCCCTGTGGCTTCTCTTACTCAGAATAGACAATCAACAATTATCGCAAGAAATGATGCCAATGCAGAGGAAAACGACCTTGTATCGTTTGAGATAGATGAATCCTCTATTCTGAGAGGAGCATTTACTATATATGTAATACCATTCTTATTTTTCATATTAGGAGTTGCAGTGGGGATTGTTTTAGAGAAAGGTTTTGGCATTAGTATTTCCAGCCTGAAAGATGCATTATCCGTTGTAACTTCAATAACATTTCTTGGAATAGGGATACTTATTGTAAGAAAAAAAGACAAAAAGTATAAAACCTCATCTTACATTACTGAAATACTTGCCAGAAAACAGCCAAGGGAAAGAGTGTAGCAAAAGGTAGTAATGTCCCACCCATTACGAATTTTGTAACTCCCGATTTCTCTAAAAAATCAAGCTAATTTCTTTTGTCACCCTGAACTTGTTTCAGGGTCTACTAATTTGAGGGGGGTTGGAAAACATCCTCCTCAATGCTCCCCCGAAAAATTCTTTTTGTCACCCTGCACTCTTCTTCTTGGCATGCATTACGCCACGCTCTTTTCCTGGCCGTTAGGCCAGTTCTTGTTTCAGGGTCTCTAACTTAGAGGGAACACATTTCCCTCTAACTCCTATTGAAAAGAAAAAACAAAAGATGAGATTGCCACGGGGTCTAAAGACCCCTCGCAATGGCGGATGGTTGTGCCACTGCGCTCTTTTCCTTACCTTCAGCAAGTGCTGCGCTTTTTGCAGCCGTGGCAGTCTCAAGGTAATTGAGCCTCCTTTTTTGTCACCCTGCACTCTTCTTCTTGGCATGAATTACGCCAAGTCTCGTTTCAGGGTCTTCAGCTTAGAGGGAACACATTTCCCTCTAACTCCTATTAAAAACAAAAATACAAAAATGAGATGCTGAAACAAGTTCAGCATGACATGATAGAAATAAAGACAAAGATTGCTTCGCTTCGACTTACTAAAGGTAAGGAAAGGATTACACAATGGCTCATAATTGCGCCACTGCGAGTTTCGCCATTGCGCTCTTTTCCTTGCTTTTAGCAAGTGCTGCGCTTCTTGCAGCCGTGGCAATCTCGTATTCTATTTTTACTTTCCTTCTGTTCTTACCAGTTTTCAAGGTACTTTCCGCTTTTCTTTCTACAGGGAAGGTGCATTTCCTACTCCTCAGTGAGTAGGAATTTATCCTTCCACTTATATAGTGCAAATTTCGTGCCAGAATGAATAAAGCGCAAAGAGTTTTTTCAAAGAAAAAACTGGATTCTACTACTATATAGGACATTTACATATAAAAAACTACTTCTTTTATAAAATGTTTTTTCTTTAAAATATGTGTAACTATTTCACACAATATAGTGTAAAATTTACCCAACTGTAACTTTCTTACACAAATTAATTCCTTCACAACTTTGTTCAAACAAATATACTTGTAATGAGCAGAGGTCTTCCCCTTTTTAATTGATAGTGCTATGGATGAGGGAATGTAAATGTATCAGAAGCATTGGAATCAAGCTTAATCCAGTAGCCTCTACCCGGTTCAAGGTATTTAGTAGAGAAGTCTGATGGGTTTATTGGTGTCCAGAAGTTTGTCCAGTCAAATGTGTATAGTTGTA
>CAJXKN010000044.1 GCA_913055585.1 uncultured Caldisericota bacterium | reverse complement strand
GGAACTGAAGACATAGACAGTCTGAAGGCGGTTCTGATGGATCACGGATGGGAGGAATACGGATCGTACTTCAGAACTGTCGAGATTATTGATACTATTATTGAGAAATTTAAGAAGTTAGATGATCGTTTTGATTTTGTTCTTGTTGAAGGAACTGATTTTTCTGGAGAAGGTGCAGTTTTTGAAATGGATATTAATGTACTAGTAGCTAAAAATTTGGGGATACCAACTATTATTGTGGGTACTGGTATTGGTAAAACCTTAGATGAATTTATAGGTAATTTGCAAATAGCTTATGATTCTTTTAAGGATAAGGATGTAGAGGTACTTGCGGTAATAGCAAATAAGGTACAAGAAAAAAACATTCCACTTATCTTATTAAATCTTTCTAAAAGATTTCGGTTCTTTTCATTTGTAATAAAAGTTAAATCTGAATCCATAGATTTTGTTTTTTCCTCTTTTTAATATTTAAGTTCTTTTCCAAGGACTCATCTAAATCGCTTTGTTTAATTCGCCATTGGCCAATGCGTGAAGCTCCGAGGCAGTCAGTTTCAATACAGCAGTTGACTGAGCATTCGCTGACACAGAGAATCTCTGCCATTTCTTTGATTGTCAGAAGTTTATCTATATTTTTGCTCATATTTTTCTATTAAAGTATCCTGGCCTCAAAATGTGGTTACAAGTAAGCATCATCCAGAGCCTCCTTATTTTCTTTTTTTATTATAACAGAATCGTAGTCAAGAGTCAAATTCTCGAATTGAATCATTAAAAATCAAAAACAATTCCTACTGAAAAAGAGGGGATTGTTAGATTAATTAGAGGAAACATTTTCCCTTGAGGCTCCTTTTTAAGAATAAACAAAGGAAAAAGAGAGATTACGGACCAAGCCCGGAATGACAAAGAGCGGAATGACATTCTTTCTTGTCACCCCCTGATGCTGAAACAAGTAATGTCACCCTGAACTTGTTTCAGGGTCTTTCTTTTTGAGGGAACACATTTACCTCTAAGTCCTATTTTTTCTTTTGTCACCCTGGACTTGTTTCAGGGTCTATCTTTTAACAACAAAAGACGAGATTCCGAAACGAGTTCGGAATGACAAAGTAGAGATTCCGAAATAAGACCTGGCAAAAACAGCCAGGGAAAAGATTGCGGAATGACAGGATAGGAATAAAAGATGAGTTTGCCACGTCGGATGCTTCCGCATCCTCACTTGCCTTTGGCAAGTGCTGCGCTTTCTGCAGCCGTGGCAGTCTCAAGGTAAAATTGATTTTTATTTTTTGTCACCCCGCTCTCTTCTTCTTGGCACGCATTACGCCAAGTTTTATTTCAGGGTCTTTCATTTTTCGAAAACAAAAATAAGATTCCGAAACAAGACTTGGCCTAACGGCCAAGGGAAAGAGCAGAATGATATTACTTGTTTAAGGATCTTATCTTTTTTAGTTATAATTATCTACTGCTTCGGGGCTCAATGTGAACTATTACTTCTTCTACGCTGTTTATTTCTTTTTTGATTTTGTCTTCAATAGAAGTTGCAATTTTGTGAGCTTCTTTTACACTCATATCTTTGGGAAACTCAAGGTGCATATCAACAATATAGTAAGTTCCAAGCTTCCTCACCCTTATTTTATGAGGATTATATACAAACTGAAAACCTGAAACTGTTTCTTTAACCTTCTTAATTATCTCAGGGTTATCCTGTTTCTCCATTATTTCATTCAACTCAGGTTTTAAAATTCCTGCACCTATATAAATGATTATTGAAGCAACAGCAAGGGATGCAATGCTATCAAAATATACTTTTCCCGTAATGTGTATAAGAAAAGCTCCTACCAAAACTGCAAGCGATGAAATTATATCTCCAAAATAATCCTTTGCATTTGCAATGAGTAGATTACTTAAAATGCGCTTTCCTACAATATACATATAGGAAGAAAGAAAAATCTTTCCAATTATGCTTATGCCTGCACCAATAAACATTAAGGTATCAATTGTGTTGGTTTCTCCAAATCTGTTTATTGCTTCCATAGCAACAAGAATGCCTGCAAAGATAACAGAAACTCCAATAATACTTGAGGAAATGGTCTCTGCTCTTCCATGACCATAAGGATGTTCTTTATCCGGGGGAATTGCTGCAATCTTGATTCCTCTGAGTGCAATAAGATTTTTTACAACATCTACAGAGGTATCAATACCATCACCTATAAGGGCAATGGACTGTGCAAAGATACCAAGTAGAACCTTGGTGAGTGCAAGGATTATGTTCCAGAGCAACGCAACTTTAGTAGAATGAAAAGCAACTTTTTCTCTTTTCTCCACAATTAAAAATTATAGTTAAAAAAGTGAAAGTTTCAAAATTATCTGGATTGTCTGGTCTGTTAAATATGAGCTTTTAGAATATTGTAATTATCTATAACAGGAAAATTCCGATGGTACCCATCACGAGTAAAAGGAGCACAGCATTTGGTTTGAACTTTATAAATATAACAAAGGCAATGGATGCAAAGATGTAAGGTAACGCATTATGAAAGCTCTTGCTTGCAATGATATATATAGCACTTATTAAAAGAGCAATTATTACGGGTTTCACTCCTGCCATAAAAGCGCGATACAAAGGATGCTTCTGCAATTTTTTAATTGATAAAGCGATGACTAATATAAGAATAAATGAAGGCGAAGCAACTCCAGCCGTGCTGACGATTGCACCCATTATTCCGTTTACTTTATATCCGATAAATGTTGCCATATTGACTGAAACAGGGCCAGGAGTAGTTGCTGCAATAGAAACAAAGTACAAGAAATTCTTCATCGTAATCCAGTGCAAGTTTGTTACAAGCTCTCGCTGTAAAATAGGAATCATTGCCTGTCCACCACCAAATGTTACTGCGCCGATCTTAAAAAACTCTAAATATATTTTAATGAGAAGCACTTTTAAACTCCTTTGTTTTGAACAAAATGCCCAGGAAGCCGCCTATAAGTAGCACGTATATGGGATTTATTTTTATTATAAAAATTTCTATCAAAGAGAGAACGAACAGAGATACATTAAAGAAATCTAATTTTATCTTTTTTGATACATCTACTGCAATGTAAGCAATCTCTGCTACAACACCCGTAAGGATGCCTAAAAAGAATTTGTGGACAAATATATTGCCTGCTATACCTTTGAAAAACATTGATATACAAAGTATGATAATGAGAGATGGGAGTATTACTCCTGAAGTTGCTGTTATTGAGCCAAGTATGCCTGACTCTGTAAAACCAATAAATGTTGCAATATTTATGGCAATAGGGCCTGGGGTTGTTTGCGATATGGCAAATACTTCGATAAAATCATCATACGAGATATACTTGTGTTTCTCTACAAGCTCCTGCTTCATAAGAGGAATCATTGCATATCCTCCTCCTAATGTAAATAGGCCTACATAGAAAAAAATGCCAAATAATTCTAAAACTTTTATTTTTTTGTTCATCCCATTATTCTACGTGAAATAAAGCAAAAATGCAATATTGTTTTCTCTTTTTAATTTTGATTAATAAGTAGTTTCCTATACCGATAGCATAAAATGACTATTAAAAATTTGCAAGAAAGCAATTAAAGTATTACAATGCTTTATAAGGAGGCGAAAAAGATGATTAAAATTGTAACAGATTCGACAGCTTATCTGGATAAAAATTTTGCAAAAGAGAAAGATATAAAAATTGTTCCTCTGAAGGTATCATTTGGGGAAAAATATTTTATAGACGGAGTGGATATTACGCCAGATGAATTTTACAGACTTCTTGAGGAGAATGAAAACTTGCCTAAAACATCCCAGCCCTCCATAGATGATTTTATTAATGTATATGAGCCAATTCTTGAAAAAAATAATGATATTATCTCTATACATATCTCCGGTGGGCTGAGCGGCACTATCAATGTGGCAGAAGTTGCTAAGAAGAAATTAAATACCAAACGAATCTGTATAGTAGATTCGTTGTCCACTGCTCTTGTCCTTCAATTTTTAATAGAAAAGGCACTTGCCCTTATAAATGATGGAGAAAGTTTCGAATATGTTTGTAATGCCGTGAGAGCACAGGTTAAGAAAATGCTCTCCAGATTCATTATGTATGACCTAGATTATATGATAAAAGGAGGCAGATTGAACAAGGCAGAAGCCTTAGTAGGCTCCATTCTTCACATTAAGCCTATTCTTTCTTTTACAGATGGCAAAGGAAGAGTCGAGGGGATTACAAGAACATGGAAAAAGGCAAGGAGGAAATTATTAGCTTATGTTGACGAAGTCAATAAAAATATTGGTATCGAAAAGATTGGTGTTCATTACGGAGCAAACTTAGAAGAAGCTAAAGCGTTTAAAAATGATATTGAAGACATTGTAGAAATTCCTGTAAGGATGCTCCAGATAGGCAGCGTGCTTGGAACATATGCAGGGGCAAGATGGTTAGGTCTTGCGATACAAACTAAATAATATCCAATTTTTAATACCATTCAGTCTCTTGACAAAAAATAATATTTATATACAATATAATTGAAAATGATTCTCATTTTCAAAAAGGTGAGAAATGAAGAATGGATTTAGGAAAACAAGGCCAAGAGAAGTAGTACTCTCTATTTTGAAAGATAGGGATGAGCATCTTACTGCAGAGGAGATATATAATATTGCAAAGAGGATTTACCCTGAGATTGGTTTTTCTTCTGTTTATAGAACTTTGAAGCTGTTTGAAGAGCAGGGTATTGCAGAGGCAATTAATATAAGAGGTATGAAGAGGTACTTTCAATTGAAAAAGCAGGTGAACCCTTCTGCACGGATTCATTTGGTTTGCACAGATTGCAATGAGATAATGGATTTGCCAGATGGAAACGAAACATTTGATAGATGCATAGAAAAGTTTAAAGAGGTTCTTAGAGAAAAGTACGCTTTTGATACATCTGTTTTTGATGTAAGAATATTTGGAAGATATAATCAAAAAAGAAAGGAGATGAGAGATATGCCAGGTGGTGACGGAACAGGACCGTTAGGTCAAGGACCAATGACTGGTAGAGGATTAGGTTATTGTGCAGGTTATGCTGCCCCGGGGTTTATGGCAGGCGGAAGGCTTGGATTAGGTTTAGGATTTAGAAGAGGTTTTGGTTGGAGTTATCCTTACTATGGTTATTACGGACGTCCATGGTATGGCAGAGGTTGGTGGTATAGAGGATACTATCCTTACTATGGTTATCCTTACAATTATAACTATGGTGCAGGAACTGCAACAGAAGATGAAATTACAGCATTGAAAGATACATTGAATCAAATATCCAGTACGCTTAATGGAATAAGTCAAAGGATATCAGATTTAGAGCAAAATAAACAGGGAGGTGCATAATGATTATTTGTATAACTTCAAATGGTAATACACTTGATGCAACAGTGAGCCCAGTATTTGGAAGATGTCCATACTATATCTTTTACGATTTGGATAAGGATACTTATGAAGCAGTACCTAACCCTTCTGTAATGGCTAGAGGTGGTGCTGGTATTCAGGCAGCACAGTTTATCGTTAACAAGGGTGCTAAAGCAATTATTAGTGGAAATATAGGTCCAAATGCTGCAAGCGTACTGCAAAGTGCTGGTGTAGATATCTTCATAGGAGAACCAGTTTCTGTAAGAGAGATAGTAGATAAATTTAAGAGAGAGGAACTGCACAAAACAGGTGTTACTACTCAAGCGGGATACGGAGCTTCTTCTCAAGTAAGACCTGACGTTGAAAAGGATTTAGCAGAAATAAAGGATACCTTAAAAAAATTGTCTGAAGAGACAAAAAATTTAGTAGAAAGATTGGAAAAATTGGAGAAGAAGTGAAGCTCGTTACTCTTTATGACAATGTTTCTATGGAGCCTCAGTCCCTAATAGAGGATTGGGGCTTTTCTTTGTATATTGAAAAAACTCATTGTTCCATACTTTTTGATACTGGAGCTAATGGAAATGTACTGCTAAATAATATGCAAGCACTTTCTCTGCACTGTCCTACCAGGATTTTCATCTCTCATCTTCATTACGACCATATAGGAGGGCTAAATGCTGTATTAAAGAATAAAAAGGATAAAACTGTAGTATACTACCCTTATCCTGCCTATAATTTTAGAGAAGAAGCAAATGTTATCCATAGAGTAGTGAAGGATGTTACTGAAATTTGTCCTGATGTTTATTCTACGGGTACTTTAAGCTTTCATTCTATGATTAATGAACAATCGCTTGTGCTAAAAGAACAGTATGGTCTTATTCTTATTGTAGGTTGTTCTCATCCTGGAATACAAAATATTGTAGATTTTGTCGTGGATAAGTTTGGAAGTAATGTCTTTTTCCTTGTAGGAGGTTTTCATTTGATTGGTAAGAATAGATGGACAGTGCAAAGAATTGCAAGAGCCCTTCTTCCGAAAGTGCATTATATTGCTCCCTCTCATTGTACAGGCGAACCTGCAAAAAAGATTTTTAAAGAGCTATTCAAGGAGCGGTTTGTAAAGAACGGCGTAGGGCAGAGAATAGAAATAAACGACGGGAGGTTAACGTTAAAATATGAAGTATAAACATATCTATGGGCCTGTGCCTTCAAGGAGACTGGGCGTTTCTTTGGGGATAGATCCTATTCCCTTAAAAGTATGTAGCTTTAATTGTGTGTACTGTGAAGTTGCAAAAACAACACTTCTCACAACAGAGAGAAAGGAATACATAAAAGCAGAGGAGATTCTTAGTGAATTAAAAAATTTTCTTAAAGAGTACAAAGGTACACTTGATTATATTACTTTTTCTGGTTCAGGTGAGCCTACGTTGAACTCACGGATAGGGTATATGATAAGAGAGATAAAAAAATTTACTAAAATACCTGTTGCAGTTTTGACAAATGCTTCTCTTCTCCCACAGCCTGAACTGCAAGAGGAACTTTCAGCAGCAGATCTTGTAAAGTGTACACTTGATGCTGCAAGGGATAAATACTTTAAGAGGATAAATCAGCCATCTCCTCTGCTTTCTATAGACAAAATTGTTCAGGGAATTACAGATTTCAGTAAAAAATACAAAGGCACGCTCCTCATTGAAATAATGCTTGTAAGAGGGGTGAATGATGAAGAGGAAAATTACAGAGATTTGCATAACGTTTTGAAAAACATACGTGCTACTAAAATCCAGATAAATACGGTTGTGCGTCCTGCAGCATTTGGCTTTGCGAAGCCCTTAAGTAAGGAAGAATTGGAGTTTGCAAAAAAGATTATAGGCAATAACTGTGAAATCATAGGCGAATTTAACAGAGAGACAAATAAAGCCTATAGAAAGGATCTTGAAGAAGCTATTGTGAACAGCATAAGGATACGTCCTCAAACAATTGGGGATCTTTCCTCTGGACTTGGCGTGCATAGAGACGAGATCCTGAAATATTTGGAACTACTTACAAAAGAAGGAAAAGTAATAGAAATAATTCTCCAGGGACAGAAGTTTTACAAAATGAAGAATGGCTGATTAATTTACTGCTCTGTATAGAAGTTAAGAAATAGTACCTGTATGTGCTGTAAGTTTATATTTCCAGGAGGTTAGCCTTCTCCTTCAAGGAGTGGGAATTAATAAAAGCGTTGCATTATAATTATCCAGAGCACTGATGCTAACAATAGAAAAAGGACATTTTTCATAATTAATTGATACACTTTAGCTATTTTTGCATTGAAATATTCGATACTGAGAGATAGACAGAGATGAGTAGGAGTAAGCATTAGCGCAGTCCAGCCTCCCAAAAAAGCAATAAAGAGATGAATAGCGTTTAATTGAGGAGTTTTTAAGAGAGGGAGAAGCAACGGGTATGATACTCCCACCGTAGCAGCTGCAGCACCTGTCATAAGGCTTACAACAAACGGCAAAAAGAAAAGAATAAGAAATGCGGGAACATTCAATACATTGAGATATGTATATACACCATTTATAATGTTGCTTTGAATGACAATGTATTTCAAATAAAAAATAGAAAACATAAGGACAGCAAGCTTCAAAAGGAATTTCCATCTAAAAGCTTTAACAAGGTTTTTCAACTTTAACTTACCGAATACTATTGTGTAACCAATTCCAATGAGGCCTGCAACTATTATTGACATACGGAATATAAGAATTAAGAGCAACACTATCGCTATAGGCATAACGCTCAGGGTAAGTTCTTGATAGATTTGTATGTTGCCTTTTCTTCTTTTTATGTTTTTATTACTTATCGATGGGATGAGAAAGATTAATCCTGAGAAAAACATAAACAAAGGTAAAGGCCATTGGATGGCAATGATATGTAATATTGAAACACTTAAAATGGAGGATGCAAGTATCATATCAGGATACAGAGGAGAAACAGGCTCCCATATATGCCTGAACCAGAAATTAATTGCTGTTTTTTCTTCTGGTGCAGTATTAGAACTTTTTCCGCCTTCTTCAACAAGCGGTGCAGAGACCAATGCACCACCAGGCATAGGTAAGGCTCCGATTATAAATGCAAAAAATGGTAAGAAGAACCTTGGGGAAGATATTGCTGAAAAGCTCTTTACCATCTCACTTAAGAAGTTTGCCTCTTTTAAAAGTTCTGCAAAATACGTAATTACTAAAACAATCAATATGATTTTAATTGTTTCCCAGGAGATAGACACATAGTAAAAAGATTTAATAATTCTTGCTAAAGAGAATCCCTTCAAAATAGCAAATGCAAGTGCGGATAGCAAGATCGTTACTCCAATATCTATTTTAAGTTTTACCAACACTCCAAGCAAAATTAACACAGAAAAAAGTATTATTAAATCTTTCATACAGAGAGTATAGTATGTTATGTCTAAAATTTCAAATTGCGAATTGGATCATCAAGAATCTATACGAAATAGTATCGTTGGTTTATTAAAATCCAATATTGTCATTCCGCTCTTTTCCTTGACCGTTTTATGCCAATCCTTGGTTCAGCATCTTCTTCGCCATTGCGCACTCTTTTCCTTGCCTTCGGCAAGTGGGTCTTTAGACCCCGTGGCAATCTCGTCTTTTGCTTTTATCTTTTCCTCGTCATGCTGCTCTTTTCCTTGGCCGTTAGGCCAAGTCTTGTTTCAGCATCTCATTCGCCATTGCGCACTCCTTTCCTTGCCTCTGGCAAGTCGAAGCGAAACAATCTCAAGAATTCGCCATTACTCACATCCGCCATTGCGCACTCTTTTCCTTGCCTTCGGCAAGTGAGGATGCGTAAGCATCCGACGTGGCAATCTCAGGAATTCGCCATTGCGCACTCCTTTCCTTGCCTTTGGCAAGTCGAAGCGAAGCAATCTCATGAATCCGCCATTGCGAGGGGTCTTTAGACCCCGTGGCAATCTCAGTTTGTCATGCTGAACTTGTTTCAGCATCTCATCTTTTGCCTTTTTGTTTTTTAATAGGAGCCTTGAGGGAAATGTGTTCCCTCAATTAAAATCCTTGCCCACTATTGTTCCGCTTGTAGCAGCAATAAGAGCACTTCCATTGCAAACAACCAAACAACTTGCAAAAATTCTAAAATTCATTAAAAATATAACCGTAAATAAAAAAGCGGAGGTACATATTTGAAGA
>CAJXKN010000043.1 GCA_913055585.1 uncultured Caldisericota bacterium | reverse complement strand
CTGAAAACTCCGTACATTCTTTATAGCACCGAGATAGCTCTCAAGTTTTTTATAAACCTGTGGATAATCATTGTTTAGAGGAAGGACAACCCAATAAATCTGAAGGAAATCATTTATCTGTTTCCAGAAGGATTCTCTAAATTTTTCTTCATAGGTTAAACCTGATGCATCTAATGCATCCTCCGCTATTTTTCTAAATTCAGATCTCACATAATTTTCTAAACCCTTACCTACTTCCTCTACATTATCTGTTTCTATCTCCGCAATGAAGCGATTTGGTTTTGATTGTATATTTCCATTAGGAAAAATAAATTCTACATTTTGAACCTTCTTCTTTAATTTATTCATTGCTTTATCAATCAAATCTGAGAGTAATTTGCTCCCTGCATATAAATCTTGAGTCTTTCGCGCTTGTGCTATAAATGACTGCACAGGTCCGATGGTGAATAAGAATAAATACTTACTCATTTTGCATCTCCTCCGCTTTTTGTAATAAAGAGGTGAAAGATTTTATGTATCTCAATTTGATATTTTCAAAAATTTTCCTTGAATTTGCAAACTGATATAGATGAACTAACTCATTTCTATCTTCAATCATATTAAGCCATATATCCTCATCTGCAATTAACTCATTTATAACTGCCTGTTTAAAGCAATCTCTTGGATTCCTGCATATAATACCCTTGTCAGCAAGGACATTTTTTATTAGCTTCCAGGCAAGTTCATAGCAGAGTTCAAATCTCTTAATAGTTCCGTCTATTTCAAGGTCTGTCTTTGCCTCTTTTACACCTATTTCTAAGTTATTGAAAGCATTTTTAAAATCGTTAAAGTTTCTCTTTAGTCTCTCGTTCATATTTCCACTCCTTCTTGTTCGATCTTTTCTCTGAAAGATTTATCTATTTTATTTAGGTTAACAATATCCACAGGACCATTTATATTTGCAAGTTCTATACTCTTGTCGGTATCAATAGCGATATCAATATCCGAATTTTTATGAAAATCCCCTCTTGCTTTTGAACCAAAGAGAATTGTTTTTTTAGGGGATAATTCTTTATCAATGTTTTCTTTGATTTTTTTTAATTCATCCGGTTTGGATAAAATATATTCCTTTGCTTCTTTCTTAAGACCATTCCAGAATTCGTCAAATTTATCAAAACTTGGGGCTCGAGTTCGGTAATTAGCCGGTTGATTGTTTCTTTGCTTTGCAATCATTACTTGTCCTTCAGGAAGAAACTCTCCAGCCAATCTCAGCGCCATCCAATAGTATTTACCTTCGGATTTTAATACCTTAAATATTAAAGGAGAACTCCGCCTTGAAATCTCATTCAGTTTATTATTCTGAACCTTGCCACCAACTATTGTTGTCCTTCTATTTCTGTGTAGCACGGGGAAACCAAATATTGCCATTCCAAAGATGTCACCTTTTCCATCTTCACGAAAGTTTAGAAATTTTTCTCCTATATTATTTAACGCTTCTTTCCAATCATTAAAACTCTGGTTAGAAATTATAAATCTTGAAATAGACAAATTTGAATATTCAGATATAAATCTTGTTCCTTTCCCATCGTTGACAATTCTGTTCGCTCTATCATAATTTTCTTTAAGCCATTCTGCTATTTTATTGCTGTCTTTCCCTTTTATTAAAAAGTCGATGCCTGTATCTCCTACAATATTGTCCTTATCTACGACCTTTTTGATAGTAATATTTCCTCCACCTCTCCTTGCTCTGGTTCCTATTCCACCAAGATATGCTAATGACCAAAAAGAGGCTGCTGCATGCTTCAATATTTGTGCATCACTTGATGAAATCGTTATTAAAAATGAAATTTTGGTTCTAATATATGGTCGTTCATTTAACATTAATGAAGAATATAAAAGATAGGGTACACCTTCGTATTTAGTTGGAACTTTGTATTTCTTTCCACTTCGAGAAGTTTTTTCTACGTAAGGGATTTCTTGCCATAAATTCTCTATAATATCCCCCGCAATTGGTTGTTTGGGTATACAAATACTAATCTTGCTTCTACTTTCATTTTCCTCACTTCCACCAAATATCTCTGCCTCCTCTTCTTTTAATTTTTCAAGTGGCAGATGTCCATTCATCGCCCGCCACCAAAATCGCATTGTCCCTTTGATTGAGGGTGGTCTTAACTCTGGGGTCCTCCCATCAGCTCCGGCAAGGAACATTGGCGTGACTACTTCACATTCGAATTTTATAGTCTTCATTACTTCACCTCCAGTTTTTCACTCATCTTTTTCCTCCTCAATTATTATTCCCCAACCCATTTCTTCATCAACCCAGCCTTTTCCCTTGTAGTTCTGAAAATCTTTAATAAGAAACCAGGGGCGAGTTCCAATGGACTTCCGTGGAAAGGTATTAGAAAAATGAGTTGGCAATGCCTGGATTATTCCATTAAGAGGGCGTATCGGTGGGAATGGAAGGATTATCCCTCCAACCTTGAAATTTTCTTTCTGAACCAGGTTAACCTTTTTTATCTCCTCTACAAAAGCAAGTTCTGTGCTTCTCCCAAGAAGAAGGGGATAATGTGGCTTCCTGAAGCAATTGACAATTTCCTCCTCTTTTATATATAAGTATAACTCCGGATTGAAGAGAAATTCACGTTTTATTACATTTGTTTTAGTAATTCCCCCGACTTTCCACTCATAGATTGTTTCAAGGTCTACTCCCTTTGCAGCACTTCTGAAAACATATTTAACCTCCAGATCTTCAGGAGTAACCACTTTTCCTGCTGCTGCAGATATTAAGCCATATACCGTTGAATAAGGCGGGACTGGCAAAGTTGGTTGATAGCCATAAACAAAAATGGGATATCTAAATGAAGCAGTCCAACCTGTTATTTTTACTCTGAAAAAATATGGCATTTTATAATTCCTTCATCTAATAAATTCATCTAAGATTTTTGCAAACTCAACCACACTATTATTAATAGAATTTACTTTAACTTTGATTTCTCTTTGACCTTGATTCCATTTCTTATTTCCAAACTCAGATAGTTCTTTATCCATTTTATCAAGAAAGCCTTCTCTTTTAGCAATATAGACATCAGAAAGGATAATGTCTTTATAGTCTTCTATTACCTGGGACAGTGCATCAAAGTTTATTCCATTCTCATCTGCAACATTCATAAAAATATGGTTGCCACCTTCTATTACAGCAAGAATGAGGAATTTTGGAGAGACATCCGTTAAATGCTCAGTAAGTTTTGCTCCGCCAGAAAGATAGGGAAGAGCAAGGATTGTTTCTTTTATCCTCTTTCTTCTTATATCAACAGGTAAACGCCAATATTTTTCTTCTTCATTATGTTCTAAACCCATTTCTTTCGCTTTACTGATAAGTTTTGGAGACATATTCTGGTATCCAGACTTTTCAATTTCGTAGAATCTACCTGCCAAATCAATATCTATGGAAAATATCCCCTTAAAGATTGTTGAATAAAATTCGTGTTCATAAGGGACAGGGTCTCCCTCTTTTTGCCTTGCCATTACTCCAAAATCGTTTGTAGGAGATTGAGGATAAATTGATAATAACGGTGAATTCTTTAAAGGAGAAATGCGGGTAACCGTAACATTTACCCTTTTTCCTGTTTCTTCGATTTTCTCCTTTGCAGCTCTCATATAACCAAACATATCATCATCCTCATACTGAATGGGGTCTGCAGAAGTATAAGCCACTTTTGTACCTCTTTCTATAGGAGACAAATCCCATCCAAATTTCTTTTGAAGAGTTTCTCTCCACCAGTATCTTACTGCCTGAGCAGAAACATAAGGATAAACATCTCTTCCCTTTCTTATAACCTTAACCTTTACAGCATTATCCGTTCTTTCTCCTGCATCCATCCCAGCATTATTTAGTGCTGACCAGGGCGCATCAATCAACATAAAACCATTTATAGTTTTGCTCATTTCAAGCCTCCTCATTTTCTTTTATTTCTTCTATTACTTCTCTCTTCTTCTGTAAATAAGGTGCTAATTTTTCGTATAATCTGAATAGCAATATATCTCGTGTTTCTGGCCAGTTTAATGCTCCCTCAGGAAAAAGGTCATTAACAAATTCATCTATCGTAAACAAAGGTCCTCCCATTCCATTTGCAATCATATCTTTTGCAATCTTCAAAAAGACATTTCTCAAACCTTCATAACTTTTAGCAGTTTCTATTGCAAAGAGCCTCTTTGTGTTGTCCGTCTTTTCTATGTAATCTGCAATTTTGTCACCAACTCTTTTCAACACTTCAATCCTTTCTTTATCCATTCTTCTCACCTCCTTTAGGTAATAGGAAAGAATTTCCCAATTTCCAGTTACATTTCTATCTTTTTCTATAAAATATCCAATTATAGACCTTCCCTCAAGCAAATTTTTATAAACAGAATTGCTTCTCCATTTATAATCTTCCTCCTTTTTTAAGACTTTATACCCTTTTCTTACAATCTTTGCCCAGGCTGAACTGTCTAATCGTTGAATATACACCAAAAATCTAAACACATTGTTTGGCAAATGAATCATCTGCATTGGTGGAGGATTCTGTGTATAATTTGAGAATACATAAGCAGTGATAGATGGATTTTCCTCTGGAAATATATCTTCCCTTTCTCTTATCATTTTTTCAACAATATGAAATAAGGCATTCTCACCATTCTTGTATCCTTCCTGCATACATCCTGTATAATTTCCTGTTTGTTTTTGCCATCGTATGTTTTTTACTCCTTCCCCTGCCCAATATCTCATTATCTTATCAGAAGCAGAATGAAACAACAAAAATCTTCCACCAACCGAATATAGACATAATGGCATAAACTGGACGGCAAATGTGCAAACAGGACAATATCGTTCTCCTTCTGATGCTCCAGCAAAAAAATTAACTAATTTACCAGAGCCTGTTAAAGGGATTTCGTCTCTTTTTCTTATGGGTAAGGCATCTCTTCTTCCACAGGCTATGCAGGTCCCAGAAGATTCTGGGAGAGAAAACTCACCTAATAGATCATTAAGATATTTTGCGGCAGCAGTTTTTTTGTCTTTTACAGATGGGTTTGAATACTTACTATTCCCTGTAAAGATAGAATACATATTCTTTTTCCAACCTTCGGTGAGATATAAATCCACTAATTCTTCTATTTTACTCTTTAACTTCTCTGGTGTAAGAGTTCTATAATCTTCTTCATAATATGCTTCAATGGCATATATCCCTGCATCTACAAAAGGATTGCCTGTCAGGACAAAGTAACTATCTTTTTTATTTTCCTTTTGTATCATTTTGCCTCCTCTTCGTACTCTATCTCATTTTCTTTACACCATTCAAGGACCGCTTTTTTTATTTTTATCTCTGAATTTGAACCATTTCTTTCTTTTGAATAATCAAACAACACATTTTTAAATCTTCTAAATGCGCCTCTGCCGTCCAGTGCGATTTCTAATTTTTCCTTTAAGTTTTCGTCATTTAGCGATTCTATAAATTCTTGAATCCCGTTACGGAAGGTGAATAAATTTTTGCATTGCATCAAAACTTTTTCTCCTTAAATGGAGCCCACATCCCGAAGCCTTCCGAATTTTTGCTGCCAATGCCTGCATCATACGTTGCTTTTATGAGGCCTACATCTCCTTCAAGTGTAAAAACACCTGTCCATCCTTCTACACGTGTATTCTTAAAATATACCACCATACGGTTCCTCTTTTCATTAAAATGCAGAGGAGTAATTTTAAGAGTTCCATTGGTTGAAGTGTTATTTATTAACTGATACTTTTTTTGTGAATTTTTCTGGATGAGAATTGAAAATTCTTTTTCATAAGGGGAGTAATAATATGTTTTTGCATTGCCTTCCTCAGTTTTCATTGTGCTGTACACCGTCATAGGGGAAAGCATTTTAATATTCATTTTGGTTGAAAATCCTGGATTGGACATTACTTCAATAGAAGTAACAAAAATGTCTTGCCCTAAAAGGGTAGTTTGTGGAATGGATATCGCCTTATTACCAATATCTTCTATAAGAAAATCTTTAGGGGAGGAAAAATAAAACTCAATACCCCCCTCGAAGTAAAGGGCTTCTTCTTCTGCTGTCATTCTCTTTGACTTGAAATAAAAGTCTTTGTCTATTCCAAGCTGTTTCTTTAAGTCCCTAAGCTTACTTCCGAAAACTTTATTTCCTCTGTTCAAGATACGTGAGAATGTAAAAAGCTTAAAGTGTCGTTTGCCCAGAGTGAAACCTTTTTCATGAATGGAAGATGCAATTTCATCTGAAAATGTGCTATAGATCAATGCTTGCAACGCACTATTATAGTGTAGAGGAAGAAGTAACCCCTTTTGTTTTGTTGCATACTTTAACCTTAGTCTCAAGATGCCTCCTTTATAGTCTTATATACAAATGATACACTCTCTTGCTTTTTAGTCAAGTGCAAAATAGGAATTTCTGCAATATTAAATATGTAGTATAATAAATTGGTGAGTGAAATGAAAATAGAGCAGATGGAAAAGTATAAATACATCATAAAAAAATCTGGGAATATGAGAGTTCCTGCAATTTTCTACAGCACGGATAAATTGGTTTCTTTTATTAATAATGATAATTCTCTAACACAGCTTACTAATGTTGCAACGCTTCCTGGGATACAACAGTATGCTTTAGGAATGCCAGATATGCACGAAGGATATGGTTTTCCCATAGGAGGAGTTGCGGCATTCGATGCAGAAGAAGGTGTTGTATCACCGGGAGGTGTGGGATTCGATATTAATTGTGGAGTAAGAGTAATAAAAACAAATCTTATTTATAAGGATATTCAGAAACATTTAAATAATCTTGGGAAGATGCTGTATAGCAATATTCCTGCAGGCCTTGGCTCTACGGGAAAACTGAAATTTGCAAAAAAAGAAATGAGAAAGATCTTAAGAGATGGAATAGATTGGACAATTCAGAAGGGATTTGCTCTTAGAGAAGACGCAGAAAGTATTGAAGAGGGTGGAAGAATGAAGAATGCAGACCCCGATTATGTGAGTGATAAGGCAATAAAGAGGGGAAAGGAAGAGCTGGGAAGTCTTGGTGCTGGAAATCATTTTCTTGAAGTGGACAGAATTACAGAGATATACGACGAAAAAGTAGCAAAGTTATTTGGATTATTTAAGAACCAAATTGTAGTTTGGATTCACACAGGCTCAAGAGGTTTGGGCCACCAAGTTGCAACGGATTATATAAACTTAATGAGGGATAAAATGGAAAAATTCCATATCCCTCTTATAGATAGGGATCTTGTTTCTATACCTATTGCTTCTTCCGAAGCTAAAGCATATCTTAAGGCAATGTCAGCGGCTGCAAATTATGCATGGGTGAATAGGCAAATCATCACATATTTTGTAAGGCTTTCATTTTCTGGTCTGTTGAAGGATTCACCTGAAAATCTTGGAATGGAGCTTTTGTATGATGTTGCTCATAACATTGCAAAATTTGAAAAATATAAAATTAATGGTAATGAGAGGCTCCTGCTTGTGCATAGAAAAGGGGCAACACGTGCATTTCCTCCAAAATGCAAAGAATTAGGCAGAAAGTATATGGAAACAGGACAGCCTGTCCTTTTGCCAGGCAATATGAAAGTAGGCTCCTATATATTAGTCGGTGCAGAAAATTCTATTAATGAAACGTTTGGAAGTGTTGCACACGGAGCAGGAAGAATTATGAGTAGGCACAAAGCTCTCAAACAAATTTCTTTTGAAGGGGTTGTTAGAGAAATGCAGGAGAATAAAATAACTTTAATGGCAAAGGATAAAAGGATTGTAAGAGAAGAGGCTCCAGATGCTTATAAAGATGTAGATGAAGTTATAAAGCCTATTTTATATTACAGGCTTGCAAATCTTGTTGCAAAAAGTGAACCTCTGATTGTTATAAAAGGATAGATGATATTAGGAGCGCATATTTCTATTGCAGGAGGGGTATCCAATGCGCCACTTCGTGCAAAGAGAATCGGCTGCGAGACAATGCAGATTTTCACAAAAAATCAGTTGCAGTGGAAAATCCCGAAACTGAAAGAAATAGAAATAAAAAAATTTAAGGAGAATTTGAAAAAGACTGGAATTATACCTGGGACGGTTCATTCTTCTTACCTTGTTAATCTTGCAAGCCCGAATGATGAGATACTTATTCGTTCAATCAATGATCTTTCAAGGGATCTTGAACGTGCGGAAAGCCTGGGTATTCCTTATCTTGTCTTCCATCCAGGGGCACATAGAGGAAAAGGAGAAGAATATGCATTAGAAAGAATAGTACAGAGCATCAATGAAGTTTTTCAGAAGAGTAGCGCACGGAAAACAATGCTTCTTCTTGAGACAACGGCAGGAGAAGGAACGAATATAGGCTATAAATTTGAGCAAATTGAATACATTATTCAACATGTCAAAAATCATAAAAGGGTTGGCGTATGCATAGATACCTGCCATATATTCGCTGCAGGGTATGATATAAGAAATGAAGAGAGCTATAATAATACCATTAAAATAGTTGAAAGAACAGTAGGCATAAGCAAAGTAAGAGCATTTCATTTAAATGATTCTCGAAGGGAATTGGGCTCAAGGATGGATAGACATGCAGAAATTGGAAAAGGGCTCATAGGAATAAAAGGATTTGAGCTGCTGGTTAATGATCCTAAGTTTAAAGATGTGCCAGGAATACTTGAAGTGCCAGGAGGCGAGGAAGGGTATAGGAGAAATTTGGAATTGTTAAAAAGCTTGCGGAAGCTCCATCCATAAATTGAGCAATTCTTTTTGCATTTATTATTACACAAAAATAACCGTTTTGTACTGTAATTAAGCTATAATAACAAAAACGATAAAATAGTTAGTGCATATTCATTTACAGGGGAAAGAATGGAATATCAGGGTTCAATTCTCACTCTTGACAAAAACTTTTTTTATATTTATAATTAAATATAAAAAATGACGTACCTTTAATTATGAGGGTATAATTATTGGAGGGACAATGAAAGAGGTAGGCATAAAAAAAGGGAATTTAACAAGATACACCGAATATTTCAGTGGTAAGGATAAACTGATCTTTAAGAATTTATCTGAAGATTTGCATGGTTTAAGAGTTGCTTTTGTAAACTCAACCTCTTTTGGAGGCGGTGTTGCAGAATTACTTTATTCTGTAGTTCCACTCTTGAAAGCGACTGGCGTGGATATACATTGGTACACAATTGATGGTGATGGAAAATTCTTTAATATTACAAAGAAACTTCATAATATGCTTCAAGGAAAAGAAGGAAGTATAAGTAATGAAGAAAGAAAATATTACACCATAGTCAGTGCAAAAAATGCAGAGGAGTTTAGAGAAGATTTTGATGTTGTCGTGGTACACGATCCTCAGCCAATGGCTCTTCCTATGTTTTCAAAAAATAAAAAGACAAAATGGTTATGGCGTTGCCATATTGATACCTCTTCCCCCTTTGGTGAAGCAACTGATTTTGTAAGGCAATTTTTGCCTCTGTATGATGGAACAATTTTTAGTACACATACATTTGCAAAGGGTATGAACTGTGAAAAGAATAGTACAATTATATACCCCTCTATTGATCCCTTTTCTGAGAAGAATAAAGAGCTTACTGAGGGAGAAATAAAAAATGTTGTGATTAGGTATGGTGTAAATCCTTTCAAGCCGATCCTTCTTCAGGTTTCTCGTTTCGATCCCTGGAAAGACCCTATTGGGGTAACTGATGTATATAGAAGTGTGAAGAAAAAAGTCCCG
>CAJXKN010000042.1 GCA_913055585.1 uncultured Caldisericota bacterium | reverse complement strand
AAATGGATAATCCTGCATTAAGCATTGTGCCAAACTGATTTGTAAAAATAGAGAGTTCTCTTACCGAAATTTTTGATAATCTTGAAAAAATGCTTTTGTTCTTAGATGTTTCTTTATTAGAAATTTTACTTATTCCAAAACCTTTTGCTTCCCTTATGTATATAATACGGTAACCTTTTTCCCTTAAAGCATTAGCTACTTCTGAAGAACTATTCATATCCATCTTACCCAATTTTTGGCGTCCAGAAGGCTCAATTACTTTATAAGAAAATGTAGGCATCCCATCACCTACCCATAAGATTTACAAAACTGTCTTTGTTAAACGCATATCTTATGCCCTGTTCATACGTAATCATACCTTTGTTTACCAAAGTTTTTAAGGATTGCTCCATTGTTTGCATACCTATATCAGCACCCGTCTGAATTAATGAGGGAATTTGAAAAGTTTTTCCTTCTCTTATAAGATTCCTCACAGCAGGTGTAGCGATGAGCACTTCCGTAGCAAGGACCAGCCCATTGTTATCTGCACGTGGAATGAGCTGCTGTGAAAATGTGGCAAGTAATACTGCTGCTAACTGTGCTTTTACCTGTGCCTGCTGATGTGGAGGAAAAACATCTACAATTCTATCTATGGATTGAGCAGCGGAATTGGTATGTAGTGTGGCAAATACAAGATGACCAGTCTCTGCAGCTGTGAGGGCAGTAGCCATTGTTTCGTAATCCCTCATTTCTCCTACCAGAATTACATCAGGATCCTCTCTCAAAGCTGCACGCAGTGCATTAGGAAAAGAGAATGTATCAGATCCTAATTCTCTTTGAACAATAACAGACCTTTTGTGCTGGAAAAGATATTCAATTGGGTCTTCAATTGTAATAATATGCTTGGATTTTTTCATATTTATTTCATCAATCATTGCAGCAAGTGTTGTAGATTTTCCATGACCTGTAGGACCTGTAACGAGAACAAATCCTCTCTCATGCTCAATAATATCATGAGCTATTTTAGGTACACCGAGAGAGTCAAGAGCTGGTATCTCAAATGGGATTCTCCTGAATGCTGCAGCTACAGAACCTCTCTGATAAAATACATTTATTCTAAAACGTGCTAATCCTTTTAATCCAAATGAAAAGTCATATTCTCTTTTTTCTTTAAACGCCTTTTTCTGGTCATCTCTCATAATTGAAAAAAGCATTTCAGCGGTATCTTCAGGTGTAAGTCTCTCTTCTCCTACGAAAACAAGCTCTTTATTAATCCTCAATACGGGTGGCAAACCTACAGTAAGATGTAAATCAGATGCACCCTTTTCAACTGTAAGTTTAAGAAGGTCATTTAAGCTTATCATTCCTGCACCTCTATAGTAGAAATAACCCTTAAGACTTCTTCAATAGTTGTGATGCCTTCCATAGCTTTTGTAAGTGCATCATCAAGAAGTGTTTTCATTCCCTGTGCTTTTGCCACTTTTTTAATTTCACCTGCCCCAGCACGTTTCATAATGAGCTTTTGAATCTCTGGTGTGATAGGAAGAATTTCCTGCACAGCTACTCGTCCCTTATACCCAGTATGGTTGCATTCATCACATCCTTCTCCTTTATAGAATGTTGCATCTTTCAGAAGAGCCATGTCTAAACCAATATGTTCCAGAATGGTCTTGGGAGGATTGTACTTCACTTTACAGGATTTGCATACCTTCCTTACAAGCCTCTGTGCGGTGGCACCAATAAGAGTTGAAGCAACAAGAAAAGGTTCCACTCCCATATCAATAAGACGTGTAGGAATGGATGCTGCATCGTTTGTATGGATTGTAGCGAATACAAGGTGGCCTGTAAGAGCTGCTTCTATAGCTATTTGTGCGGTTTCCTTATCCCTGATCTCGCCTATCAGTATGATGTTAGGGTCCTGCCTTAATATGGAGCGTAGTGCATTAGCAAAAGTTAAACCTGCTTTAACATTTACCTGTACCTGATTAATTCCTTTCAAGTGATATTCAACAGGATCCTCTACTGTAACGATGTTTGTTGTTGGTGTATTCAACCTCGTCAAGGCAGAATACAGGGTGGTAGTTTTACCTGAGCCTGTAGGACCTGATATAAGCACCATTCCATATGGCTGACTTATGATTTCTTTGAATTTTTCCAGATTCTCTGATGAAAAGCCCAATTTCTCAAGGGGCAAGAGTGCTTTACTTGCATCTAATATTCTTAAGACAATTTTTTCACCGTATACTGTTGGAAGTGACGAAACCCTAAAATCAATACTTCTCCCTTTGAATTTTAAAGTAATCCTCCCATCCTGAGGTATTCTATGTTCTGCTATGTCCATATGGGATAAAATTTTAAGGCGGGATATAACACCTGGCTGTATCGCTTTTGGAAGACTTTGACGCTCATGCAAGATACCATCTATTCTATAGCGTACACGCAAACTTTTTTCCAGAGGCTCTACATGGATATCAGATGCACGCTCAAGAATTGCTGCTGACATAATGTTGTTTACAATTCTTATAACAGGCGCCTCTTCTCCCATCTCTTTGAGCTTTGCAATATCAACTTCCTCTTCTTCTACAATTTCAGGATTATCAGTTGTTACCTCTTCTTCTGCTCTTTTTACCACGTCTTCCATCTCATAATACTTCTCAATGGCTTGATCTATATTTGCGCGGGTAGTTACATAAAAGACAATGTTTTCACCCAGAGTGAGCCTTAAATAATCTATAGCCTCAATATTTGTAGGATCTGCAATAGCTATATGCATTTTACCATCTTCTTTTTTTAATAAAAAGACACCGTAATACTTTGCTTTATCTGGGTCTAAATTATGCAGGCTTTTCTTGTCAACAGGGTAGTTTGCAAGATCTACATATGGCATCCCCCATTGTTCGCCTAATGCCTGGGCTGCCTGTACTTCTGTAATAGACCCCATATCTTCAAGAATCTTTAATAGAGGTTCATGAGTTACCTTTTGAATATCCAAAGCTTCTTTTAATTCGTTATCTGTAATAAATTTTTCTCTTAAGAGTATCTGTCCAAGCTTACTATTTTTTATTGAAAGCATTATCTCTTTTCTCCTTTAATTGGTATGACTTTTCCTTCCCCCGGTATGGATAAAAGGGCTTCCTTTGCAGGCTTAAATTGCGGATCAATTTGTACTGCCTGCTCAAGTAAATCTCTACATTCTGTGATTTGTTTCTTCTCCTTTTTGTAGAGCGCTAATTGATACAGGAGGCGCACTTTTATTTCCTTAGATACATCTTTTGAGGAAAGGCCTATTTCATAGTGCTTTGCAGCAAAATCTGAAAGACCTATTTTATCAAAACTCATTCCTATAAATAGAGACATAAGTGGAATGTAATGTTTTGAACGTACTACAAATTGAAAAGATGCAATCGCTTCTTCATACCTTTCTTCAGCAAAGTATAAAAAGCCTAAAATATAATGTATGTTGTAATCCGAAGGATTTTCTGCTCTTTTTTCCCTGTATTCTTTGATTTTATTTCCAAGGGATGAAGCAAATATATGTGAAGGGGCAAATTTATCAAAAAAACTTACAATATTCTCTGCTTGCCCGTTTTCAAGATGTGCAACAAATGTACTGAGCAGAGCTTCTTTGTTATCTGGCTCTCTTTCAAGTATTGTGTTATATACTTTAATTGAAGATTGAGAATCTCCTGCTTCTTTAAGGAAATGAGCTATTTTTAAAAGATCTTCCGTACTAAGCTGGTCCATAACTTTCTCTGTTAATTCATACACTGTATCAGCATAACGAACAGGGCTTTTTTCAACAAATTTTAAGAGTGCTTCCGCTAATTCTTTTACATTACCTTCTTTTTCCAACAGATTAAGTTCTTTCGAGATGTACTGTTCATTATGAGGGGACAATTCCATTAGTAACTTTACTACCTGCTTTGCTTTAAAAGTGTCCTTTATACTATCTATATAGCCATAAAGAGAGCTTGCAATAGCATTTTTTTCTGAAGCACCGGGTATATGAGAAATATAATTCCCTATTTCTATGTAGTCATCAAGCGGCAGTTTATTGATTTTGTGTGCCATCATAAGCCATTCTATACCTCTATCCTTCTCTCCCATATTGAACAGTATCTTCCCTGTTGTATAAAAATAGCGGAATGCTACATCATCATTTATACCTTTATTCTTAAAGAATGTACTGACTTTTGTTAAATACTGCACATCTTCTTTAATGAGAGGAAGAAGAGATAATGCAATATTACTTGTATTCGGCTCAGCTTCTTCTATTTTGAAAAACATAGATACAGCCTCTTCTTTTTTACCAAGATTAATAAGATTGTTATAAATTGTCTTTTTTAGTTTTATATCATCTGGCAAAAGAGTTGTAAGCTCTTTAAGAATATCAAGCCTCTTTTCTCCATTTGTATATTTCAGTGCTCTCTTCAAGTAAAAAATTGCTTCTTCTTTGCTGTTTTCATTGAGATGAGAAATCTCTCTTATTGCTTCTATATTACTCGGTTCCATAAAAAGAATTTTGCTATATATATACTCTGCTGCTACAGGATTTATCTTTTTATACTTTTCTGCAACGTTAAAAAGCAATCTTTTTGCTTCTTCTTCATTGTCATTATTTGCGTATTTAAGCGCTGTTATATATTCAGGGTCATTAACAAAAGTATGAGGCATTTCTATGTGCCTCACTTCTGCCTCGGGCACTTTTTCCTCTACTTTACTCTCCTCTTTCTCTACTGTAGTTATTTTTCTTATTTTTTCCTGCTGAGGCATTTCTATACGCTTCACTTCTGGTTTACTTGCCTTGAGCTCTTCAATATCACTGAGTCTCTTTTTCGCCATTTCATTGTCTGGGTCCATCCTTTCCAGTACTCTAAAATAACTTTCTGCGTCATCATACCTCTTTAAGTCAAAAAGGAGCTCGCCTGCAATTTCAATGAGTTCTATCTTACTTCCCTGCGTTTTAATAAGTTCGTCTACTATATCAAAAGCTTTTTCCAATTCACCAATATGGGTATATACTTTGATAGCTTCCTTTGCAATATCCATATTTTCAGGAAAATTGCTCTTTAAATCATTTAAGATTTCTATCGCATCTTTTTCTTCGTTATGTTTAAGTTTTTCATCTATAAGGAGAAGCGCATAATGAATGCCTTTTTCAAATTCTTCTAATTCAAAAAAGAGCGGAGTAATTTTTTCGTAAATTTTTTCGTAAAATGAATCGTCAATTATTTTTCTACCTTTGCATGCTTCCAATAAATCAAGATATACTTCCAAAGCTTTTCTTATCTCGCCTTTATCATACAGAGTATCACCTGTTTTAACTGCATATGAAAGTGCAGCATCAAACTCATCTTTTGATAAAAGCTTTTCAAAAACTGCTTTGTAATCTTTCTTTCCAAAAAGTGCACTCATACGCTTCGCTCTCCTTTATATCATTATAATCTTTCCTGATAAAATTCAAAATCACAGAATTGTTCAGCATCCTTAAAAAAATTTATAACTTCTTTCTCTACCTTTTTGTCGTAAAAAATAGTAATTTCTTCACCACTTCCCAGAGAAAGCGAAACAAGGCCTGTATCTTCAAGCAAAGCCTGAACAAACCAGATGCACGCTTTCTTTACAAAAACCTTTTTTATAACCTCTCTTTCTTTTATTTTGTTATCCTCCATAATACTTTGCAATATCTCTATTGTGCTCCTGTAGAGTCTTTTCAAATACTCCTTTCCCCTCAGGTGTTGTAATAAAATAATAATAATCTGTGTGAGGTGCATTCAATACAGCAAGAATTGATTTAAGACCTGGATTACATATAGGTCCCGGCGGAAGCCCCTTATACTTATATGTATTGTACGGAGAATCTATCTCCATATCCTTTTCTGAAAGCTCCTGTTTATGCTCTGGCAGCAAATAAACGATGGTAGAGTCTGCTTCAAGCTTCATTCCTATTTTCAATCTATTCAAAAATACACTTGCTACAAGAGGCCTGTCCTGATCAAAACGTGCTTCTTTTTCTACAATAGACGCAAGTATCACTACTTCTCTCAATGTAAGTCCTTTTTCCTTTTCCTTTTCTTCTATATCTTTTGGCAGGACTTCTTTGAAACGCGTCTTCATTTTATTAATAATATCGGCATCCTTCATATTATTAATAAACATATAGGTATCAGGAAACAAGTATCCTTCGTATGGCTTTGCATCCTTTATAAATAAATTTTTATCTTTTATAACACCTTTTTCATAAAGTCTTTCTGCAATGTCTTTCACAGTAAAACCTTCAGGAATTGTAACTTTTATCTCTTCAGGTAGTACACCTTTTTTAAGAGTATCTATAATGTCAAAAACAGTGTGAATATTTTTAAGGTTATACTCTCCACTTTTTAAAGCCTTTTCATCTCCTTTAAGCCTTACAATCACCGAGAAACCCACCGGGTCAAGAATAAAATTATCTTTTTTTAGCAAAAGAGCTATCTTCTTTGTTGTATTATCCTTTGGAATACTCAGCGTACCTGCATATTTACCCGTAATAAGCATTGGATAAATCTCAATTAGCAAAACTATAACGGTAATGAGAGCTATAATAATTATAATTATCCCCCTGAATCGCCTGATTTTCTTTTCCTCCTTATGTAGTTCAAATAGCTCTGTAAAATGAGTATAGCTTCAGCAGCATCCTTTATGAGACGTTCCCTTTTTGACCTGATACCCAGGGCTTTGAACATCCTGTGCGCTATAACACTGGTAAAACGCTCATCCCAGAGGATAATTTCCTTATTGTTTAGATATGTCCTCAAAGTATTCGTAAATTCAAGTACCTTCTCTGCCTGTCTCCCTACTTCTCCACGCAGTGTTTTAGGAAATCCTACAATAATAGTATCTGCATTATGAGACTCCACTATTTTTTTAATCTCTTCAAATTCATTACCGTCTCTTGCAATCACTGCAACGGGGTTTGCCCCTATACGCAGAGGGTCACTCATAGCAACCCCGATTTTCCCTGTTCCCACGTCAAGAGCGATAATTATACTTTTCTCTTCCATCTTAAATTGCTTTCTGTATAATCCTCTTGAGCATCTCTTTATCTATCCGTTTGCTCCCGCTTCCCTGCGCTAAACGATCATTACCTCCCCCTTTTATTCCAAACAGAGAAGAAATTTCATTAAAGATATCAATACTTGATATACTTTCATTGGATAGCTTTCCTACAAGCAAAAATACTTTTCCGTTTTTATTCGAGCTAAAGAGTACAATACCGTTCTTGATTTTTTTCTTTGCTATGTCAAAAGCTTTACGCAATTCAGTTAATGTAACAGAATGAAATTCGTTAAAATAGAAAGGGATACCATTACGCTCTGCAATTAAACTGATGTTATCCAATTCATACTGAATGAGCTTTAATTGAAGATTCTGAAACTCACGCTGCAGTTTTTTCCTTTCAGTTAAGATCTCTCTTGTACGGTTTACAACGGATGCTTCATCAGAAGATAAAGTTTTTGCTATCTCTTTTAAGGTCATTCTTTGTTTACAAAGATATTGATAGGCTTTTTCTCCTGAAAGGCCTTCAATCCTTCTTATACCCGATGCAACGCTCTTAAATGAGGTAAGCACAACGAGGTGGATATCACTGGTGTTTGATACGTGCGTTCCTCCACAGAATTCCTTGCTTATATTAGGAATTTCTACAACCCTTACGATACTTCCGTATTTTTCACCAAAGAATGCCAGAGCGCCTGTCTCTTTTGCTTTCTCAATGGGCATCTCCTTTGTATTTACAGGTAGGGCTTTTAAGATAATCTTATTCATTTCTTTTTCTATTTCAAGCAAATCTTTTGTATCAATCCTATTTGAGAAATTAAAATCAAACCGAAACTCATCAGGATAAACAGCTGAACCTTGCTGCCTAATATTTTCTCCAAATGTTTTTCTCAACACAGCCTGCAATATATGTACGGATGTATGAGCACGCATAATAGCAGCTCTTCTTTCACTATCTACAGATGCTTTAACGGCATCTCCTATTTTAACACTGCCATTTTTTATTTCCCCAATATGTATGATCAAACCATTTATTGGCGTTTGCGTATCCTTCACTAAAAACTTAAAATTTTTATTTTCTATAATACCTCTATCGCCTGCCTGTCCACCTTTCTCTGCATAGAAAGGTGTTTTGTCAAGAATAATAGAAACTTCTCCACAATTTGATTGACTAACAAGCTCTCCGTTTTTTAATAAACCTATTACCAAAGCATCTTCTGAAAATGTATCGTACCCGACAAAACTCGTTTCTCCTATCTTTTCTTTCACTTTGCCAAAGTTTACTCGCTCAGTAAAACTTATTCTCCCTTTGAATGCTTTTCGTGCTCTTTCTCTCTGCTCTTCTATGTAAGCATTGACTTTATTTTTATCAAAAGTAAGCCCATATTCCCTCAGTAAATCTGCTGTAAGTTCTATAGGGAAACCCAATGTGTCATACAGATAAAAAATGTCTTTTGCAGGAAACTCATCTTTTTGAGATGATTTAACCTTTTTATACTGTTCTTTGAAATACTCAAATCCTGCATTCACGGTAACATTAAAACGTTCTTCTTCACTCTTGATATTCTCAATAATGTTCTTTTCATTCTTTTCCAGTTCAGGGTACACTGCACCAAGTGTTTCTCTAACAACAGGGACGAGTTCATATAAAAATGGCTTTGTAAGTCCTATTGCTCTACCAAAAAGAGCACTTCTTCTTATTAAACGCCTCAATACGTAACCTCTTTTTTCATTACTCGGTACAAGGCCATCTACAATGAGGAAGGATGCGGCACGTATATGATCAGATATGGCACGGAAGGAACGATTTTTCGTTTCATCCACATTATATTCTTCTCCACTCATCTCCTCAATCTTTTTTATTATGGGTAAGAAGAGATCCGTTTCAAAATCCGTTTGAGTATCTTCCATAATGCTTGTCATCCTTTCAAGTCCCATACCTGTATCAATATTTTTTCTGGGTAGTGGTTTTAATGTACCATCGGGCTGCCTATCAAATTGAGTAAAGACAAGGTTCCAGAATTCTAAGAATCTCTCTCCTTCATCACCTGGAAGTTGTTTTTCTTCGGAAGGTTTTCTTATACCTCTATCAAAATAGATCTCAGAGCAGGGTCCGCATGGACCTACCGGACCCATCGTCCAGAAGTTGTCATCATCGCCCAAAGAAATAATTCTTTCATCAGGAATTCCTACCTTTCTCCAGATTTCTCTTGACTCCATGTCGTCTTTATATACTGTAATCCAGAGACGCTTCTCTGGTAAACTTAAAACTTCTGTTACGTATTGATACGCCCACTGTATTGCTTCTTTTTTGAAATAATCGCCAATGGAGAAATTACCAAGCATCTCAAAGAACGTGTGATGCCGCGCAGTATATCCAACATTTTCTATATCATTTGTGCGAAGGCATTTTTGCACGGTTGTTATACGCCTGTTTGGTGGTATCTCTTCTCCAAGAAAATATGCTTTTAAGGGTACCATTCCTGCAGCAGTAAAAAGAAGCGTTGGGTCCTGAGGAATAAGAGAAGCGCTACTGAGCCTCAGATGTCCTCTATCTTCAAAAAATCTAAGAAAATTTTCTCTTATATCTTTACTGTTCAATTTTTTTCACCTTCTTTCGTTGGTTAAATTTTACAATGAGTTACAATTTTGTCAACATTCCGAATCGAACCATTAAAAATCTATATGAAAATTTTTAAAAGGAGGTGATACAATATTGTCATTCTGCATTCCTTTCCTTGGTCGTTTTTGTGCCAAGTCTTGTTTCAGCATCTCGCTTTTGTTCGTCATTCTGAACTTGTTTCAGAATCCCTCTTTTTCCTTTTCTTTGTTTTTTATCTTTTTTGGGGGGAGCATTGAGGGGGTGCTTTTTAACCCCCTCAAATTAAAAGACCCTGAAAT
>CAJXKN010000041.1 GCA_913055585.1 uncultured Caldisericota bacterium | reverse complement strand
CGTTAAAAGAATCCTCTTTATATTTTTTGCTTTAAGTATTTTAAGCAGCTTTTTTACGCCTTTTTTTAATCTTCCTTTTTCAGTTGCTTCTGTTTCAAATGATTCAAGTAACTGCATTTTTTCTTTTTTCAGCTGTGTGGGGAGACCTGCGATGTACGAAAGAATGGTTTTTTCTTTTGGCACTTTAAGTGTTTTTTTGATTGCTTCCCAATCATAAGGTGCGTCAAAAAGCGTCCCGTCCATATCAAATATTATGCATTTAATGTTTCTTTTCATACAAACATTTTATCACATTTAAGGCTTATATACCAAGCTCAGTTTGACACAATTCAAAATTTACTCTAACAGTTAATATGGGGGATTGTGCCCCTATGCAAGTATCCCCTCTCTAATTAGAATACCTGCCTTTGTTTCTATCCTGACATTCTGCCCTTTTTCTTAGCTGTTTTATGCCAGGTCTTGTTTCGGAATCCCGTATATAGGATTTGGGATATAGGATATTGAATGATGAATGTTGAATTATGAATTATGAATGTTGTATATAGGATTAACTCCACTTTGACACTTATAGTATCAAAAAAAGTTAAAAAGAGTTAGTATTAATGACTGTTTATTAAGGATTAGAAAAAGTGATGACGTGTATCTATGAATGAAAAAACCCAGTACTTTTACATACAATAAACTATGTTTTGAGATATGGTGTGAACTGTCAAATTGGAGCTAAAAATTGATCCAATTTTTACTAAAAAGATGAAGATTTATCCAGGATGAGATCCATAATTTCTAATTGAGAGTCTCTTTTACTTTGAAATTAATCTTTATTGCATAAGTGAATTGATAGATTTGAAAATATTTTCCTATCCATCAGCCTAATGATTTAAGGACACTCGTAAAAGCTTTTTCACAACTGGTTTGTTAAGGTTGCGCCTCTTTAGTGCAATTAAAATATCTAACGGGTTGTTTTTCAAAGCACAAATAAAACAAATATATCAAAATTATTTAAATTCACGCTATACATATATTCCAAGAATAAATAAACAACAAGCCCTTGTTTTAACGCAGTTAGAAGGCAAAAATGAAAATCTCTTAGAACACAAGCTATTATTCAAAGTTCAATAGGTCGTAAACCTCCATTGAGATATTTCCTGTTTCCTTTGTTTTTATGGTAATTATTGCATTCTTTTCAGGCTTTCCAAGGTTTAGAATTATTTTTTCAGAAACAGGAAAAACAAAAGGATATGGTTTTCCAATATCAAGAAGCTTACCATTCAGGTAAATGCCGTCAACGTGAAGATTTATCATTCTATTTAAAAGTGTAATTATGCCCTTTTCTTTTGAGCTTTCTTCTTTTACTATTGCACTTTTCAAGTATGTAGCATATATATTTTTCTCGTTCATCGTTAGACTCTCAGAACTAAGCATCACATCAACAACATCGGTTATTATTGCAAATACGTTAAGTGCCTTTGCGAATTCAAAACCTCTTCTCTCGTTAACAGTCCACGGGATGGTGATTGATGCAAAGACTTTGTAATCCTCAGTGAGATATTCAATATATGGTTTCAGAAAATCAATTTCTTTTGCATACTGGGAGATATCTTTTGGTTTGTGAGCATAGATGTAGGCAAATTTTAGGGTTTGAAAGGCCTTTTTCCCTTCAAACATTACATCGTGATAGAAAGAAGAAATAAAGAAGAGGTCTACGTTAAAACTTTCTACAATATGAGCAACTTTTTCAAGGTCTTTAGGATTTTTTATTTCTACGTCTACCAGCTTGTTTTTACTCTTTGCAATCTCAAGAACACTTTCAAGTGTAGGAATTGGGTTCCCATCAATTCTAATATCTTTTAACTCAGAAATTGTATGTTCATTTATATGGAAATCATAGCCTATGAGTCTTTTGAGGTTTTCATCGTGTGATACAACAACAACTCCATCAGAAGTGGATTGAGTATCAAGCTCAACACCATCTGCACCAAGTTCAAATGCCTTTTCGAAACTTTTAATTGTATTTTCTACTTCGTATATATACCCTCTATGCCCCAGTATTCTCAATTGCTTCACCCCCTTTTACATTAAACATAAATATTGTTGCAAAGACTAAAAATACAATTGCAAATGGGAATATAACAAAAGTGGTGTGAGCCTTATCTGATATAAAACCTGCTAAAGGAGGAGCGATGATGTTTGCAAGTTGGGAGAAGAAGTAGTAAAACCCAGTGTATGTGCCCTGTAATTCATGTGTTCCCAAATCAAGCACCATTGGAAGAGAGTTAATGTTGATAAATGCCCAGAATATTCCACCAATTACAAAAAGATATTTGTGTAGACTTATGCTTTTAAGAAGAGTAATAAGACCGAAAGCTGTAATAAGCCCTATCAGTCCTGTAAGGATTACATTTTTTCTCTTGAATCGCCTTGCTAAATATCCGGATGGAAGTGCAAATATCATAAATGAAAGAGAAAATATGCCGAGGTTAAACTTTGCTAATTTTTCTGCTGTCTGTTCCAAAAGCCCAGCTTCTTTTGCCATATAAACAACATAGAATGTCTCAATAGAGTTAAAGGCAACAAACCAAAAGAGAATTGACAAGAGCACAAAAATCAGAGAAAGGTTTCCTTTTTTAAACAGTTTTCCAAGTTGTGTGAATACCGGTTCGCTTGGTTTTGCTTCAGTCTCATAGATTGTATCCCTTTTTTCCCTGATTGTCAAGAAAATTATTATAACTGAAATAATTAGGATTACTCCTGCAAGCGAAAAACCTAATTGCCTATTTGCCGAAGAAATTCTCCCCAAAACAAAATATACAAGAAGTGAACCAAAGCCCCCCATAAAGTTTATTACACCGTTTGCGGGGGAAAGCTCTTCTGAAGGCACAACATCAGGCATAAGTGCAATGACTGGTGCTCTAGCAATTGCCATAGATAAGTTCATAAAGAACAGTGTAATGAAGAACATATAGAAAGGATAGTTTGAAGCATATGGTAAAAGGATAAAAAATATTGCGCCAATTGGGAGTGCCGTTATAATAAAAGGCATTCTCTTTCCAATTTTTGTATTTATCCTATCCGAAAGAGCTCCAAAAAGTGGAATAATGGTAATTGCAAGAACGTTGTCAAGATTCATTACCCAACCTATAAGGTAGTAAGAAAGGTGATAGCGTAAATTAAGAATTAAGGGAACATCGGAGTTGTAAAGAGACCAAATAATAGAGATACCAAAAAACCCAAGCCCAAGAATGAAAATCTTTGCAAAACTTATTTTTCTTTTCACCAAGTCCTCCTTTGAAACAATTATATGGAGTTTTGTAGTGTTCCCTAAATTGGGTAACTACAAAACTCTCTATCACTTTTATGTATACCAAAATTAAAAATTTTTGTCAAGAGGGTAAACATTAGGAACTTTAAAGTCTTTTGAAATATTCTCTCCTTGCAGTTCTTTTAACTTCTCATAAGGAGTTAACCCATTTAGACCTATATGCTGCCTAAACTTATCGTAGTATTAACTTACCATTTCCTAAATGCCAACCATTCCCCAAAAATTCCTAAAAGAAAAAAACAATGACAACTCTCTCACCCTGAAACAATCCTGAAACAAGTTCGGGTGACATTGTTCAGAATCTCATATCAATGTTTGTCTGCTTAAGACAATCTATCAATAAGTATTAGTCAATCGGTACAGTATAATAGCATATGCACTTCTCACTGAAAGATGGTTGAATGCGCCTGTACCTTTTATCGGAGGGAGAAAGAAATTTATTTTTTCCATTACAGGTTTTGCAATGCCCCAGCCTGTACCAAAAACGATAAGGACAGGATCATCCTCCTTGAGTACATCCTGCATTTTCTCAAAACTAACCATTTTTTTATCTTTTTTTTCCTGAGCAGATGTACCTATAATAATAGGCATTTTACCTTCTTCTTTTACAATATCCTGTACTACTTCTTCAAAACTCTCTTTAAGTTTTACAATTGCAATTGCTTCACTTCTATTACTGTTATATTTCTTTCCTTTTGTTTGCCAGAATTTTTTTATCCGCTCTGCAATTTTTCTCTCCTGTACAAACGGCTGAACGATGTAGAAATTTTTTACTCCAAATGTTTTTCCAGCACGTGCCATATCATGGATATTATGTACTACAATGCTCGTTACAATAATCTCGCCATTTTTGTTGTACACAGGATAGTGCAGTAATACGGTATATAGTTTCATCTGCTAAGCACTGCCTTTAGCGTTTCTTCCAGCTCTTTTTTAATTTCTCTTAAAAGCATTTTCTCTTCCTCTGAAAACTCTTTTTTCAACAGGAGGTCGGGCCGCTTTATCAAAGTTCTTTTCAACGATTCTTTTAGTCGCCATTTCCTTATGTTTTCGTGATGTCCCGAAAGAAGTACATCAGGCACTTTCTCGCCATTGAATTCTTGCGGGCGTGAATACTGTGGATATTCAAGCAGATTGTTCTCAAAAGTCTCTTCACTCAGGGAAGCATTGTTTCCCAGCACACCTGGTATGAGACGTACAACAGCATCTATAACAAGCATTGTAGGTATCTCTCCACCACTTACTATGTAATCACCAGTAGAGAGTACCATATCCATTGCTCTATTTACCCTTTCATCCATACCTTCATAATGAGCAGGAATAAATAAAAGATTATCCTTATCCTTCAAAAATTTGGCAGTTCTTTGAGTAAATTGCTCTCCCTGAGGACTGAGCAGGATTCTGTAAGTTTTGCCAAATTCTTTTTCAATTTCTGCTATGCCTTTGAGGACTGGCTTTACAAGCATTACCATACCAGCACCGCCACCGTAAGGCGTATCATCCGTTGTCCTGTGGCTATCCTCTGTAAAATCGCGCAGATTGTGCAGATAAAGCGTTAATAATCCTTTTTCCTCTGCAATTTTAATAATCCCCTCTTTTCTGATGCATTGAAAGAGCTCGGGAAAAATTGTAAGTATATGTATCTTCATATTAAGATTATACTGCTTTTTGTAAGTCAAGCAACTTCTGTTTGCTAAAATCTATATTTATGATAGCATAATCTTTTGGAGAAGAGAGATAAATGAAAAAATTGTTTAAAGTATTAAATAAAAAACCTGACTTAATAAATGGCTCCATTGTAGAGGAGCTTTTTGTATTGGGGCTGCCTGTGATGCTTTCCAATATTGTCCAGACTCTGTACAACATCGTTGATGCATTCTGGCTGGGCAAGTTAGGGAAAATTGCTCTCACTGCGCCAACTATTACATTTAATGTAGCATTTGTCTTTATCGCTTTTTCCATGGGCATATCAATAGGAGGCGCTACCCTTGTCGCTCAATATACGGGAGCAAGGATGAATAGAGATGCTAAACAATCTGCTGGCACAACAATCTTGCTTATGATAATTATAGGTGTCGCTTCAGCAATCATTGGCTTTATCTTTGCTCCGCCACTTCTTAAACTTCTCCATACACCAGAGGATGCATTTCATGCAACGCTTGTTTATATGAGGGTAATCTTCTTAGGAATGCCTTTTATGTTTACGTATCTTGCTTTCCAGGGTATCGTTCAAGGAAAGGGTAATACTGTTACTCCGATGAAAATTAATATTTTTTCTGTCCTCATTAATACTGTTCTGGATCCAATAATGATTTTCGGTGTTGGTATGCCTGAGATGGGAGTAATGGGTGCAGCAGTTGCAACGGATGTTGCACGTGCCATTGCTGCTTATCTGGGGGTAAGGTATTTATTTTCAAATAAGAGTGAAATTCCTTTACACATAAAAGATCTTTCATTGAATTTTAAATTTGTGAAAAAGATATTCTCTATAGGTTTTCCGCTGTCAATTGGACAAATGGCAACTTCTATTGGTTTTATGATTCTTATGGGCATTGTAAATACTTTTGGCTCTGCTGTTATCAGTGCGTTCGGCATTGGGAATAGGATAATTTCTCTACTCACTGTGCCAGCAATGGGCTTTTCACAAGCAGCAACGGTAATGGTAGGGCAGAATATGGGAGCGGACAATGTAAAACGTGCAGAAGAAATCGTATGGAAGACAGTCATTATCATTGCAGTGATTCTTTTCTCTGGTGCCACGCTCACATTCTTATTCGGCGGAGGTATTGTACGATTCTTTATTAATAATCCTGAAGTAATAAAAGTTGGTGTAAATCTATTCAGAATTGCATCGTATTCTGTGCCATTCTTTGGTATTATGTTTGCATTCAATTCAGCATTTAGCGGCTCAGGCCATACCTTTCCCATCCTTGTTTTAAATACAACGAGGCTCTGGGGTATTCGCCTGCCGCTTGCATATCTATGGGCTATAAAGATGAACATAGGGCCGAATGGCATTTTTTATGCAATGGTTGTAAGCAATGTTGTCATCTCTATTGCAGCGTTCATCTGGTTTAGAACTGGTAGCTGGAAAAAAAGGATTATTGAGAAAAGAGCTTTTGATAAAACTTGATGAAATTTTAAAATTATGTATTATGTATGTATGATTACTGTAGCTCTTATTATAGCAAGCGATACAAGAAGTAAGGGAATAAATAAGGATGAAACAATCCCTGTTGTGAGTGATTTTTTGAAAAAACAGGGATGGAAATTGGTGGATGCTTGCATTATCCCTGATGATTTTAATAAGCTCAAACAAAAAATGATTTACTATGCTGATGAGTTAAAAGTTGATTTGATTCTTACAAGTGGTGGTACAGGTTTTTCAAAGAGGGATGTTACACCAGAAGCAACACGTGCTGTTATAGAGAAAGAAACACCGGGATTTGGTGAAATAATGAGAATGGAGGGATTCAGAATAACGCCAAATTCTATCCTCTCCAGAGAAACTGCTGGAATTAGAAATAATACACTTATAATAAATTTACCCGGTAATCCCAAAGGTGTTATTGAATCTTTAGATATAATTAAAACAGCAATACCGCACGGTATTGAAATAATTCAGGGAAGGAGAATAAAATGGAAGAACAACTGAGGAGTTTGAACAAGATAGAAGGTGTTAAAGGGGTAGCTCTGGTGAGTAATGACGGACTTATGATAAGTTCATTGTTTCCATCGGATGTTGACCCTGATGCTATTGCAGGAATGTGTGCAAGTAACTTTAGAAATAGTACTACTACGGCTAAAGTACTGAATGTAGGCAAGGCTAAAGAGGTTATTATTGAAACTGATCTAAACTTTATTATATTTGCCAATATAGGCAATGGTTTTCTTGCATTGATTGCCGAAAAAGATGTAAATCTAGGGCTTCTAAGGATAAGAATAGGAGAAGCAGTAAAAGAAATAAAGAAAAAAATGATTGAAGAGTAACAGCTTTATGCATAGATATTTTTGCCTGATTCATTAAGCTGTGCAAGAAATGCTGCGCCTATTGCTCCAGCATCATTTTTCAGTATTGATGTAACAATTTCCGTATTTTTGAGTAATGCAGGTAATGCATATTTCCTTATTTCTTTTTTTACCCCTTTTAGTATTAATCCTGATTCTGTAACGCCTCCGCCTAAGATAATCATTTCAGGGTCAAATATATTTACTAATCCGCCACATACTTTTCCTATATAGTGCGAAGCCCTTGTATATGCCTTAATTGCAAGTTTGTCACCTTGCTTTGCAAATTCAGCTATTTTTTCTGCAGTGATTTCTTGTTTTTTAATTTTTGTTTCTTCTCCCTTCTCAATCCTTTTCCTTACATAACGTTCTATGCCGCTTCCTGAAGCAACTGTCTCCAGACACCCTCTTTTCCCGCAATTACAGAGGAGGCCATTTTCCTGGACAGTAATATGCCCTATCTCACCAGCAAGGCCATTTTTTCCTGTATAGAGTTTATGAGAAATAAGAATCGCTCCCCCTATGCCTGTGCCTATTGCAATGAAAATTACATCTTCTTTGTCTTGTGCTATTCCTATTTGAGCTTCTCCGATAAGCGCGGTGTTTACATCATTCTCAAGGAAGACTGGTAGTTCTATTTTTTCTGAAAGATTCTCCGTGAAAGGAAAATCTTTGATTTTCCCAATGTTTGGCAGAAAGACAACACGTCCCTTTTTATGATCAACCATCCCTGCCAATCCGACACCTACTGCAGAAGGTATGATAGAAGTTCTCTCTTCTATATTTTTTATTTCAAGTGCAAGTTTTTCTACTATATCCTTGCCAGAACTTATTTTGCCCGTAGGAGTTTTCGTTTTATAAATAATCTCTCTGCTTTTAATAAGGACAAAATTAATCTTTGTTCCTCCAAAATCAATGCCTAAAAATGATTTTCTTTCCATAATATTAGTATATATAAGTTATAATAGTAGTCAACAAGGGAACTTATTTATCCTGTGTTGCTTCATTTAATTTTCTATACAAAATTCATTGTTACAGTGCGCAATCCTTTCCTTGCCTTTATTTTTTCCTTGTCATTCCGGACTTGGTCCGGAATCTCATATTTTTGTATTGAAAAGAATAGACCCTGAAACGAGTTCAGGGTGACATTACTTGTTTCAGCATCTCCTCTTCGCCATTGCGAGGAGGATGCGTAAGCATCCGACGTGGCAATCTCTACCTTGGCAGTAAAACAGCATTTGTTAATATTATATGGGGACTTAATGGATGAAAAACAAACAGTATTATGTGTATATCTTAACGAATAAAAATAACAATGTGCTTTATACAGGGGTTACTACTAACCTGAAAAGAAGAATATATGAGCACAAACATAAGTTAGCACCAAGAAGCTTCACAAAAAGATATAATGTTAATAAATTGGTATACTATGAAGTATTTAATGATTACTACAATGCTGTCTCAAGGGAAAAACAAATCAAAGCAGACCCACGGAGGAAAAAGATTGAATTAATTAATAGTATGAATGAGATATGGGAGGATTTGTACAAAAAGTTATAAAAACACTGATAGAAAAATGAAATTCAATTACCTTGAGACTGCCACGGCTGCAGAAAGCGCAGCCTCGCAGTGGCGGAAGCGCTACGGCTCCTAACGAAGTCTGCAGTGGCACAACCATTCGCCATTGCGCACTCCTTTCCTTGCCTCTGGCAGGTGATGATGCGGAAGAAATACTAAAAGAGCCCATAAAAGATTGGACAATCTGTCCCCTGTAAATTTAGGAATGTGTGTGACTCATACAATGACGTGCGTGTTGATTTGTGTTTATTTTCTGATAAAATGGATTGAGGTGAAGAGAGATGAAAATGCTTAAAATAAAATTACCAGAAACTGCTTATGTAGATAGCGAAGATATAAAATTTACTGTAGCAGTATATCTCTACGAAAAATCAATACTTTCGTTAGGACAGGCAGCATCAGTAGCAGAGGTTTCTAAAAGAACCTTTATAGAACTATTAGGAAAATTTGGAGGCTCAGTTTTTAATTATCCCAGAAAAGAATTAAAAGAAGACTTAAAAAATGCGTAAGATTATTAGTGATACAAGCTGTTTGATTGTCCTGAGCAGAATCAGAAGATTGAATTTGCTAAAAGATATGTATGGTGAGATATGGATTCCAGAAAAAGTCAAAGAAGAATTTGGCGAACCTCTTAAAACCTGGGTACAGATTAAGAAAGTGAGAAATCAAAAGGCAGTGCGAATTCTTGAGCTGCATCTTGACCCTGGAGAATCAGAAGTAATTGCTTTAGGATTGGAAACTGAAGACTCACTCCTTATATTGGATGATAACAAAGCAAGAAACAGTGCAAAAGGCTTAGGCTTAAAAGTTACAGGAACATTGGGTATTATTCTAAAGGCAAAGGAAAAGAAAATAATTACTTCAGTTAGCGAAATTATAGAAGACTTAACAAGAGAGAATTTCAGAATCTCCAATGAACTAAAGAGGGAAATGCTGAAACTTGCTAAAGAAAAGTAAACCCATTTTGATAGCTTCAACAAGTCGCTCATTTTCATTTAGGGACATAAGCATCAGCGGTAAGAAGGGAGGTCATTCCACTCTTTTCCCTGGTTGTTTTACGCCAGGTCTTGTTTCGGAATCCTGCATTTAGGATTTGAGATATAGGATGATGAATTATGAATGTTGAATGATGGATGATGGATTATGAATGTTGGATATAGGATTAAGTAACGTCATTTTGTTCTTTTCCCTGGTTGTTTTACGCCAGGTCTTGTTTCAGCATCTTCTCTTCGCCATTGCGCACTCCTTTCCTTGCCTCTGGCAAGTGAGGATGCGGAAGCATC
>CAJXKN010000040.1 GCA_913055585.1 uncultured Caldisericota bacterium | reverse complement strand
TATATTATTAAAACTACAAATACAATAATAATTGGAATAAAGTAAATGCCTATCGCAATTCCTGTATCTATTTCGTATGATTCTTTGATTGCTATGATGTATAGATATATACCCCATACAATAAAGATTAATTCTATATAAAAGGGAAGTTTATAATTCAACGTAAGAAAAATTATGAGGTAGAGTAATTTATATATAACCATAGGCATAGCAGCAAATGCCCATGCGGTGAATAAAGTAATGCCATTTGCTCTCTTTATGGTGAATTGTGCAATTAAATCATAAATCGAAGCTGATGCAAATGTCACTATGTACGGGATAATAAGACCAGTTACAAAGAACAAAGTAGATGAAAAATAGTTATTCATAAATGCGCTAAAAGCCTGTGAGAAACCTTTAAGGTAAGGTGTAACTTCACCGTTTGGCATTTCTGGTATTGCTTTATTGATATTTTGACCTGCAAAATGCCCTACCACTACTGCAACTATCCCATACATAAGTAAAAATATTAGTGCGGCATACAATGGCTTTTCTTCCCTTATTTTCCTAAATGCCTCTTTTGGATTAACAATAATAAGCCAGATTAATTCAAATGTTGTATTCATTGATAACCTCCTATGGTACCATTATATATTCAATTTTTAAAGGCTTAAGATTCTTCAATATATCAAGCTCAGGAATATTATTCTTTGTCCCTAAAAGAGAGAAGATGCTTCGTCCTTTCTTATGCGTAATAATTTGCGGAGTTCCTTTTATGTTCAAGTCCTTTTTAACTATATTGATCGTATCCTGTAAATCTCCTAAATCGTCAACGAGTCCTAATTTTTTAGCCTGTATCCCGGTGTATACTTGCCCCTGTGCAATACTCTTTAGCTTATCTACGGGGATATGCCTGGATTTTGAAACAGTATCAAGAAATTGGTTGTACGTTTCATCTATGATGGATTGGAGCATCGTTTTTTCTTTCTGAGTCATTTCTCTTATGGGAGAACCTATATCCTTATATTCTCCGCTTTTTATTACTGTTTCTTTCAGCCCGATTTTGTTGAGAAGCCCCTGATAGTTTATAAGCTCCATAATTACGCCGATACTTCCAGTTAAAGTTGTAGGCATAGCAATAATTTTATCACCCGCACAAGCAATGTAGTATCCGCCGGATGCCGCTTCGCTCCTCATTGATATATACACCTTCTTGTCTGTTTCTTTTTTGAAGCGCTGTATTGCATTGAAAATCTCTTGCGTAGGCTCAACCGCACCGCCAGGACTGTCAATCGAAATAATCAAAGCTCTGGAAGGATCTGATTTTGCCTCGTTTAACAGTTCTTTTGCATCATCTGCAGAAACGCCCTGACCATTTAAAGAATCTGTTCCTATTACACCTTCCAGCTTAATAAGCGAAATACTATTTCCCGTCTTTACTGGCTTGGCTATGTGAGTAGCATACTGTGCTCTACCTTTAAAAATAGCAAATACAATAACGAAAATAATCACTGCAAAAACTATTATACCAAATGATCTATCCTTTTTCATGATTCCTCCTTTTGAAATAATTTGTTGAGTGGATTATCATCCAGGGCACTTCTCTTATAAGCATAAGAAGTCCCAGATAAAGCATTGTAACAATAATGTAGGAAGAATAATGAAACATTTTAGCTCCAACAATAGGTCCAACAATATACATAGATAATCCTCCTACCGGAAAATTCCACTTAGTAATAAATGCAATAAATACTGCAATGGGAAATGCTACAATAAATGTTTTTGGTGTTAAATATGCAAAGTAACCTATTGTTGCTGCAAGGCCCCTCCCACCTTTAAACTTTAGAAAGATAGACCAGAGATTCCCGCATACAGCAGATGCACCTAAAAGAGGAATAACGCTTGGGGGAAGAATATCAATCTTTTTAAAAATTGCCATTGCTAATACAGGCTTTAAACCATCCATTATACCTGTAAGGATTCCTTCCAATTTTCCTGAATATCTAAATACATTCGTTGCACCTATGTTATGAGAGCCAAACTCTCTTATATCTATCCCTTTGAACTTCTTGCTCAAAATAATACCTACAGGAATACTTCCTAAAGTATAACACAGTAAAATACTGAGTACTAATTTATATCCCATATACCTTTTCTTGAACTGCAGCAATTACACTTTTTATAGCTTCATAAAGGCTTGTATGTACAGTACAGCCTGCAGCTGCATTATGTCCTCCTCCTCCGAACATTATTGCAACCTCTTTTACGCTGATATTTTTTTCTTTACTTCTCAAGCTCACTCTTACTTCATTTTCTTTTACTTCTTTGAATAAAATAGCAACATCTGCTCCCTTATATTTCCTGATAAGGTCTACTATTCCTTCTGTATCTTCTTCGGTAGCGTTAAATTCATTCATATCTTTTAGGCTAATATAAGAGAATACAATTTTTCCCTTTATAGTAATTCTTTCTAAGGCAATGCCTGCAAGTTTGAGATGAGCAGGGGTATCCTCTTCAAAGATTTCCTTAGCAATATATGCAGGCTCTGCTCCATATTTGACAAGCTTGGCTGCAGTTAAAAAAGCATTCTCATTTACGTTTGCATAATGAAACGAACCTGTGTCCGTAATAAGGCCTGTATAAAGGGCATTACTTATGTCTTTATCAATAGGTAAATTTGTTTTTTCTATGAGCTCCAGGATGATAGATGTAGTGGATGCAGCATTCTCATCAACATAATTGTACGTTGCAAAATGATTGTTTGTTATATGATGATCTATATTTATAGTTACGGGGAAAGTATTAAAATGCTTTCCAAATTCGTTTATTCTATCTATATCCGATGCATCAAGCAATATGCCTACATCAGTACCATTTATATGGGTTTTATTTATAAGATCGTAATCCCTTAAAAAGGCAAATGCCTTTGGTACGGGTTCTGGCAGAAAATAGGATACTTTTTTATCAAGATGCTTTAGTGACATTCCAAGGCCTAATATAGAACCAAATGCATCACCATCAGCATTTGCATGGCTGAATATAGCAAAACTTTCGTATTTTTTGAGCACGTTGCCTATCTCAATGAGTGATTGATTTCTCATCTTCTTCCTTCTCCTTTAATTCTTCTTTGACTTTATCTAATATATTTAATACTCTATTTCCCTTCTGTATTGAAAAATCCAAGTGAAATGAAATGAGAGGAATATATCTCATCGTCCTGAACCTATGTGCAATGTCCTTTTGTATTTTCTTAGAAGCGTGAAATAGAGCATCCTGTACCTCCTTAATTTCATCCTCCTCCATCACGGTAAAATAAATTTTAGCATAATGGAAATCTTTGGAAACACTAACATATGTAATGACAATTTTCCCTAATCGTGGATCGTCCATCTCATGTAAATACTTTGAAACTTCTCTTTTTATTGCCGATTCTAATCTGCTTTTTCTTAATTTACTCATACTAAAAGTGTATTCCATTTAAAAAAATAAGCAAGAGGCCAACAGCTATCAGCAACAGTCCTGATATAATTTCAATAAGATGGAAATACTTTCTGATTTTTCTAAAGATAAAGAAGAATCTATTGATAGCAATTGCCGTAATGATAAAAGGAATGCCAAGCCCTAACGAATAGAAAGAAAGAAGTACAATTCCTTTGCTTATTGTCGTATATGTAGATGCTTCTGCAAGAATAGCACCTAATATAGGACCAACACAAGGAGTCCACCCTGCTGCAAAGGCAATTCCCATTAAGAAAGCACCAATAATTGAGGGACTTCTATGCTTTAGCTGCACCTTTTTCTCATAGTTTAAAAACTTTATTCTAATGAAGCCTGCAGTATGTAAACCAAAAATAATAATGATGATACCTGCAATTATTCTGAGCATTCTCATATTTCTTGATAGCAATTTTCCAAACGTTGTAGCAGATGCTCCCAATAAAATAAAAACAAGAGAGAAACCAAGGACAAATGCAATTGAATTGATAGTGATCCTTTTTGTCGATACACTGCCTGATTGTATATCCTCTAATGATACGCCGGATATATATGAAATATATGCGGGAATGAGGGGCAAAACACAGGGAGAAACAAATGATAAAAAACCTGCAAAGATTGCTGTTAAGGTTGAGACATTATTCATACGCACCTCCGTTTTTATAAGTATTGTATACAATTACACTTGAGCTGTCAAGTAGCTACTATATACGTAAGAAAGGCAGGTGGATTACCCCCTTCTCCCTCTTTGAAAGGAGGTGGTGTAATATGAATGTTAAATATAATTTTGTAATATCACTTTTTTAAAAATGCAAGAGCTGGATTAAATCATTAAAAATCTATATTTTACATTTGTTGTTAAGAATAAGGTGGGAACCTATATAGTGAATCAAAAGAGAAGTTCTAAGTTTGCAAAACTTTAGGCAATATTTCTGTTATCAGTAGATCTGCTCAACTATCTATAAGAATTGAACATCAGACTTTGAAATTCTTAGAAATTAACTATAATTACATAGAATGATAAAGAGTTGCTCAATTTAGATATATATTACATAGGATTTTAGTTTCTAATTAAGGAGAGGATAGTATGGTAAATGAAAGTAGAAGAATGAAAAATTATCTGAAAAAAATTGGTTGTATGCTTAAAAGTAATTTTTTGTTGGAAGAACATAGGATAAATGAAAAAACCAGTTAAACTGTTATACAACATTATTATCTGGATTTCTTATATACTTACTGTTGTTTTCTCTATTATATTGGGATTGTATCTTCTTTATTATGGCCCCAGAACTGCACTTACTATGGCTGGGATAATAGGATTTTTCTTCTTAGCTATATTTACTGCTACTAATGGTATTAGAATAATGAAAATAAATTTGAAAAAGAAGCATAAAAAGCAGTAAAAACACTTTTTATGATTCTCTTTTTCCAGGCCTCCGCATTAACTTCCTTAATTCGTCTTTAGGAGAATTGTGTAGATAAATAATATTGTAAATTGCAGTAGTTATTGGCATATCTATATTAAATTTTTCTTTTAGCATGTATACTGATTTTACTGTATACATACCTTCTACTATTTGAGTGGTAAACGCCTCTATCTCCTCTTTACTTCTGCCTTTACCAATTTCTTCACCTGCCCACCTATTTCTGCTGAGTTTACTAAAAGAGGTAGCGATGAGGTCACCTATGCCGGATAACCCATAGAATGTTTCTTTTCTTCCACCAAGTTTTGTCCCAAAACGTACAAGCTCAGCGACACCCCGCACAATAAGGGAAGATTTACTGCTATCACCAAAGCCTAATCCATCACTTATACCCCCACCGATAGCAAGAACATTTTTTAATGAACCACCCAACTCTACGCCTGTAATATCTTCTGTGTAATATACTCTAAAATAATCAGTCATAAGAATATCCTGTAACTTTTTTAAAATGAATTTGTCTTTTCCACCGATTACTGTTGCGGCAGGCATCTCTCTTGCTATCTCAAAGGAAAAATTTGGCCCGGAGAGGGAAGCAATGTTCTCGGCAGGAATATTGTACCATATTTCTTTGACTACCTGAGACATACGCTTTTTAGAGCTTATCTCAATTCCTTTTGCAAGGTTTATAATTACAGGGGTATTTGCAGGCTGTACATTTTTTATAACACCTCTCAGTTTTTGAGCAGGTACAGCTAAAACAACGACTTCTGCTTTGTTGAGTGCTTCTTTTAAATTCATCGTAAAGTAAGAAATGTGAGAAAGCTTTATCCCTTTTAAATAAAAGATATTTTCGTTCCATTTCTTAATTGCCTGGAATGTCTTTTTACCATGAACCCATAGAGTTACTTTGAACCCTTTCTTTCCTAAAAGTTCTGCAATAGTTGTGCCCCATGCACCAGCGCCTATAACGGATATTTTCATCCCCCAAGTCTCCTTATAATTTTCTTGGTAAGCCAATAGGGAGTGGATGTACCAGAGACAACACCCACTACGCTGCAATTTTTAAGAGAAATATCATCCAAATCCTTTTCTGTTTGGATAAAGTAAGAATGTGCATTTATCTTTTTAACTATCTCATACAACCAATGTGAATTTGCGCTTGTTTTACCTCCAATAACTATCATACAATCCACATTCTTTGCAATTTCTCTTGCTTCCTTCTGTCTCCTCAGGGTTTCTTTGCATATTGTATTAAAACATCTTGTTTCATTTGCAACTCTTATTAATTTATTTGCTACTGAAAAAAACGCATCCTGAGATGTTGTAGATTGCGCTACTACTCCTACTTTTGAAATGCTCTGTATATTTTTTACTTCGGTTCCATCCTGAAACACGCCAAGAAGATTTTTACGAGCTGCGTCAGAAAGCACCTTTACCTCTCTATGATTCTTATCGCCTACAATGGCGATCTTATAATTTTCTTTTATAAGATTCTCGATAATATGTACAGTTCTTAAAACAAATGGACATATCGTATCAATAACATTCTTGAAATTTTCTTCTGCTTTTTTATGCTCCAGAGCAGTAGAACCATGGGCAGGTAGAAGAATTACTTCACCTTTATTATTTAAACTATTCAAAGGTAATATGCCTTTCTCCTTGAGTCTTTGCATTTCTTCCTCATTGTGTAACAAAGCGTCAAGCGTGTAAGCTTTTCCAAATTGAGTTGCAGTTTCTTCGGCAAGTTTTACCGCTCTCTCCACCCCGGAGCAAAACCCAATATTTTTTGCAACTATAATCTTTTTCTTGACATCTCTATGCATTTTTCTATCTCTTCTCTGATATATGTAGCTGATTTATCATAAAAGGAAACTTCTCCAGGATTAAATAACTCCCATAACTTAATAGGTTTTCCAAACGTAACCACAATGTGTACTGGCTTTGGGAACCGTGCATCTTTTGGTAGTGCTTTCTCTGTTCCTGCAAGACCTACGGGTATAATAGGAACAAGTGCTTTATAGGAAAGAAAGATAGCACCTTTCCTTATATGCCCCACTCTGCCATTTATTGACCTTGTACCTTCAGGAAATAACAAAAGCAAATTACCTTGTTTTAATACATTGATTGAGAGTTTCAAGCCACTTAAATCCACGCTGTTCCTATCAATGGCTATTCCTCCCATGCTTCTGTAAAACCAGCCTCCTTTCTTGCTTTCTATGAATTCTTTTTTTCCCAACGTGTACATTTTCCTTGGCATAGCAGAACCAACAATTGGAATATCCAAAAAACTTTGGTGATTTGGTGCGATGATTGCACCACCTTCTTTTGGAATATTTTCTATCCCATATGCACTTAAACGGAAAAATATTTTAAATATCGGCTTAGAAAGTGCATGTAGTACTGCGTAAATCATATTCTCTTCCTTTTATAAACTGTATAATCTTTTCAATAACCCTTTCAGGCGAAAGTGTGCTCGTATCGATTACATATGCATCTTCGGGGATTATTAAAGGTGAAACACTGCGTGAAGAATCTATTGTATCTCTCTTTTTTAAGTTTCTAAGTACTTCATCAAATGTTATGATATTTCCTTTATTTATGAGTTCTTTGTATCTTCTTTCTGCTCTTACTCTTAATGTTGCAGTAATATAAATCTTGAGGAATGCTTCTTTTAATACTACAGAGCCTATATCTCTTCCTGCCATTACAACATTTTTCCCATCTGCAATATTTCTAAGGATTTTTGTTATTATTGCTCTAATATCTTTAACAGTAGAAACAGATGATACAAGGTCGTCTATTTCTTTAGTATGCAATTCATCCTGCGAAAAACCTTTTTTATCAATAAACACAGTATTTTGCCTTATATCAAAGGAGCTATTTTTTATAATATCTACCCAGGATTTCCTATCTTTGTTTTCCTTATGTGCAATAATTGCATAAGTAGCAGCTCTGTATAAGAGCCCACTATCGATAAATTCAAAACCAATTTTCCTTGCGAGTAATTTCCCAATGGTAGTTTTTCCACTTCCGGAATCTCCGTCAATTGCTATCCAACTGCTATTTTTCATAATTCATTATTTTATCTACTCTTCTTTTATGCCTTCCTCCCAAGAAGGAAGAACTTAGCCATTTATCTACAATTTCTTTTGCAAGCTCTTTACCTAACACTCTGCCGCCAAGACAGAGTACATTTGCATTGTTATGCTCTCTTGCTGAATGAGCAGAATATACATCGCTGCAGAGACTCGCCCGTATGCCCTTCACTTTATTTGCAGCAATGGACATGCCAATGCCTGTGCCGCAAATCAAAATACCAAAATCTTCCTCTCCATTTGCAACGCTTTCTGCTAATGGAATGGCATAATCAGGGTAATCAACACGTTCCTCTGAATATGTACCAAAATCTATTACTTCAATCCCTTTTTCTTTCAAAAATGTTTTGATCGTTTCCTTTAATTCAAATCCGGCATGATCGGACCCTATAGCTATTTTCATATTACCTCCTTATTCATATAACAAAAATTATATCACATTATTACGCTTAGTGAAACATCCAAAAGAGCATTTATACTGACAGGACTGTACCCTGAGCAATTTTTTCCATACCATATACTGTTTTTAGTACAAGCTCTCCAAATTCAGTAACTCCTAATACTTTACCTTGCACTATTTTTTTACTTTTCACGGCTATATTTTTATTCATAATCATAAGGGAATCCTCGTACTCTTCTCTAAATGGTGCAAACCCTGATTGTTGAAATATAGGAAGGATTTTTTCCTCTTCTTCGGATATTTCTTTAAATATTTTTATTCTGTTCACATTTTTCTTTTCCTTTAAGCTAATTGCAAATTCTTTGGCTTCTTCAGGTATATCATTTTCAATATTTATCCCTATCCCTATAAATGCAACATCTTGAGTCCTTTCTATAAGAATCCCGGCAACTTTTCTGTTACAAAGAAATAAATCATTTGGCCACTTTACCTTGATTTCCCTTACATATCTTTTTAAAACTCTTAGGATCGGGATTGATATAAAAAGAGATAGTCCCCAAAATTTTTTTGTATGTATGACTTCGGTGAGCCACAAACCTCCTTTTGGAGAAAACCACTTTTTGTTCCTTCTTCCTCTCCCAAATAGTTGTGTTTCAGCTATAACAATAAAGGGTGGCTTTAGAACAGAAACAAATTGCCTGGAAATATCCATTGTGCTGCTTACTTCTTTTAAATAAATAACGGTATCAAATATCATTTTTTATAAGAAACCACAATAATAATTTCTCCCTTTATTGTACGGTCCTTTAATCTACTGAGAACATCTGACACCTTTCCTCTCAGTACTTCCTCATAGATCTTTGTAAGCTCTCGTACAACTGCAACATCTACATCTCCAACACTTTCCATAAGTTCATCAAGAAATTGTTTCACCCTGAAGGGGGATTCAAAGAAAATAACAGGCCAGGGAGTGTTCGTAAAACTCTGCAAAATCTTTTTCCTTTTCCCTTTCTTTCTCGGAAGGAATCCGTAAAAGATAAAATGAGCTGGAGGAAATCCAGAAAGAAGTAGTGCAGGAATAAATGAAGTAGGCCCAGGCATTACTTCAACATGTATATTATTATCAATGCAAGCTTTGATTAATCTGTAGCCAGGGTCCGAGATTCCGGGTGTTCCTGCATCCGTTACAAGAGCAATCTCTTTCCCTTTATTCATCTCTTCCACAAATTTTTTTATCTTTTTTTCATTTGAGTGGCTATGAAAGCTTATAAGTGGTGTATGAATAGAATATCTATTCAGTAAAATACGGGTAACTCTTGTATCCTCAGAAGCAATCAAATCTACTTTTCTCAATACGAGAATTACCCTTAGTGTGATATCTTTTAAGTTGCCAATTGGTGTAGGACACACATACAAGCTCATTGTTTACTGTTTACGCTTACCTCTATCTCATCTCCTACTTTAATATCGTTAAAGTTTTCCAATCCAATACCGCATTCGTATCCTTTTAAAACCTCTTTTACATCATTCTTAAATCTTTTGAGAGAAGAGATTTTTGTACTATACACCACTACATTATTGCGGATTACTTTTGCCTTAGCTCCTCTTACTATCTTTCCTTCAGTAACGAGGCATCCCGCTATTACTCCTACTCCACTTATTTTGAATGTTTGTTTTACAGTGGCTTTGCCTAATACGATTTCTTTAGCTTCTTTTTTAGTCATTCCTGATAACAATTGCTCAATGTCGTCAGTTAATTCAAATATGATATCGTAAGTTCTTATCTGTACTCCTCTCTCTTTAGCATT
>CAJXKN010000039.1 GCA_913055585.1 uncultured Caldisericota bacterium | reverse complement strand
TGCCATTGAAGATGTATTCACCATTACAGGAAGAGGTACTGTTGTTACAGGAAGAGTTGAAAGAGGCGTTGTCCATCCGGGTGATACTGTAGAGATTGTTGGACTTTCTCCTGAGAAGAGAAAAACAGTTGCAACAAGTGTTGAAATGTTCAGAAAGATACTTGATGAAGGCAGAGCAGGTGATAACGTCGGTGTACTCCTGAGAGGTGTTGCTCATGATGAAGTGAAGAGAGGTCAGGTCCTTGCAAAGCCTGGTTCCATTCATCCATACAAAAAGTTTAAAGCAAGGGTATATATCCTTTCTAAAGAAGAAGGCGGAAGGCATAAACCTTTCTTTACAGGATACAAACCTCAGTTCTATTTAAGGACTACTGATGTAACAGGTACTATTAAATTACCTGAAGGTGTACAGATGGCAATGCCTGGCGATAACGTAGATATGGAAGTTGAACTGATATATCCTGTTGCTCTGGAAGAAACTCAGAGATTTGCTATTCGTGAAGGTGGCAGAACAGTAGGTGCAGGTGTTATCACTAAAGTGATAGAATAGGAGGTATAATAATGAGAGAAATTGTTCTTCTTGAGTGTACAGAATGCCACAGGAGAAATTATTCAACGACCACGAACAAAAAAACGAATAGAGGAAAATTGCAGCTTAGGAAGTACTGTAAATATTGCAAAAAACATACTCTTCATAAGGAGGTAAAGGCATAATAGGTCCGTGGCTCAATTGGTAGAGCATCGGTCTCCAAAACCGAGGGTTGGGGGTTCAAGTCCCTCCGGACCTGCCAATCATTATGGCAAAAAAGAAAAAAGTTAGAGTAAAAAAGCAATCAAGTCAACAAAGGGCTGTAATGCCAAAGAAAGAAGGCTTTACAGATTTTATGCGTGGCGTAAAAGTTGAACTTTTGAAAAGGGTAATTTGGCCTACAGGGAAAGAATTACTTAATTATAGCATTGTTGTATTTAGTTTTGTTATTTTCTGGGCTCTTTACATAGGTGCGTGGGATTATCTGTTTGCCAAAGCTCTGGAGGCAGTAGTATCTAAATAAATGGAAGAAAATAAAACTGCTAAGTGGTATCTTATACATACATATTCAGGTTTAGAAAATAAGGTTAAGCTCAACCTGGAAGAGCGCGTAAAAGCCTTAGGATTAGAAAAGAAAATTTTAAAGGTAATCCTTCCTGTGGATTATTACAGCGTTGTTGAAAAAGGCAAGAGGAAGATAAAACCTCAGAAAGTATTTCCTGGTTATCTCGTTATAGAAATGATACTTGATGATGAGACGTGGTTTGTGGTGAGGAATACGCCTGGAGTTTTAGGTTTTGTTGGAAGTGGAGGTAAACCTACACCTCTTTCCGAAGAGGAAGTTAAAACGATGCTTAATCGAATAGGAGAAGAAGAAGCAAAAGAGAAATTGAACTTTGAAGTTGGTGATAAAGTGAGAATACTTGCTGGTCCATTTAAGGATATGGAAGGTACTGTAAAAGAGATTAAAGGAGCTAAAAGGGACAAAGCAAAGGTTATTCTCCAGATGTTTGGCAGAGAAATGCCTGTAGAAATAAAAAGTGAATTTATACGGAAACTTTAAGAGGTGAATAATAATGGCGAAAAAAAAGAAAAAAGTAATAGGGATAGTAAAACTTCAGATTGAAGCAGGAAAAGCAACACCTGCACCACCCGTTGGTCCTGCATTAGGACAGAAAGGTGTAAATATAATGGACTTCTGCAAGCGGTTTAATGCTCGTACACAGAAGAAGGCAGGTTTAATTATACCTGTTGTTATCAAAGTTTACGCTGATAAGAGCTTTGATTTCATTACAAAGACTCCACCTGCTTCCTCACTCATTAAACGTGCACTTAAGATTGACTCTGGTTCTCCTGAGCCTAACAAGAAAAAAGTAGGTACAATACGGATAGCACAGTTAAAAGAGATTGCGAAGATGAAGCTGCCTGATTTGAACACGGATGACCTGGACAAAGCAGTTAAGATTGTTGAAGGCACTGCCCGTAATATGGGCGTGAATGTAATTGATTAATTTTTTGTGGGAGACGTAAGTCTATTACCACGAGGAGGTAAAGATGAAAAGAAGCAAAAGGTACAAGGAATTGCTCAAGGTAGCAGATAAAAGTAAGGTTTATACAGTAGATGAAGCAATTGCAATGCTACCCAAACTAAAAAGCGCAAAATTTGATGAATCCGTAGAAGCAGTATATGCACTGAATGTAAATCCAAAGTATGCAGACCAGAATATAAGAGGAGTAATTAACCTTCCACATGGTACTGGCAAAAAAGTACGTGTACTTGTATTTGCCGAAGGTCCAGATGCGCAGCTTGCAAAGGATGCAGGTGCTGATATTGTAGGAGGTAGAGAGTTAGTTGACAAAATTGCAAAAGAGAATTTTTTGGATTTTGATGTTGCTATTGCAACAAGGGCAATGATGCGTAATGTCAGTAAAGTTGCTCGTATACTTGGCCCAAGGAAACTAATGCCAAATCCTAAAGCTGGAACGGTAACGGACGATGTGGTAAAAGCGGTAAAGGAATTTAAAGCAGGTAAGATAGAGTATAGAGTTGACAAAACTGGTGTTGTTCATACAATTATTGGAAAGGCTTCTTTTGCTCCAGAGCAGATAAAAGAGAATTGGATTGCTCTAAATGAAGCAATTTTGAAAGCACGGCCTGCATCAGTAAAGGGGCAGTACATTAAAAAGGTATTCATTTCTTTAACAATGTCTCCTTCGTTGAGAATTGATGTGCAGAGTTTGTTGAAGCTAAGATAAATATAAAAAACCAAAGACAGTTGGTGGGTAAAACCCTTAAATGAATGTGCCAGCCGAGGTTTTGAACATAGAGATGAGTTTAATAACCCCTGGCATTTATATGTGTCAGGGGTTTTTAAGGAGGTATTATGAAAAAAGAAAAAAAGTTTGAAGTAGTTAAAAGCTTAACAGAAAAGTTAAAGGGACAGAAGAATATTGTGCTTGTGGACTTTTTTGGCATTAAAGGGAATGAATCTGCGGCATTCAGGAAAGCTATTAAAAAGGATGGAATCTATTATAAAGTAACTAAAGCATCTCTACTAAAAAGAGCTTTTGAAAATGCAGGATTCAAGGGAGTGAAAGAAGATACGTTTGAAGGTCCCGTTGGATTAGCCTTTGGAGAGGAGCCAGTAAAGCTCGTTAAGAGTTTTGTTAATTTCAAGAACGAAAACGATGAGCGTATTTTCAAAGTAAAGCAAGGGCTTATCGAAGGCAAATGGATGTCAAAAGAGGATATTGAAAAGATTGCAATGCTTCCATCAAAGGAGGAATTGCTCAGTAAAGTTGTTTATCTTGTACAATCACCTCTCTCAAGACTTGTTACTGTATTACAAAAGCCAGAGAGAGATCTTGTTATTATTTTATCACAAATTAAAGATAAAAAAGAAGAAGCCGAAAAGGCTGCTTAAAAAATTAAGGAGGTTATTATGACTAAAGAAGAAATTATCGAAGCAATTGAAAAGATGAATGTTTTAGAGCTATCCGATCTTGTAAAAGCTCTGGAAGACAAGTTTGGTGTTTCAGCTGCAGTTCCAATGGCAGCAGCTGCTGCTCCGGCAGCACCAGCAGAAGAGAAAACAGAGTTTGACGTAGTATTAAAAGGATTTGAAGCAAGCAAGAAGATTAGCGTAATTAAAGTAGTAAGAGAGATTATGCAATTGGGACTAAAGGAATCCAAAGATTTTGTTGAAGCAAGTGCAAAAGAACCAAAACCAGTAAAGGAAGGACTGCCGAAGAAGGATGCAGAAGAGTTGAAAAAGAAGCTGGAAGAAGCGGGTGCAAAGGTAGAACTTAAGTAAAAAGGTCTTGCTTCAGAAATTTTAATAAGGGACAGTAACTGTCCCTTATTAATTTTTAATATTTTTCTTGTATAGAAAATGATTGCAGAAATTAAAAAATGTGATAACATAATAAACCTATGCTGTACACTATGAACACAAGCTTTTTAGTTTTTATTGTTTTTGCATTATTTTTTCAGCTTATTATGGGTGCAAATGATGGTGGCACTCTTTTAGGGTCTATAATATCTTCAAATTTTATACACCCTCTATTTGCAACGATAATACTTTTTGGAAGTATGTTTTTTGCCCCATTTATTTTTGGTACGGCTGTGGTAAAAACATTGGGAACAAAAATCCTTCCACTGCAATATATGAATATTCAATTGCTCTATGGTACTGTGGTTGCCACAATTATATGGGTAATTATTGCGCAAAAGATAAAATATCCCGTTAGTATTTCATATACATTTGTTGGTGCCCTGGTGGGCAGTGGAATGGCTACAAATTTTGCAAGGAAAATTAATGTTATTGAAGTATACAAGGTGTTTGGTGGTTTAATAGTATCCATACTGATAAGCTTTGTTTTAGGATTCCTTCTCGTTAAATTAATAAATTTTTTACTCCAAAGAGCTACTCCAAAAGCTTCCATTGCATTTAGAATCCTGCAAATCTTCACATCTGTGCTGCTTGTTTTGGGCTATGGCTCAAACGATGCAGAAAAAACGTTGAGTTTGATATATATGGCTGCATACATAACTAATACTAAAATAAGTCCGAATGCAAAAGATCCTCGTATCATTTTTATGCTGGCACTTCTATTTATTATAGGCACACTCTTCTTCGGAGGAAATGTAGCTGTTACATCAGGATTTCGCATTATGCGCTCCAAACCAAAACAAACATTCCTCGCACAGCTTATTGCATCCTCCACCGTACTCTATTTTGCACATATCGGAATGCCTATAAGCAGCACGGAAACATTAAATATGGGATTAGTAGGAATAGGCTCAGGGGAAAATCCATATACTGTGAAATGGGGTGTTGTAAGAAATCTTATTCTCACATGGATTGTTACAATACCTTCTTCTATTGCCCTGTCGTTTGCTATTACTTTTATTTTAGAAAAGATAACTTAATACAGTTCTAGGCGTGATACAGCATCCAGAAGCAGATTATCTCTCTGCCCTTTTTTGTAACGCATAAGCCCTGCCATTGCAACCATTGCTGCATTATCCGTAGAAAAACCATTTCCTGGAAAATAAACTTCTGTTTTTGATTTTTTTAAGAATTTCTTCCTCAATCGTTTATTTGCAGAAACACCCCCTACTATGCCAATCCCTTTTACAGAAAAGTCTCTTGCAGCACGGATTGTCTTCTCAACAAGCATATCCGCAACTGCTTCTTCAAAACTTGCTGCAATATCGTTAAGATGACTTTTCAACTCATCTCTATGTTTTTCTATATAATAAACGCCTGCAGTCTTCAGACCGCTAAAGCTGAATTCATAGGCTGTACCCGGAAAGTTTGCTCTTGGGAAATGATAAAAATTTGGGTCTCCATCTTTACCAAGCTTCTCAATAACAGGCCCTCCGGGATAACTGTACCCTAAAGCTCTTGCAAACTTATCCAGTGCTTCACCTGCTGCATCATCTCTTGTTTTACCTAACAATTTATACGTAAGATGCTCCTTCATTAAAATAAGTTCCGTATGCCCGCCTGATACGATAAGGATAAGTAAAGGAAAAGGATTTTTTACATAATGCAGGGGGCTTCCTTTAAGGAAAAGTGCATATATATGTCCCTCAAGATGGTTTATTCCGATGAGAGGTATATCAAGGCTGAAAGAAATAGCTTTTGCTGCTTCAACGCCTACGAGCAATGAGCCAACAAGTCCCGGACCGTATGTTACAGAAACAGCATCTATATCTTTCATTTCGCTGTGAGAAAGTTTTAGCGCATCTTTAATAACGTATCCTATAAGCTCCGCATGTTTTCTCGAGGCTATCTCAGGTACGATTCCACCGAAATCCTTATGAAACTGTTCCTGCGAAGAAAGCACATTGCTTAATACCTCTCCTTTGTCATTTACTACAGCACTTGCTGTATCGTCGCAGGATGTCTCAATCCCTAAAATTTTCATTTATCACCTTCTTCATCACAAGACCATCCTCTCCATCATCGTAGTAATTAGGCTTTTTTCGATAGACTTCAAAACCTGCTTGTTTATAAAGCATCTGTGCAGCAATGTTTGATACTCTTACCTCAAGATATATCTCCTTCTTTCCTTCCCTTTTTGCAAGCTGTATAGCAAATTCTATAAGCCTTTTACCTATTCCTTTTCTTCTGTAATCAGGATGAACAGCAATATTTACAATGTGTAACCTTTCTTTCTCATTCCAGACTGCAATGAAACCAACAACTCTTCCCATCCGTTTTGCAGAATAATACCTTGAATTGTTATTAAGGAGGTAATCCATCATAAACATTGCTTTTGACCAGGGAGTGCGATAGGAGAGTTGCTCTATCTTATATGCTTCTCCTATATCTTTAGAATTCATAGGTAAAATACGTAGGCCTATCATCTCATTTTCTTGAATATCATATCCACAGAACGAAGATACAGGGGTGCAAGCGAGAGAGGCTCTTTCGCCACTTTACCTTCTGCAAATTTTTCAAACGATTTCTTAGCTACTACGAAAGGAGATGGAATGCGTACAATCAGTTTCCCATTTTTAATAATTTTCTCTACAGAATTTGTCGGAGCGACAAATGTCCCCTTCATAAGTGATAACTCTTCTTCCCCTACACAACGATCTTGCTCTATCCGTCTACCATTTTGGAAACGTGCAATAAAATATTCTTTCCTTCCAGCAGGGAGCAGAGGGATGACTTCTTCTTCAAAATCTGCAGCAAGCAGTTCAAGTGAATTCAGGCTTACTATAGGAATATTTAGAGAGAATGCTATCATTTTTCCATCCACTATACCGATGCGTGTTCCTGTGAAACTGCCTGGACCGCTTACAACGGATACAAAATCGATATCCTTTGGTGAAAAGGAAAAAAGAGTCATCATCTGTTTTGCAATATAAAGAATATTGTTCGGCTGCTTTGCAGGTGGGTTCTCTGTAACAGAAAAGAACAACTTTTCCATAGAAGAAAAAACTATTGTAGTGGGTGGAAATGCATTATTAATACAGAACACGTTCATCTATCTTTAATCCTCTCTCAAGAATTTCTATATCAATTTTCCTTTCATTTTCAGATATCTTTTCAATATTTATCCTTATGGATGGTTTTACATAGTTCTCAATCTTTTCTGCCCACTCAATCAATACAAAGCCTTTTCTATCCAGATATTCAAAAAAGCCTAATTCATCAATTTCATTTATATTCTTTATTCTATACAAATCAAAATGATACAGAGGCAATATCCCTGTATATTCTGTTACAAAAACAAAAGTAGGGCTAATAATATCTTCTTTTATTCCTAATCCATTTGCAAAACCTTTTACAAAAACAGTTTTGCCTGCTCCAAGCCCTCCTTCAAGAAAAATTATGCCTTTTTCATAACCACTCTTAATGAGCGTTAAAGAAAAATTCTTACCGATTTCTTTCGTTTCATTCTCACTGTGCGTTATTATTTTATCCATTAATTCTGACGGATTAATATTTCGGAGAGTAGACACTCAAATTATTTTTTGTTCTTTATATGATTATTCTCGTCCAAAAGCAGAATGAATGGCTTAAACTCTGCTGCTTCATCTTCATCCATCAATGCAAAAGCAGCAATAATAAGAACATCGTTCAATTCTCCTTTTCTTGCTGCTGCACCGTTTAACTCAACTGCATAGCTTCCCTTTTTCCCAAACAGGACATACGTAGAAAAGCGCTCTCCATTTGTCACATTATAGACATCAACCTTTTCAAATTCCCTGATATTTGCACGTACTGCAAGCTCTTCGTCAATCGTAATGCTACCTTCATAATTAATATTTTTTCCTGTTACTCTTGCTCTGTGGATTTTTGATTTAAGCATCATAATCTGCATTTAATATCACCTCCGCATTATCAATGAGTCTGGCACTGCCAAAGTATGCGGCAACTGCAATAAGCACATCACTATCTATAAAAGAAACATCCTTCAACGTGTGCAAATCTACAATGGAAATATAATCTATCTTTTTTAATGTTTTCTTTTCTCTTATCATTTTCTCCATTGTTTCTATTACCTTTTTAGCATCTCTTTCATTTTCCAGAATCATTTTCTTTCCTTTTTCTATTGCTCTATGAATAATAGTTGCATCTTTCCTTTCTTCCTTTGAAAGATAAATATTCCTTGAGCTCATAGCAAGTCCATCTTTTTCTCTTACGATAGGGCAGGGTACGATTTGTACATTAATATTTAAATCCCTGCACATTCTCTCTATAACTCTGAACTGCTGATAATCCTTTTTTCCGAAATATGCTTTGTCAGGCTGCACAATGTTGAAGAGTTTTAAAACAACCGTTGTTACCCCCTTAAAATGCCCTGGTCTGAACCGCCCGCAAAGATTTTTAGTTAATTCCGTAACCTCCACATAAGTCTGATATCCTTCAGGGTACATCTCTTTTACAGTAGGGATAAAAACGGCAGATACTCCATTACTTTCAAGTTTATCTATATCGCCTTTCTCATCGCGTGGATATCTATTTAAATCACTCCCCGGCTCAAACTGCGTGGGATTTACGAATATGCTTACGACTACAGCGTCTGTTTGCTCTTTTGCTTTTTTTACAAGGGAGAGATGCCCTTTATGTAAATAACCCATCGTAGGAACGAAACCGATTGTTTTTCCATCTTTATGTAGAGATTTTGAGTAGCTCTGCATTTCTGAAATTGTTCGGAATACCTTCATTCCTACCTCTCCTTTATATGAAAAACATTTTCTTCAGCAGGGAATCTTCTTTCTTCCACATCATTTTTGAAAGTTTCTACAGCATCTTTGATTTCTTTGTATAAATCTTTATATTTCTTTACAAAGCGTGGGGTAAAATCAGGGTCCATTCCTAATATATCCGTAATGACTAAAACCTGGCCATCACAGTATCTACCTGCCCCGATGCCAATTGTCGGTATAGATACTTCTTCTGTAATTTCCTTTGCCACTTCCTCAGGCATTCCTTCAAGAACGATACTAAACACACCTGCATCTTCCAATGCTTTTGCATCATTAATCAAGCTTTCTGCTTTTTTCTTTGTTTTTCCTTGAATTCTGTATCCACCCATTATGTTAAGCGATTGTGGGGTAAGTCCTATATGCCCCATTACAGGAATGCCCATTGAGACAAGTCTCTTTACGATATCCGCGACGGCTACACCACCTTCCAGTTTAACTGCCTCAGCACCTTTTTTAAGAAATAAGCCTGCATTTTCTACAGCATTTTCAATAGAAGCTTGATAGGAAAGGAAAGGCATATCAGAAACAACTAATGCTTGCTTTACACCTCTATGGACAATTTCCGTATGATAAAGCATCTCTTCCATTTTCACGGGAATTGTAGAGCTTAACCCTTGAACAGTAGTCCCCGCTGAATCCCCTACAAGAATAATATCAATACCTGCTTGATCTATAATTCTTGCAAAGAGATAGTCATACGCTGTAAGTGCTGTAATAATCTTTTTTCCTTTTGCCTTCTTGATAAAAGGCACAGTGATCTTATTCATTTAACAGCCTCCTCATTTCATTCACTCTTTTCCTATCCAGCCCTTTTTCTTCTGCCATATCTATTATAACAGAACCTATTGTTTTGTAAATTCTGATAAGCTGAGGATTGCCTTCCATTGCTTTGAGATGCAACTTGATTGTATCAATATCTCCTCTTTCAATAGGCCCCGTTAAAGCTTCAATGGGACCTACTGTTTCTATATTTTTTACGGTTCCTTTTAGAAGCTTTAATAGTGCAGATACTGCATCTTTATCACTGAACCCAATTGAGGAAAAAATTTCTTTTGCTATGTAAAAGAGTCCAACAGTATAGTTTGATATAAGTACTGCGGCAATATGGTACAGGGGTTTATTCTCTGTCTTAATGATAGTGAATCTGCCACCAATTACCTTAACTATTTTCTCTGCTTCTTTTAGAGCTTCTTTATTGCCTTCAGCAGTAAAGAGTGTACCCTGCATTGTATTAGCACTTTCTAAAGGATTAGCAAAGGACTTCAAAGGATGGATAGAAATGACTTTTGCATTAAGAAAATCTATTATAGTTGAAGGTAAGGCACCGCTCAAATGTGCAACGATTTGCTCTCTTCTTACGATAGGTGCAATTCTCCTCCCAGCATTTACAATCTCCCCATCAGGAACAGAAAGAAATATAAAATTGCTTTTTTCTACAACTTTTTCAATGGATGCAGCTTTAATGCAAGCAATTTTAGCTGCTTTCTCTGCACTTTTTCTACTTCTGCTTGCAATAAGTAGATCAAAACCATTTTTGTGCAATACAACTGCAAGTGCAGTGCCAACTTTCCCTGCACCAATAATCCCTACTTTTGTATGGCTATTCATATCTAAAGATTCTACATAAAATTACAGAAAATGCAACGAGTCGTTTAAGAAATCCCCCCTCTTTTAAAAGAGGGGGAAGGAGGACAAAAATGAAAAAAATTAACTAC
>CAJXKN010000038.1 GCA_913055585.1 uncultured Caldisericota bacterium | reverse complement strand
GAGCGGTATCCATTTGGCTTTGGCATTGCAATATAATCCTTTACTCTTCCAGGAATAGGTTTATATACACTGTGAAGAATCCCTAACACCTGATAGCATTCCGGGATGGTAAGCACGATAATTCTTACTGCAGTAAGGTCATAAATTTCATCAAAACTCTTTTTATCTCGTTTTATCTTCCTATATATACTGTAGAGGTTCTTTGGCCTGCCGGAGATTTCCGCTTTTATCTTTTGTTCCTTCATTAAAGCCCTGAGCTCTTCCATAATATCATTAACAAACTTTTCTCTTTCACTTCTCTTCCGCGCAACTTTCTTTGCAAGGGCATAATAATTCTCAGGGTCAAGATAACGGAAGCTTAAATCTTCAAGTTCCCATTTTATCGTATAGATACCTAACCGATGTGCAAGCGGTACGTAGATATCCATCGTTTCTTTTGCTATCCTTTTTTGCTTGTCAGGAGGCAAAAAGAAAAGCGTCCGCATATTATGCAAACGATCCGATAGCTTTATCAATACAACTCTTACGTCGGAAGCCATTGAAAGGAACATTTTTCTCAAATTTTCAAGTTTCGCATCCTCGCTTGAGAAATAATTCATTCCTTTCAACTTTGTAACACCATTTACAAGAAGTGCAACGTTTTCTCCAAATTCCTTTTTAATATCATCTAAAGTAACAGAGGTATCTTCTACAACATCGTGCAGAAGGGCTGCAGCATAACTTTCAGCGTCAGGACGCATATTGGCAAGGATAAGTGCAACATTCAGGGGATGAATAATGTAACTTTCTCCAGATTCACGTTTCTGCTTACTATGAGCCTTCTTTGCAAATTCGTAAGCTTTTTTTACTAAAGAAATCTCCTCGTCAGTAAGATATGAGGAGATTTCTTTTATTAACTTTTCGTAGAGTAATTTTTCGTTCAACTCAGTCGAAGTTTATCAGGGAAAATACAGGATATTTCTTTAACTTCTCCTCTCCTTTTAAGTCTTTTAATATTATAATAAACCCCCATCCAACGATTTTGCCACCAACACTTTCTACAAGCTCGCTTGCAGCAGATGCTGTTCCTCCTGTAGCAAGCAAATCATCAATCATTAATACCTTTTCGCCTTTTTTTATAGCATCCTTATGCATCTCAAGTATAGACATACCATACTCTAACTGGTATTCCTTCCTCACTACTTCAAAAGGAAGCTTTCCAGGTTTTCTTATCGGAACAAAACCTATACCAAGTCTATCGGCAATTGGCGCTCCTATGATGAATCCCCTTGCCTCAATAGCCGCTACTTTATCAATATCCTTGCCTTTGAAAAAATCCACAATTTGTTCAATTGTATAATTAAACGCTTTACTATCAGCAAGCAGAGGAGTAATGTCTCTGAACAAAATCCCCTTCTGCGGAAAATCTGGAATGCTCCTTATGTACTTTTTTAAATCCATCACTTACCTCCCATACATTAAATTATATATACAAAATTACCGTTTTCTCTTTCTCTTAGATTTCTTCTTCTTCCTTGAAGGCTTTTTTGCAGAGGTTTTCTTTGCTGAAGAATCTTGAGTTGCAACAGGCTCATTAACATTGGGCTGAGGCTCAGGACTTACGGAAATCACTCGTTTCTTCGCAACTTTCTCTTCTTTTTCTTTTCCTCTGTTCCATAAAACAAGCAAAGGAGAAGCAATATAGATTGAGGAATACGTTCCAGAAAGCAAGCCGAACATTAGAGTCATTGAGAAGTCACGAAGCGTTGGTCCACCGAAAACAACAAGGGAAAAGGATGCAAAGAACGTCGTAATGGATGTATTCATAGAACGTACCCACACTTCAGTGATACTTCTGTTAACAAGGACAGGGAATGTCTCCTTCGTCCTGAATTTGAGGTTCTCTCGTATTCTATCCATTACAACAACACTATCCTCTACAGAGTATGTCATAATAGTAAGGAATGCACCGATAAACGGGGCATTAAGTGTTATTCTGAGAAGCGCAAGCATACCAAGCGTAACGAGCATATCATGGAACAGGGCAAGAATGGTAGCAAGTGCAAACTTGAACGTAAACCGCATTGTAATGTATAAAAGTATAAAGAGAAGTGCAAGAGTAAGTGAAATAAGACCGCTTTTCTCAAGATCTTTTCCTATCACTGGTGCAATTGATGTAATCCCTGTCTTGTTCTTATCCACTTTGGATACTTTTGTTGATATCTCCGTAATAATTTTATTCACTGTATCAGGATTTACAGCTTCCGCCTTAACTTTAATAGAAATTTTATTACCTGACGACTGCTGAACAATCGCATTTTTATAACCTTCTGAAGCTAAAATCTTCCGTACGGCATTTATATCAGGTGTCTTCTCACAGGTAAGACTGATAATTGTGCCACCTCTAAAGTCAATACCAAAGTTCAAAGGATAACCGGTCTTTACCTGGTTAACCACCATCGCTCCGATACCAACAACGATGATAACAATAGAAATAAGAAACCATAATTTTGTATGCTTTACAATGTTCCAGCGTGCTATTTTATCTCTGAAATTCATCTCTTACCTCCTATATCCCGAACAGCTTCGGCCTATTCGAAGCGGATTTGGGAAGCAGCAAATCTACAAGAACATGCGTAACAACCACTCCGCTGAAGAAGCCTACCAGAATACCAATAGAAACTGTAATAGAAAACCCTTTTATAACGCCTGTACCAAAGTAGAAAAGTACAATTGCACCAACAAGTACTGTAAGGTTAGAATCAAACACAGTCCTGAATGCCTTTGCAAAACCTGCAGAGACAATGGAACGTGTTGATTTTCCTATTTTTAGTTCTTCCTTCATTCTCTCAAACACAATAACGTTGATGTCTACCGCCATACCAAGAGAAAGTATTGCACCTCCAATGGCAGGAAGAGAGAGTGTTGCATGCAGCAAGAAAAGGAACATTATTTCAAGTGCCAGATAGATAATCAATGCAAGAGAGGCAAGCACACCCAGATAGCGATAGAATAAAATCATATAAAGGAAAATGAGAAGTATCGCAAGGAGCAATGCAATGAGAGCCATATGTACTGAGTGGCTGCCCAGCGTAGGGCCTACTACCTCTTCGCTGATAAAATTAAGTTTCACGGGTAACGAGCCACTCCTCAAAAGTGCAGCATCATCTGCGGCCTCTTCTTTAGTAAAATTTCCTTCAATGATACCCTCTCCGTTTGTTATAGGATTCTGCACTACAGGGTTCATTAAAAGCTTGTTATCCAGATAAATTGCAATTCTCTTTCCAACATTTTTTGAAGTTACATCGGCAAATATTTTGGCTCCCTCTTTGTCCAGTGTAAACTGAATGATCGGTTCTCCCATACTCTTGGGATCCTTACTAAATGCAAGCCTTGCGTCTTTTATGTGCGCACCCGTCAGAACAACTTTTCCGTCCTCTGTTTTAAGCTGAAGTAGAGCAGTTTGACCAATGAGCTTTTTGGCACGCTCAGGGTCTCTCCATCCAGGTAGCTCTACCACTATTCTTTTCCAATGGGCGCCTTTCTCTTCGACAACGACAGATTCACTCAAGCCAAGATTATTTACCCTTCTTCTAAGAACGCTCAGCGTACTTTGCAACTTATCTTTTGTTACCTTTACCTCTTTTGTATCTTCAGCCTCAAGGACGAATTTTACGCCCCCTTTGAGGTCCAACCCAAACCGAGGCCGTACAAACCTCTGAAAGGAGCTTAAACTATCCAGCGGCTTGTTCAATGCATTAATCCCTGTATAATCTATCCAAATAGCCAGAATAAACACCAACAAAATAATGGTAACTAATGTAATGTTCTTTTTACTCATTTAACATCCTCCTCATCATTAAACATACAACATTAATATAAACAAAACTCTTTCTCTTGTCAAACATTTTTTTCATTTAACAAATCTTTTAGTTTATCGAAATCCTCCATCAGAGTATCTCTTAAACTATTATGGTAAAGTGCTGCAGCGGGGTGGTACATTGGGAAAAATGTGAAACCGCCTTTTTTAAAAACCCTCCCGTGCACTCTGCCAATGCTCAATTCAGGAGCAACTAAAGTCTTTAAAGGTGTATTGCCCAATGTACAGATAACTTTTGGCTGTATAATAGCAATCTGTGCTATAAGGTATGGTTTGCAAGCTTCAACCTCGGAAGGTAACGGGACTCTGTTTCCGGGAGGACGACATTTTACAACATTCCCAATAAATACATCTTCCCTTTGCAGCTCAATATGTGCAAGTAGTTCATCCAAAAACTTCCCAGCAGCTCCCACAAACGGATGCCCTGTTAAGTCTTCCTGCTTTCCAGGGCCTTCTCCAACAAAAACAACATCTGCATTCAAAGAACCTTCACCTGGCACCGGAATCGTTCTTGTCCTAAAAAGAGGACATTTTGTACAGTTTTTTATGCTCTCGGTAATTTCATTCATCAATTCAACTTTTGATTTTAACGTTTCCAACAACTGCCTCTCCTTTTTCGCTTGAAGAAAGCTCTTTAGCAAATGCCAAAAATTCATCAAAAGAAACTGATTCTATCTCTTTCATTAAACTATCTATGCTTTTTATTCTTCCTTGAAACATTCCCTGAGTACCATTCCTCTGCATACGCCCACTGCTACTCTCCAAACCAAGAATCAAACTACCCAATATATATTCTTTTGCATCTTGAAACTCTTCTTTTTTTACTCCATTGATACGTATATCATCAATCTCTCTATTTATAGTATCCTTTATCTTTGCTATATTTTTCGGAAGCGCAGAAGCATAAATCACCGTGCCTCCTGTATCGGAGAAACCAACGGGATATGCATAAACACTGTAAACAAGTCCTGATTTTTCCCTTAACTTTTGAAACAGTCTGGAAGACATATTGCCACCCAGAATAGTCGTGTATATGGAATGGAGAATGCTTTTTCTTGTAAAGGATTTTTCTCCCTTTAATGTAACGGCGATATGGACCTGCATACTATCCTTTTTAATCATTCTTTTTTGGAACAAGTAGGGAGGAGAATCGCCTAAAATTTTTGTAGCACTGCCCTCTGGCAGAGAAGAAAAATATTTCTCTATGAGATAACTTGTTTTTTCCTTATCAATATCTCCAATAACAGAAATAAAAATATTGTTTTTATTAAACGTATTGTGAAACCATTCCAATATATCTTCTCTTTTTATCCCTTTTACACTCTCTTCATCGCCCAAAGGATTATTCGCTATAGGATTATCACCCCATATTGAGTTCAGAGCTTCAGATTGGCAAATATCCTGAGGATTATCATAATATTCATGGATTTCCTCTATGATTACTTTCCTTTCTCTTTCTAAGAGCTCTTCATCAAAAATTGGATTAATTAAAATATCGGATAGAATGTCAAATCCCTTTTCAATATGCTTATTCAAAAGCCTCGTATAGAAAAGTGTGTACTCTGAAGATGTGTATGCATTAAGCTCACCTCCAAGGCGTTCTATCTCATGAGAAATTTGGAAAGCAGTTCGTTTATCCGTTCCTTTGAAAACAGTATGCTCTATAAAATGTGCTATGCCTCGCTCTTTTTTACTTTCATATCTACTGCCAGATTTCACAAAAACACCGATCAAAACAGAAGGGAAAAATTTATTTTCCTCAAGAAAATATCTTATACCGCTCTTCGTCCTGCTAACTTCCAAATACGTTTTATCTTCGCTCATTTCTTCTTTTAAGAGAATTTCTTCCTATTCCCCTTCGTGTAAGCTGCACTTTCCCGTTTTCATCTATTTTCGTTACCTTCACCATTACTTCTTCACCTACATGAATCTCTTTTGTTATATCCTTTACAAATCTATCGGACAACTGAGAAATATGAAGAAGTCCGACTGTATTGGGTAGAATCTGAACAAACGCACCAAAGTCTCTAATCTCTACAATTTTGCCAGTGTATATTTTGCCGACCTCCGGCTCTTCAAGCAGAGCTTTTATCTTCTTCCGAATATTTTCACCAATTTCCATATTTGGCGCACTGATATACACCTTGCCATCAGGCTGTATGTTGATATCCGATTCCGTATCACCGATAATGCTCTTAATCGTTTTGCCTCCAGTGCCTATAAGCATACCAATTTTATCAGGATTAATCTGCATAGTGAAAACTCTCGGAGCATATGGGGAAACTTCTTTGCGCGGCGCTGGTATCACGCCTAGCATTTTATCCAATATAAATAGTCGAGCTTTCTTTGCACGTTCAAGAGCCTCTCTTATTATCTCAAGACTGATACCCTTAAGTTTAATGTCCATTTGCAAAGCTGTAATACCATCTCTTGTGCCGGTTACTTTGAAATCCATATCCCCTAAATGGTCTTCAGCTCCCTGAATATCAGTGAGAATAGCATATCTATCCGATTCTGTCATTAAACCCATTGCAATACCTGCAACAGGCTTTTTTATAGGTACCCCTGCATCCATAAGCGCAAGTGTGGAACCGCAGGTAGATGCCATTGACGTTGAACCATTTGATTCAAGTACTTCTGAAACAACTCTTATCGTGTAAGGGAACTCATCCTCAGGCGGGAGTACAGGTACAAGCGCTCTTTCTGCCAGTGCCCCATGTCCAATTTCTCTTCTGCTGGGTCCTCGCATCGGCTTTACTTCGCCTACACTGAAAGGGGGGAAATTGTAGTAATGCATATAGCGCTTTGTTACTTCTTCTTCAAGCGATTCTACAAGCTGTCCAGAGCCTGGTGCTCCAAGTGTTGCAATGGAGAGAACCTGAGTTTGCCCTCTTGTAAACAAACCACTACCGTGAGCATATTTTAATAAACCTACCTCTATACTTAGAGGTCTTATCTCATCAAACTTTCTTCCGTCAATACGCATACCGTCCAGAGTGCGTTTTCTTATATAATTCCTCAAAAGGTCATCAAAAATATAATTAATATCCGCTTCCTTTTCAGGATATTTCTCTATCGTCTCCTTTACAATCTCTTCCTTTATCTCATCCAGCGCTCTTTCTCTCTTAAGCTTTTCCGTATTCTGAAGGGCAAGCTCAATCTTTGAAAGAAACAGAGGGGTAATTTCTTTGCTTAATGCTTCATCAACTTGAATCTCTGGTACGATAACTTTTTCTTTTCCTACTTTGCTTCTCAAATCCTCCTGTATAAGAGCAAGCTTTTTAATCTCGGGAATGGCAAATGCCATTGCATCAACCATTTGATCCTCTGATATTTCATTTGCTCCAGCTTCAATCATCAAAAGAGCATCTTTTGTTCCCGCAATACTTAAATTCAAACTGCTTTCTTTTAATTCTTCCTCAGTAGGATTAGCTATGAATTTTCCATTAAGAAAGCCAACTCTAACAGCCCCTACCGCTTCGTTGAATGGCTCATCCGAAATAAGTGATGCTGCGGATGCCGCATTAATTGCGAGTATCTCAGGCGAAATTTCTCCGCCAGCAGAGAGTACATATACAACAACCTGGACAGGCCTCCTGAATTGCATCGGGAAAAGTGGCCGTAGTGGCCTATCAATGAGCCTTGAGCTCAATATTTCTTTTTCACTTGGCCTTCCCTCTCTCTTAAAGAATCCGCCGGGGATTTTGCCCGCCGCATACATCTTTTCAAAATAAGAAACGGTAAGCGGGAAGAAATCCGTTGGCTCCGAAGGTTCCTTGCCCATAGTGGATACCGCCAGAACAACTGTACCTTCACAGGAAGCAAGTACAGCACCACCAGCCTGTTTTGCTACTCTGCCTACTTCAAATTCTATCTCTTTGCCGCCAACTTCTGTTTTTACTTTAGTAATCATACTACGCACTCAGCTTAAGTTCTTTAATAATCTTATTGTATCTTTCCTTATCCAAACGTTTCAGGTAGTTCAAAAGCCTTCTACGTTCTCCAACCATTTTGAATAAGCCTCTCCTTGATGCATAATCATGTTTAAAATTTTGCAGGTGTTTAGTAAGATTAGCAATTCTTTCAGTAAGAAGTGCTATTTGCACCTCAGGAGAACCTGTATCTCCATCGTGTCTTTGAAACTTCTTAATAATTTCTTCTTTTTTTTCTTTTGTAATCATAAAACCTCCTTAAATTTTATTATACGCTTTTAGCAAAGGAAATCGTCGGAGCTTCGATAACCCTTGTTAAAAGACAAATTATATTATATATATTTCTTGAAGTTATGCAAATGAAAATACATTTTTGCTTTCTCCACATCCCTATGTATCTGCTCTACTAAGAGCTCAGGCGTAGCAAATTTTTTTTCATCTCTTATCTTTTGTAGGAAATAGAGTCTTACATTGGCTCCATAGAGATCCTTTTTTACTCCTATAAAATGTATCTCTACTTTTACCTTGTTATTATTTTCAAATGTAGGGTTAAAACCCACGTTGGTAATGGAGCGGAACAATTTTCCATCAGTTTCTGCAACAGTAACATAAATACCTGTATGCGGAAGCACTTTATTGCCATTCTTATATAAAATATTGGCTGTGGGAAAACCTAACAATCTCCCAATACCTTTACCCTTCACAACACTACCAGTAAGAAAAAAAGCGTATCCTAAAGCATTGTTTGCATTTTCCATATCACCGCTTACAATAAAATTATGTATAAGGGAGCTTGAAACAATTTTGCTGTTTAGTCTGAGCAAAGGAACAGGATATACCCCTATGTGATATGGCTCTGCAAGTTTTTTCATATACGCTACATCGCCTTTTCTTTCGTATCCAAATCTAAAATCTTCTCCTATAACAATAGCTGTTGCATTTATTCTTTTTACAATCTCTTCTCTAAAGAACTCTTCAGGAGAGAGACGCATAAAGTTCTCATTCAGCTCCACAAGATAAACGAATTGTACACCTATTTTTTCCATAAGAAAGAGCTTTTCTTCCAAAAGGGTGATGAATTTCCTTTTTCTCTCTTTCACAGGATGATTAAAGAACGTATAAACAAGCGGCATAGCGTTTTTTTTCTCAGCTATCTCTATTGTGCGCTTAATTAATAGCTTATGCCCTCTATGCACACCGTCAAACATACCTATTGTTGCTACCGTATTTTCGTTAATCGTATCACCGTAATTAAATATTTTCATTCAATCCTAACTTTTCTCCACGCTTTAAGCGACTCCCATTTATAAAATCTCTTGCTTTAATACGCTTCTTTCCCTCAAGCTGCACTTCCTTAACAAGTATGCTTCCACTGCCACATTGTACAACAAACCCCTCTTTTGTTAAATCTATAATTTCACCAGGATGGCCTTTGTTAAGATTTGCAATTTCTGCTTTGAAGATTTTGAGTCTCTTCCCTCTAAAAATAGTGCAGGTAGCAGGAAGGGGATAGAGCGCCCTTATCTTATTGTATATTTTTACATTTTTTTCATTCCAACGTATCAATTCATCGCTTTTTGTTATTTTCTTTGCATAACTTCCCCTGCCCTTCTGAGGTGTAACGTTGAACTTTTTTTCTTCTATCATCTGCAAAGCTTTTTTAAAAAGAGGTATTCCTATATCAACAATTTTTTTCTCTACATCTTCCTTCGTATCGGTAAATGAAATATCAAAAGGTGATTGCAGGACAATATCACCTCTATCCAATTTTTCATTCATCAGCATAATTGAAACAGCACTCTTTGTAATACCGTCCATAATTTGCCGCTCAATGGGTGCTGCTCCTCTGTAAAGAGGTAAAGGCGAAGGATGTAAGTTGAGAGGATATTTTACAATGGAGAGAATAGAAGAAGGAATAATTTTCCCAAATGAAACAACAATGAATACGTCAGGAGAAACTGATGCAATCTTTTCTTTTATCTCCTCATTAAAATTTTGTACAGCAATAAACGGAAGCCCTATTTCCATTGCCTTTGCTTTTACTGGATTGGGAAGTATCCTTTTCCCTCTTTTTTGTGGCATATCAGGGGTAGTTATAACAAGTACAATATTTTCTTTTAACCCTTCAAGAAATGGTAGTGAGAATAAAGAAGAACCAAAAAATACAACTTTCACTTTTCTCTAAACCTATCAATCAGTTGAGGTGGTAGTTCATAGCCTTCTTCCACTTCAAGCTTATCAATCTCTTTTATATAATCCGTAAACAGGATACCGTGCAAATGGTCAGTTTCATGCTGAAATACACGTGCTTTTAACCCTGATAAGTGCCATTCCATACGTTTACCTTTTATGTTCAATCCTCTTACAATAATCCTTTCTGCACGCTCTACTGGACCGTACACTCCAGGGATAGAAAGGCAACCCTCTTCTGCAACTTTGCTACCCTCTCTGTAAATAATTTCCGGGTTTATCACGACACCCTGATCATCATCCAGCTTGTACACAAATATAGCAATGGAGATACCCACCTGTGGCCCAGCAAGTCCAATACCCTGGGGTTCATTTGTTTCCATTATTTTTAGCATTTCCTTTGAAAGCATAACAATATTTTTATCAATATTTTTTATCTTTCGTGCTTTTTTCCTCAGCACTGGATTCCCGTATGTAATCACTTTCATATTTTTTTATTGCTCCATTTCATTAGTTCACCATCCAGCAATTATTATACCCAAAGTTAATAAAATAAAAAGCATTTCAAAACCTTCAAAATAAATTTGCAAATGTTCTTTAAGGGAGTAAAATAAAATAAGGAGGCATTAAAATGAC
>CAJXKN010000037.1 GCA_913055585.1 uncultured Caldisericota bacterium | reverse complement strand
AGGAGAGCAATCAGGAGAAGATATATCTTTAGTTAAAGTGAGCTCTTCCTGGAAACAATCAGTAGAGAGTATCTATCAATATTACCAGAAAGAAATGAGAGAATTTCATTTCAATAATGCTTTAGCTAAGGTAAATGAACTATCTTCTCTTAGCGACCGTTATATTTCTCAAGAAAAACCTTGGGCCTGTAAAGACAAAGAGAAGTTTCAAGTTGTTATGGCGAATTTGATTTATTCTCTGGCTTATATTGCTCTGATGCTATCTCCAGCAATGCCTCAGGCAGCGGAAAAGATATTGTCTTTTTTACAGTTAGGAGAAATTTCTCCTTCTTCTTGGAGAGAAAAATCTATTCGTTTGAGAAAGCAACCTCCTCTTTTTCCGAGGAAATAAAAAATATAATGATTCCTCATCGTTTACTATTATGAAAGAAATTATTCTGAAGACAATTGATTCAAGTTTGTATCGTAATTTTATTTCTGCTCGGCAAGAGAAAGAGATGAAATCATTAGCAACTTCTTTAAGAGGAGAGAAAATTTATTTTATTAATTCTACTGCTTTCGGAGGAGGGGTAGCAGAGCTCTTTTATTCTTTAATTCCTTTAATTAGATCTTTAGGCGTTGATATTCATTGGTATGTCATAGAAGGAGACAATAGGTTTTTTGCAGTTACTAAAAAAATACATAACCTTCTTCAAGGAGGAGAGGGAGCAATTACTCCCGAGGAAATCCAATATTATTTAGAGGTTAATAAGAAAAATGCTGAAGATTTTAATTTTCCAGTTGACCTGGTAGTGGTTCATGATCCCCAGCCAATGCCTCTTCCTTTATTTGTCTCTAATAAAATTACCGATAAGCCGAAGTTAATTTGGCGGTGTCATATTGATACTTCTCGACCTAATCCTCAAGCTAAGAAATTGATTCAATCCTTTCTGCCTTGGTACGAGAAGACAATTTTTAGTTTGGATAATTTTGCTCGAGGATTAGGTGTCAGAGATAAAAAGATTATTATTTATCCTTCTATCGATCCTCTGTCTCCAAAGAATAAATATTTGCGGGCTCAAGTTTCTCGGGGAATTGTTCGAAAATTTGGTGTTAACCTTAATCATCCTTTCTTACTTCAGGTTTCTCGTTTTGATCCCTGGAAAGACCCCATTGGGGTAACTGATGTATATAGAAGTGTGAAGAAAAAAGTCCCGGATGTCCAACTTGTATTAATTGGCTCTATGGCTATGGACGACCCGGAAGGTTGGATGTTCTATGAAAGAACATTGAGACACGCAGGAGAAGATAAAGAAATTTTTATCTTCACAAATTTTGATGGTGTAGGAAGTGCTGAAGTAAATGCATTTCAGAGGTCCGCCACTATAATCTTGCAAAAATCCATTCGTGAAGGTTTTGGCCTCACAGTATCCGAGGCTCTCTGGAAACAGAAGGCTACTATTGGCGGAAATGTTGGTGGAATAAGGCTGCAGATTGAAAATGGAAAGAGCGGTTATCTCGTAAATTCTAATAGAGAGGCTACTGAGAAGGTGGAAGAATTGCTGTTAGATGAAGTAAAACGGGAAAGGTTTGGTGAAGAAGGGCATAGGACAGTTGCAAAGAAATTTCTTACAACACGACACGTATTGGATTATTTAAAACTCTTTAAAAAATTAGTAAATTAAGACTTAAAAAAGGAGGTGCTTTTATGCGTAGTAAAGTTATTAGACTATTGGCATTGTTGGTTGTCGTAGCACTTATTGCAACGGTTAGTTTTGTTGGTTGCAAACCAAAGCCAGCACCACAACCTCAAAAGCCAGTAGAGAAGCCGGAAAAGGTGACAATTGTATTTGCAGTCGGTGGAGCACCATCAGAGATTGATTATTGGCACAGTGTCATAGACAAATTTGAGGCAAAAAATCCAAATATTACAGTAGATTTGCTAAGGCAGCCAATGCAAACAGAGACGAGGATGCAGACCCTTGTAACGCCTTTGAGTGGGAAGGAATCAACACCTGACGTGTTCCTTATGGATGTAGCATGGGTTGGTCAGTTTGCAGCATCTGGATGGCTTGCACCGTTAGACGATTTTGTATCAAAGGATAATTATGACCTTTCTGTATTCTTTAAGAAAACACTTGATCTTGCTGATACGTATAAAGGAAAACTTCGTGCATTACCTGTCTATATTGATGCAGGTCTATTGTATTACAGAAAAGACCTATTAAAAAAGTATGGCTATACAGCTCCTCCTGCTACCTGGGATGAACTTGTTAAGATGGCACAGAAAGTACAGAAAGGCGAAAGAAAAGATAACCCGAACTTCTGGGGGTTTGTATGGCAAGGAAAACAATATGAAGGCCTTGTTTGCGATTTTCTTGAATATATCGTGAGTAATGGTGGAAATATTCTGGATAAAGATGGTAATCCAATTATTAATTCTGATAATAATGTGGAAGCATTAACCTTTATGAGAGACCTGATACACAAATACAATATTTCTCCTCCAAATACATACACTGAAATGACAGAAGAACCTGTGAGAACGACTTTCCAGAGTGGAAATGCCCTGTTTGAAAGGAACTGGCCTTATGCCTGGGCACTTCATAATGCAGATGATTCTCCTGTAAAAGGGAAGGTAGGTATTGCTCCGTTACCTCACTTCCCAGGGGGTGAAAGTGCGGCTACGCTTGGTGGCTGGCATATCGGAATGAATATCTATTCAAAGCACAAAGAAGCAGCATGGAAATTCATTAAATTCGTTGAGTCCTATGAAACACAGAAAGGATTTGCAATGAACCTGGGTTGGAATCCAGGAAGGAAAGATGTATATGATGATCCAGATGTTGTTGCAAAAGCTCCATACCTTAAAGATCTGAGAAAAGTTTTTGTTGGTGCTGTTCCAAGACCTGGCGTTCCTTATTACACCAAACTCAGTAGTGTAATACAAAAATATGTTAATGCAGCTATAGCCGGTAAGATGGATCCAAAAGAAGCACTTGATAAAGCAGAAGAAGAGCTTAAAGAGATTATTAAGCAGTACGGCAAAGGATAAGGTATCTAAATAATGAAACAGGGGTATAGAAGCATTTATAGAGGCCTTCATAAATATAAGGCATCCGAGGAGCGCCTTGCATATCTGCTTCTTGCCCCTGTTGTTATACTTGTTGGCGGTTTAATTCTTTTCCCTGTTATTGGTACATTTGTATCGAGCCTTTACAAGAATATTACATTTCTTCCTCCTGTAAAGTTTATAGGTTTAGGCAATTATAAAAAACTATTTACCGATGTACATTTCTGGCATTCTACTTATATTACTATCCTCTTTGCAATTGTAGCTGTATTTTGTGAAACTGCTCTGGGTATGTTCTATGCAGTTGTAATAAATGAAAAATTTCGTTTGCGTGGGCTAATGAGAGCAATTGTCCTTATCCCCTGGGCAATTCCTACAATTATTTCTGCAAGAACATGGCAGCTTATCTACAATTATAATTATGGTCTTCTAAACTATCTTTTTGTACATTTTCATCTGTCACATCATGCAATTAATTGGTTAGGAACATCAACAAGTGCCTTCAGTTCAATTGTGGTAGCTGATGTATGGAAAACTGCACCATTTATGGCGATCCTGTTTTTAGCAGGATTACAGGCTATCCCTGAAAGCCTTTATGAAGCAGCAAGAGTGGATGGAGCTTCTCTATCCCAACAATTCTGGAGGATTACTCTTCCATTGCTGCGCCCAGTTATCGTTATTGCTCTGATTTTCAGGACAATTGACTCGCTCCGTATATTTGATTTGATCTATGTGCTTACCGGCGGTGGACCTGGAGGTTCTACATCTTCCATATCAATATATGGTTTTAAAGCATATATCTTAGGAGATTTTGGTTATGGTTCTACTGTTTCAGTGTTTACATTCTTTGTTATTCTTATCTTTACAATTTTTTATCTTAAGGCAGGACGCTTCCAGCAGGGGTTAAAAAAATGAGCGATAAGAGAAAAAAACAATTACTTGTATGGATTGGTTCAATTGCTATTGCTTTGATATGTCTTATTCCATTTATCTGGATGATTGTTATTTCCTTTTCAAAACATCCAGATTTTCTTGCATCTAATAAGATTCCGTACATTTTTACATTGAAAAATTATGTGGAAGTTATTACAACGCATGATCTTCACGTGATGGATTATTTTAAAAATAGTTTAGTTATAGCAACTATAGTTACTATTATAGCTGTTGCTATCGCAAGTTTTGCAGGATATGCCGTTTCAAGAATAAAATTCAGAGGTAAAACATCTATAATACTTGGTGTTCTTGCTGTCTCAATGTTTCCTCAAATCAGTATTGTTGGTTATCTCTTTAAAATTATGACTAAGATTCACTGGATCAATACTTATCAAGCACTTATTTTTCCTTACATTGCCTGGGTAATGCCTATTTCTCTCTGGATATTGATAAGTTACTTTATGCAGCTTCCAACAGACCTGGATGAAGCAGCAATGGTAGACGGAGCGAATAGAATACAGACTTTACTGAGGGTAATTATACCTATATCTGCACCAGGTATTTTTTCTACTTCTCTCCTCGTATTTATTTCTGCCTTTAACGAATTTATGTTTGCTCTTATGCTGACCTCTGACTTTCATGCACGTACAATCCCTGTGGGTATAGCATTATTTCAGGGACTTCACGGTGAAATTCCCTGGGGACAGATTATGGCATCTTCTGCTATTGCTTCTGTACCTTTAGTGATATTGACTCTGGTTTTCCAGCGATACATTGTCCAAGGGCTTACTGCAGGAGCATTAAAGGGGTAAAAATCTTTAAACTGGATATAGCTTCATCTCTTTTTCATATATTGGTTTTAAGAGGGAATAGACTTTCGGGACAGACGAAAGAATAGGTTTATCTGAAACACCAAATACAACTGCTTTGTTCATTTTTGCAATCTCTCCTGCCTCATATACTTCCTTTGTTATCATAATTTCTTCTTTTAGGAGCTTTTCTTTTGGTGTGTTATCTGGAAGAAAATCCATACGTTCTATTGTACTTTTGAATTCTTCATTTCTGAATGTAGGAAATGGTGTTGGATTCTTCATCTTAATATTATTTTTAACATTTTCTACAATATTTTCGAGTAATTCATTCTTTATCTTGCAACTCCCAAAGAACGAGATTGGATTCTTTATTATGCCCAGTTCAAAAGCTTTTTCAAATTGTTTGAGACTTATTGCACCGGAATAAATCACAATACTTATGATAGAAACAATATCCTGATTGTCATTTGTAAGGGGATAGAATTTCTTTGCATTTATTGTTGAGTAAATTTGCGAAAAGGTTTCTCTATCAAACGATGGAAAGATTTTCTTTGCAATGGAAATAATAGCATCCATCCGTGCATTATCAATTGCTTTATCATTCCTTCCTCTTGCACCGATAAATGTTTTATCAATATCAATGATAACTACTGTGTTATAATCAATATGGAAGCCATTATCTTCCACCATTTTTAGGATATGTTTCATATTCATCCATTTTGTGCTTTTTACAATATTTCCTTCAAATTCTATTTTATTTTCTTTCTCTTCCTGTGTAATAATACCTACTATCTGATACGTCCGAAGCGCTGTAAATGCTTTAATTACTCCACCATCGCTCATATTTGTATCTCCTATATAGAGGATTTTCTGAAAAGGACGCACGGATTGGAAAATATACGAAAGTGCTTTTACATAATCCAAAGGATTTTCTTTTTTCCTGGGAAGATGTGAAAAACCTAATTTCGATTGGATTTCATTGAACTGCGGCAAACTTTTCTTTATAGGGTTTAACTCTCTGAATACAATGTAATCTTCATAGATATCATTGAGCTTTGCTCTCTTATACATTGAGATTTCCCTCTCTATAAAGAAACTCTGCGTTTAGAATACTTCCACCCGCTGCGCCACGTATCGTATTGTGAAAAGTCAGTGTAAGTGTTACGGTAAACATCTTGCTCTGTTTGATATTGCCAACGGTTACACTCATTCCTTTTCCGTTATTTCTATCAAGCAGTGGCTGAGGACGGTTAACTTCTTCTTTCAGTATAATAGGGTTTTTTGGGGCAGTGTGTAGATTGTACTTCTGAGGGAGAGCTGTGAAATGTGCCAATGCATCTTTTATTTGTTGTATCGTCACTTTTTCTTTTGTTTTTATGAATGCAACTTCTGTATGCCCATCCCTTACTGCTACTCTGTTGCAACGTGACTCAATATCAAAATTTGCACTAATAAATTTATCAGCGAAATTACCTAAAATCTTTCTTGTTTCTAACTGGAGCTTTTCTTCTTCTTTTTCAATGTGAGGTATTAGATTATCATAGATGGAGAGAGCAGGCACACCGGGAAAGCCTGCACCAGATATTGCTTGCATTGTTACAACAAGAACTTTCTCAATACCAAATTGGTCCTTTATTGCTTTTAATGGAATGACAAGCCCAGCAGTGGAGCAGTTAGGGTTTGTTATAATAAATCCTTTTCTATTCTGATATTTTGTAGCAACAAAATGAGTGGGGTTTACTTCTGGCACAATAATGGGTACAAAAGCATCGTATCTATGGCTGCTTGCATTACTGAATACGAAATGTCCCTTTTTGCTAAGTTTATCTTCTATGTCAAAAGCAATCTGCGATGGAAGTGCAGAAAACACTACCCTTGTAGGTACTTCGTCATCAAGCGCTTTGAGCTTTATATTTTTTGCGCTTTCTGGTATGTCGCCTTCAATACGCCAGTTTACCGTATCTTTATATTTTTCTCCTTTACGCTTGCTTGACGCAAAGAGAGCAACTACTCTGAATTGGGGATGGTTATTGAGAAGCTGTACAAATCTCTGCCCTACAATACCCGTTGCACCTAAAATGGAAACGTCAATCATAATTCCCTCCCTATATGGATAATATCTGAAAGTACTCCTGCTGCAGTGACTTCTGGACCTGCACCGATGCCTTTTATCACAATGGGTTGATTGCCGTACCATTTAGTATAGATAAAGAATAAGTTGTCTCCCGGGTTGAGATAAGCCCATTCGGATTGTTTGGGGAGCACTTTAATGCTAATCTTTGCTGTATGTAGAATCCTATCAATCTCTGCAATGGGATATGCAATACCTTTCTCCGATAATTTTTTTAAGTTATTTGAAAAACTTTTTAATTCTTTCCTCTTAAATGTTTCCAAATCGTTCGAACTTACAAATTCATTAAATTCAACATCCTTTTTTTCTATTTGCTCTCCTATGAGTCGTGCAATAATAATTGTCTTCCTTAAAATATCCATTCCCTTTAAATCATCCATTGGGTTTGGCTCTGTATAGCCTTTTTTCATGGCAAGTGACAGTGCATCAGAAAAACTCTTCCCTTTGTTTATCATACCAAATATAAATGATAATGAACCACTGGGCAACAAAATAATCCTTTCTATTGTGTCACCTGTAGCGATGAGCTGTTTTATTGTTTTAATTATAGGCAGTGCAGCACCTACCGTTGTTTCAAAGAGAGACTTTCCTTTGTTATCTGTAAATAATTTAAATGTTTTGTAATCTTTTGTGAGATTCTTCTTATTTGATGTAACAACGTTAATTCCATTTTCAAGCAGCTTAATTAAATTATCCGTAAGCGTATCCGCATTTGTCACATCCACAACGACCGTATTAGCTGGAAAGGAATAAAGTCTCTTTAAGGGTACTTTTCCTTTTTCAGGAAAATCAAACTGTTTTTCTCTCAAAAGTTTCTCCGTTTCGTCGGAAATAACAAAGCAGTTGCTTCTTGCGGCGCCAATGTAATGCAATTTTACATTTGTTTCTCTTTCAATTGCATCTTTTTCTCTCAAAATAATCTCTGCAAGTGCTTTACCTACGGTTCCCATACCAAACTGGAAGATATTTACGATTTTACTTCCTTTTAGCTGGTCCTTACCCAATCCTAATTTTGTATGTATTGCATTGATTGCTTTTTCTGCTTTTTTCCTTTTTACTACAAATGAAAGGTTGTATGCGGATGGGCTCTGAGCAATTGCAATTACGTTAATTCCATTATTACCTGTTGTTGAGAAGATCTTTCCAAAAGTACCCGGTGTATCTGCAATACTGGAACCGACTACCGAAATGAGGACAACATCTTCAGTATGGGAAATATTTTCAATAGTCTTCTCTGAAAGCTCTGCCTTAAACTCTTTCTTCAGTGCTTTTAAGAGTGGCTTTGTATTTTCTTTATTAACGACGAAGCAAATGCTTTGTTCTGAGGATGCTTGCGATATCATCAATACATTGCTTTTTGTTTCATACGCACATTTGAATATACGTGCAGCGATGTCAGGCATACCACTCATACCTTTTCCTTTTACATTCATCAAAGAAATGCGATCAATCTCAGTAATGGATTTTATATTTCCTTCCCCTTTTATTCTTTCCGTGATGAGAGTACCTTCAAAATCTGGTTGGAATGTATTGAGGATTCTTATCGGTATTTTCTTATCCGCTGCGGGTAAAAGTGCACGAGAGTAAATTACATTTGCCCCATAATATGAAAGTTCTGCCACTTCATTATAAGAGATTTCCTTTATGGATGAAGCATTCTTTACGATTTTTGGATTTGCTGTCATTATGCCATTTACATCTGTCCATATCCATACTTCTCTTGCATCAAGCAGATTCCCTATGATCGTTGCTGTAAAATCACTGCCTCCCCGTCCGAGCGTTGTAACAATACCTGACTCTGTGCTCCCGATGAATCCCGTTACTACCGGTACGGTATTGTTTTTAAATAACCTTGTAAAAAGGCTACGTGCTTTTTTTAACGAAATATCATATAATGGCAATGCGTTGCCAAAGGTATCATTTGTAATAAGGAAATGCATAGCATCAACAGGAACAGATTTTATACCAATCGTCTTAAGGTATTTGCTTACAATTCTTGTGCTCATTCTCTCACCAAAGGATTGAATTGTATCTAAAGCTCTTGATGTAACTTCTCCCAATACTTCAATACTTTTTAAAATATTGAACAGTGTATTTAAGAGTTCATCTATTTCTTCAAGAGTGTTTCCGAAAAGTGCATTGCATACATTTGTATGGTTTTCTTTGATTGTATTGAACAGATCTTTATACTCTTTATCACCTTTTGCTGCAAGATTTGCTGCTTTTATAAGAGCATTTGTTGTACCACTCAGTGCTGATGCAACAATGACTTTTGTTTCTTTGTTTTTTTTAACAATTTCTCCGACTTTTTTTATTGCTTCAGGGGTGCCAACTGATGTTCCTCCAAATTTCATTACAATCATTGCATCGCCCCTCTATTCCTGAAGAATCTCTTTAATTTTATCTTCTATTTTTATCGGGTCATTTTCAATCTTCTCAGGCATATTTATCGCACTTTTAGGAATACCTTCCATTTTACCTAGATGGAAATCCGTTGTTGCTCCGGGATCCTTCAATAAATGTCCAGTAAGTAGGATTACAACAGTATCTTCCTTCTTTATAATGCCTTTTTTGCGCAGTTTCTTTGCGCCTGCAAGGGATGCAGCAGAAGCAGGTTCGCAGCCAATGCCCAGCCTGTCCGTTTGTGATTTTGCAATCATAATTTCCCTGTCGCTTACTTCCTCTACAACTCCCTTTGTGTACAAAATACTTCTCTTTGCCTTCTCATAATTTACAGGGTTTCCTATACGGATTGCCGTTGCAACAGTCTCTGCTTTTACAGGCTTGAACTCCTTAAAACCATTTTTATATGCAAGATAAAACGGATTTGCGTTTTTAGCCTGAATCACTGCAAGGCGTGGCACTCTATCAATTATCCCAAACTCTTTTAATTCCATTAGTGCCTTTCCAAATGCCGTTGTGTTACCTAAATTTCCCCCGGGAAGCACAAACCAATCCGGGATGTTCCAGTTTAATTGTTCAAGTGTATGAATCATAATCGTTTTTTGCCCTTCAAGCCTGATTGGGTTTAAAGAATTCAAAAGGTATATTCTGTGCTTTGCAGCAACTTCTTGTACTGCCTTCATTGCATCGTCAAAATCACCCTGGATCTGCAAGGTTTTTGCACCATATGCAAGCGCTTGAGACAACTTTCCAAATGCTATTTTTCCCTCAGGAATGAATACAACTGCTTTTAATCCAGCACGTGCGGCATACGCAGCAAGTGCAGCAGATGTGTTACCTGTAGATGCGCAAGTTACCATTTTATAGCCAAACTTTTTTGCAAACGAGATACCTATTGTCATCCCTCTGTCTTTGAAAGAGCCAGTCGGATTTTCCCCTTCATGCTTTGCATACAATGCACGTACATCAAGCAAGTAAGCAGGAAGTTTATAAAGATTCGTTTTTCCTTCAGGGAACGTAACGATTTCATCTTCCTTAAACGGATAAACAAGCTCCCTGAATCTCCATACGCCACTCTGATCTATAGGTTTGCTACTGCATTTTCTTCTCTCCCATATCTCCTTTAAATGGGGAAAATCATCCTTCTTTTCCTTTGTAATCTTTACATCAAGCAAACCCCCACAGTCACATCTGTAGCGTGGAACATCAACAGGATATTCTCTTCCACATTTTACACATTTTAGCACCCTCTTCATATTAGGATGAATTATACAATAAATTTAATATTTTTCAAACAGTCTAAAAGCAACATTTGCAAAAAATAAGTTTGTAACAGTTGCTTTTTTATATATTGCAAGAAATTGAATAAAAAAATTATGCTCAAATTGCCCTATGGATATGCTCATACCTATTTTAAAAGTGCTGATTTTTACAGGGTTTCTTAAAATATAATATATAAACTCATAATTAAAAAA
>CAJXKN010000036.1 GCA_913055585.1 uncultured Caldisericota bacterium | reverse complement strand
CATACATTGGAAACCTCGTGTGGAATAAGCAGGATAAAAAGACAAAAGGAAAGAAGTACAAGGATAAAAAAGAATGGATAAGAAGGGAGAATGTCTTTCCAAAAATTATTGATAAAGAGATTTTTTACGCTGTCCAGGAGAGATTTGAAAGAAACAGAATGAATCATGCTCCAAAGAGCGTTGCAAGGCCTCACATCCTTTCTGGACTACTGAAGTGCGGCCTCTGCGGATCAAACTACATCTTTCAGAATACTGTAAGAAGGAGGGGAGAAAAGGTTTATGCTTATAACTACTATGAATGCTCCTTGAGGCATAAGATGGGAGGAAAATACTGCAGTAATATTATCTTAAAAGCTGAACCCATAGAAAAAAAGATTATTTCTATTCTCTTAAAGAAAATTTACAGTGAGAAAAATATAAAAAAGGTTTTTGAGCTGTATAAAAAGGAGAAGATGAAAGAAAAGAAGGAGGAAGAGAAAGATAAAAAGCTCCTCGAAGCTCAACTTAAAAAGGTAAGAAAAAGAATAAATAATATATTAAAAGCAGTGGAGAAAGGGTTTAGAAGCGATGCTTTGAAGGAAAGGCTGGATGCACTAAAGAAAAGGGAAGAGAGCCTTGTTTCGGAGCTTTCAAAAAAGAACCCTGTTGAACTCAACTATTCCTATGCAGAGATTAAAAGTTTTAGTGAAATGATGCAAAACGTTATTCCCCATTTGGAAGCAGGGAAGTTAAATAAAATTTTGAAGCTTTTCATAAAGAAAATCGTTGTTTATCCGGACAGCTGCATAGTCTTCTACACGTTTAATTTTGATAATTCAATTTTGGGTCCAAAAAGCAGCGATTTTTTGAAAAATCCTTCCTCAGCGAAAATAAAAATAGAGGGCATAAATACACCCTCTATTATCTCTAATAAAAATATTTGTCGTGGTTATAACTGGTGCCGAGAGATGGAATTGAACCATCGACACGTGGATTTTCAGTCCACTGCTCTACCGACTGAGCTATCTCGGCATCTTTCATAATGCTGGTGGGCGAAAGAGGATTTGAACCTCTGACTTCTTGCGTGTAAAGCAAGCGTTCTACCGCTGAACTATCCGCCCTTTAATAAACTGGTGCCGAGGGTGGGACTTGAACCCACACGTGTCGCCACATACGCCCCTTAAACGTACGCGTCTGCCAATTCCGCCACCCCGGCACTTTAATTCAAAATACTTTAAATACTGCTAAAAATAATGAAGTAACTACAAATGCAATAGAAAAAACTGTTGCTAATTTATCAAGCAGTGCATCCTTAGGATTCTTTCCGTGGAACACGGTTGCTCCACCTGATATTGCACCCAAGCCTGCACCTTTAGGACTCATAAATAAAATAGATAGAGTCGCACCTATTGCAAAAATCAAATCTAAACCAACTATTATCAATGCTCCTTTTGCCATTTTGCTATCACCTTCCTTATTATACGAAATTACGATTTTATTTCAAGGGTTTTTGAATTTTTTAATTCCTATCCTCTATTGCTTCAATTGCAGGTAAGGATTTTCCTTCAAGAAATTTAAGAAATGCACCGCCGCCCGTTGAAATATGCGTTATTTTTTTATCTACTCCAAATTTCCTCAGTGCAGCAACAGTTTCTCCACCACCTGCAACAATTGTTTTTCCCTTAAGCTCTCCAAGAAATTCTGCAATATCATACGTGCCTTTTGCAAACTTCTCTATTTCAAAAACTCCTAATGGGCCATTCCATACAATTGTTTTGGCTTTAGAAAGTTCTTTCTTAAAAGATGCTACAGTCTTTGGGCCGATATCTACACCTATGCCATCTTTAGGTATCTCTTCTATATCTACTGTTTTTGCAGGAGCCTCCTGCTTGACTTCTCCTACTGACACAATATCTGACGGAAGAACAATCCTTATATTTTTCTGTTCTGCTTCTTTCATAATGTCATTTGCAGTGGAAAGCTTATCCTCTTCGCATAGTGAATACCCTATTCTATACCCTTTGGACTTCAAGAATGTAAAACACATTCCTCCGCCAATGAGAAATGCTTCAACTTTATTCATTAAGTTACTTATTACACCAATCTTATCGGATACCTTTGCTCCCCCAAGTATAGCAACAAAAGGATGTTCAGGAGCGGTAAGTACTTTTGTAAGATTGGTAATTTCTTTTTCCATCAAAAATCCTGCAACGGATGGTAAGAAAGCAGTTATTCCAACGTTTGATGCGGCTATCCTGTGAGCTGTAGCAAATGCATCATCCACATATATGTCTCCGAGAGAAGCAAGCTTTTTTGCAAACTCAGTATCATTTTCTTTTTCTCCTTTATGGAATCTCAAATTTTCAAGGAGCAATACATCACCATAATGAGCATTAGCTATAGCTTTATTTACTTCTTCACCGATACAATCATTGAGTTTCTTTACCGGGGCCCCTAAGAGATTAGAAAGTTCCTTTGCCACAGGGTCCATCTTAAGCTTATCTACAACCTTACCTTTAGGCCTTCCCAGATGGCTCATTAAAATAATCTTTGCTTTGTTCTCTTTTAGATAATTAATTGTTGGAAGTGCAGCTTTGATTCTAAAATTATCAAGCACACTACCGTCAGAACTTAATGGTACATTAAAATCCGTTCTTACCAATACCCTTTTATGTTTAACATCTATATCTCTTAATGTCTTCTTAGCCATTTTGTCCCCTTTGAATGATTAAAAACCTGCCTTTTCAGCAAGGAGTTTTGCTAAGTCTACTACTCTACAGGAATAACCCCACTCATTATCATACCAACTTACCACATGAGCAAGATCACCAACAACTCGTGTGGAAAGCGCATCGACAATACCAGAGTATGTAGTGCCTTTATAGTCCATAGAAACGAGTGGCTCCTCTGAGTATCCCAGGATTCCTTTCATATATGTTTCATGTGCCTCTTTCATTGCTGCATTAATTTCCTCTACTGTTACTTTTCTTTTCATTACTGCATCAAAAACAGAAATGGAACCAGTAGGAGTAGGTACCCTGATAGCCATTCCATCTAATTTACCTTCAAGTTCAGGGATAACAAGCGTAACGGCTTGTGCTGCACCTGTTGTAGTAGGGACAATGTTTATTGCAGCAGATCTTCCTCTTCTCCAATCTTTCTTATGCGGAGCATCAAGAAGTCTTTGATCCATAGTATATGAATGGACAGTGGTGAGATATCCCGATATAACACCAAATTTATCCTGTAAAACCTTTACTACTGGTGCAATACTGTTTGTAGTGCAGGATGCATTTGAAATGATTGTATGTTTTTTGGGATCAAGAAGTTTATCATTTACTCCAAGCACCACTGTAATATCTTCTCCTTTTGCTGGTGCAGTTATAATAACCTTTTTTGCCCCTGCATTGATGTGCATCATTGCTCTTTCTCTATCTCTAAATACACCTGTTGCTTCTATAACAATATCAATACCTAACTCTTTCCAAGGGAGTTCGGAAGGGTCCCTTTTTGCAAACATTAAAACCTTTTTTCCGTCAACAGTGATAAATCCATCACCTACTTTAATATCTCTTTCCCACGTACCATAACTTGAATCATGTTTTATTAGATATGCTAACTGGTCGTCGGGGAAAAGATCATTTGCCGCTACGATATCCAGTTCTGGAAATGTATCAAACATTCTTTTGAATACTTGCCTTCCTACTCTACCTAAACCATTAATTGCTACTTTTGCCATTTAAACCTCCTTAATTTGTTTAATTTAGCTTAACCTATTTTATACGAAATATATACTCAGTCAAGTCTTCTTTTACTGCGAGGAGGGATATGCAACATATTTCTGTATTTTGCTACTGTCCTTCGCTTAATCTTTATGCCCATATCACTTAATTTGTTTGCAATATCAATGTCACTCAGAGGATTTTTTGGGTCCTCCAATCTGATAATTTCCCTAATTTTCTCTTTCAACTCCTCATCATTATAAGGGACGTTTTTTCTCTGGACAAAAAAATGTAAAGGATAGATACCTCTTGGTGTGGATACATACTTATTCTGTATAAGGCGTGAAACAATTGAAGGTGAACTGTCCAATGCCCTACAAAATTCCTCTATGCTTGCTTTATTAGGATATAACTTTTTTCTTTTTAAGAAATCATATTCATTTTTTGCAATAAAATACCCTATGTCTAATAGCATTTTATTTCTTGCCATAATTGACTTTATAGACCATTCTGCTTTCTGAAAGGAATTACGTAGAAACTTTGCTGTCTCAGGATTTGACACATCCTTTAGCATTCTTTTATATTCTTCGTTTATTTTAATTTCTCTTCTCCATGCTTTGTTTAGATATACATTAAAGCTATCTCCATCATTTTCAATTACGATATCGGGAATTCTCACTCTTTCTCTTACTTTAGAAAACATTAACCCTGGCGAAGGATTCAGATGGATTAATTTCTCTCGGAGTTCTTTCAATGTATCTTTGTTTATGCCTGTCTTTTTAGAAATCTCCTGATATTTTTCTCTGGCAAGTAGCTCTAAATAATTCTTGATAATGTGCTTGATTTTAGGGCTTATTTTTCCTTCCTCTCTTTCCAATTCCAATATAAAGCATTCCTGAAGATTCCTTGCACCTATACCTGGAGGAGAAATATTTTGAATCTTTTTAAGAATTCTCTCTACTTCCTCTACTCTCACATTAAACTTCTCAGCTACCTTGCCTAACGAAATGTTGCAGTACCCTTCTGTATTAAAACTATTAATAAGGAATTCTCCTATTTCTCTTTCTTTATCCGTTGTATCTAACATTCTAAACTGATGTATAAGAAAAGAATACATATCCTCTTCATTCTCCGTGCCATAATAATCTTTATTTATTTCAGCTGAAGGGATAACTCTTCCTTCCTCAACAAATGGATTTGTTTCAAATAAATTATCTATATAGTCGCTCAGTTCAGCGCTATTCATTGCAATAAGTTTAGCCCGCAGTGCAAGGTATGGGACAAAGGTAAGCTTTATCTTTGGTTTTTGTGTATTCTTATTCTTCATATTTTTTGATGATTTTTCTTAATCTATGGTATATTGCTTGCTTTGAAAGGTGCCCGCTAAACTGAGATAACTCAGAAAGTGAAGCGTAAGGATACTTCATTCTGAGAAAAGCAACTTCTTTTAACTCCTCGTTAAGAGAATCAAATTTGCCATTTTTTTTAAGTTCGTTCAATATTCTTAACTGCTTAGTCGATGCATCGGATTGCCTCTTCAAGTTTGCATATTCAAAGTTTGTTTTCCTGTTCAGCTCATTTGAAAGAGCCTTTTCCACTGCATCTTCTTCTAATATAAGAAAAGTAGAAGAAGCCCCAATAAGATATAAAAATCTCTCTACGTTCCCCCTCCCTGTAATATAAATTTTGTCATTCTTCATAGAATGTTTTGTATAGAACTTTGTAAGCATTTTACTTACAAATTTTCTTTCTATATCCTTTTCAAGATGCATCTCAATGTGATAAGAAGGTGGAGCGGAAAGTATCCCGCATCCTAAAAATATCCCTCGGAGAAAAGATTTTTTGAATTCTTCTTTACTGTTTTTTACCTCTTTAAGAAGAAGCTCTGCAGAAAGTTTATTCCTTACATTTCTAAACTCAAGAGTGAAGTAACCTTTTTCCTTTTGCAGAATATCCGCTTCTCTCTCTATAGGAAATGCATTGGATAACACTATGATTTTCCTTATTACAGATATTTCTGCGCTGCTAAAGAGCAAATTTATAGTCTCCCTGGAATAGGCAAAACGTCCGTTAGAGATAATGAGGCCTATAAACTCTCCTCTCTTATCTGTAAATGTATGAGCAAGTTCATTTTTGCACTGAATATTTAAACTTTCTCTTCCATAATATCCATTATCGCCTGTGACAATTTTTCCGGGTTGTGCCGTGCTACATCACCTCTTTCGATGACAAAATTTCCTGCTATGCATTTTATTCCTTCTTTTTCTATTTCAGGAATATCAGGTTTTACAGGTTCTGATTCACTGCTCTTATATTTCTCAATTATGTATTTACTCAATTCACCTATGTTTACCAATGCATATTTTACCACATTTTTTCCTAAAATAGAGTTTATCATTTTAATATGGTCATATGCAGTAAAATGGTCAGTTTCTCCAGGCTCTGTCATTACATTGCAAACATAGATTTTTTTTGCTTTGCTTCTTCTTACTGTATCAGCTACAGATGGAAGAAGCAAAGGTGGCAATACACTGGTATAGAGGCTGCCAGGACCAATAACAATTGCATCAGCCTGAGAAATTCTTTCCAGAGCTTTTATATATGGTTTTGCAGATTCTGGTTTAATAAAAATTCTTTTTATTTTTCCGTGGTAATTCGTGATTTCTGCTTCTCCTTCAACAATTGCTCCATCCTCGAACTCTGCACAGAGCGTAATATCTTCTGTAGTAAAAGGCATTACTTCCCCATCAATGGAAAGAATTTTGCTCATAGCAAGTACTGCATCGCCAAAATCACCTAACATACGGGTAAGTCCTGCGATAAGAATGTTCCCCAGACTATGTCCATCTAACTCAGAATCCTTTTCATTGAATCGGAAAGAGAGAAGGCGGGAGATAAGTGAATGTTCATCAGATAATGCTAAAAGGCAGTTACGTATATCACCAGGAGGAGGTATATGCATTTCTCTTCTTAATCTTCCTGAACTTCCCCCGGTATCAGCAACTGTAATAACTGCTGAAACCTTAACAAATTTATCCTTTAACCCTCTTAAAACAGAAGTTGTGCCAGTTCCTCCACCAATTACAACGATCCTTTTTTTAAGTTCCTCTTTTCTCCTTCTAAATACTATGTCTATGATTTCATCTCTTCCTTTATCAGGAACAAGGGCAGTAGAAATAGAAAAGATAAGCTCCCTTATACCAAGCACGATTAAAACAATGGCAAATACGAGTGCTATAATCCCTATTATTGGTATCACAAATTTCCCAAAGGGTATCTTTTTAGAAAGACCTATCAGGAAAATTTTCTTCCAGAAGACTAAACTTCTATTCAAGGTACTGAAATAAATAACGGCAAGTCCATATATCAGTAGCAATATGCCAATAAAAATGGCAAGCAAGTATCTCTTTATCATCATACCTGGTAAGAGCCACTTGAATTTGTTATTTTTTTTCATTTCTCTACATCCCTATGCGTAACAGTTACAGGGTAATATTTACTTTTGAGAAAATCTCCGAGTAGCTCTCCTATAGCAACAGACCTGTGTTTTCCTCCAGTACACCCGAGGGCAATAGTAAGATAAGATTTGCCTTCTTTTATATAGTTTGGAATAAGGAATACAAGCAGATCTTCCATTTTTTTCAAGAATTCTTTTGTCTCTGAAAAGGAAAGCACAAAATCCTTTATCGCTTTGTCCCTGCCGTCTTTTTTGCTTAACTTATCTACATAGAATGGATTTGGAATGAAGCGTACATCAATAACAATATCTGACTGCAGTGGGATACCGTACTTATATCCAAATGTAATAATTGATATACTCATAAGCTCAGGAGTGACATGAGAAATTACGGATACAATTTTTTCCTTTAAATCTTTTAGTGTATAGTTTGAAGTATCAATAATATAATCAGCATTTGCTCTTATTGAATAAAGTTCTTTTCTTTCCTCTTCAATTTTCTCTTGAATTGTTCCCATTCCCTGTATCGGATGCTTCCTTCTTGTTTCAGAAAACCTTCGTATAAGAATCTCTTCAGATGCTTCAAGGAAGACTACCTTCACAGAAAATCTCTCGTCTTTTCTCAGTTTTGATATTATCCCGGGTAAAAGACTCAGGAACTCACCACTTCTTATATCCACTACAATACCAATTTTATTTATTTTGCCCTCTGTTTTCTTGCATAGCTCAACGAAATCAGATATAAGGGTAGGAGGCAAATTATCCACACAGAAATATCCTATGTCCTCTAATATTCCAATTGTTTTTGTCTTTCCTGCACCGCTCAATCCTGTTACAATTACAACATTAATCTTTTCTTTCATACTTTTATTATAAGAGAATTTAGCTTCTTTGAAAGTAGCAGGTATAGGTAACATCCTGTGCCTATTAGTTTGTCATTCTGCTCTTTTCCTCTATTCTGTATTAAGCCAAGTCTTGTTCCAGCATCTCCTCTTTGTTTTCAAAGAAAAGATAGACCCTGAACTTGTTTCAGGGTCTTCAATTTGAGGGGGTTAAAAAGCACCCCTCAATACTCCCCGAAAAAGACAAAGACAAAATGAGATGCTGAAACGAGTAATGTCACCCTGAACTCGTTTCAGGGTCAGCATGATAAGGCAGAGATTCCGAAACAAGACTTGGCATAAAACGGCCAAGGAAAAGAGCGGAATGACATTAATTAATCCTATACCCCAAATCCTAAATACAGGATTTCGGAACAAGACTTAGCCTAATGCAAGAAAAAAATGTTTGCGCAATGGCGAATGGTTGTGCCACTGTGAAGCTTTGTTAAGAGCCGTGCTCCATTTTCTCTAATATTCCTATGTAAACTGCAATGGACTTTTCAAAAAGCTTTTTACCAAGCTCTGCACTTCCCTTCTGCGTATCGTTTATAATACCTGTTTGTGTAACCTCATTTTTTACAAGGTCCAGAGAAACGTAGTATGGCGGAAGCTCCCTTTTTTCTTCTGTAAAGAGCTCCTTATGTACGAGTGAAGGATACAGATAAAGCATAATAGAAACTTCACCCCTTCCAGCATGCCCTGCATTGTCATACAGATCTTTTAGCTCCTTAAAGAGCCACCAGGAGCCTACTGCAAAGCGAGATTCCTTAAATGTAACAGAAACAGTATCTATAGCACACCTTATTGGAGCAATGTTTCCTCCGTGGCCGTTCACAAATAAAAAGTTTCTAAATCCATCCTTGTACAATGACTTAAGGTAATCCTCAATAAGCAGAGTAAGTGTTTGGGGAGAAAGAGAAAGTGTCCCTGGGAAAGCATAAGTGACTGAAAGGCAATTACCTACACTAATTGTAGGTGCTACAACTGTGCCTGTCCTCTTTCCCACTTCCATTGCAATGCTTTCAGCTGTGAAAGTATCAGTACCCAGAGGAAGTGCATCAGAATGTTCTTCAGTTGCACCAATGGGTATGATAACAGTTTTTCTCCTTTGTAAATACTCTTTAACTTCCTTTGTTGTCATCTTTAGAAGTTCCATCATTACCTCCTATCAACAGGATAACACTGTTTGTATTATGAGTCAACGGAAAAATAGTATTTTCTTAAGCGTCTTTTAATTCTCTGCAAAGCATTATCAATAGACTTATACGATTTACCCAATTTATCTGCAATTTCTTTTATTCCATAACCTTTGATAAACAGAGAAAAAACATCTTTCTCTATAGGAGAGAGTTTTTTTGAAAATTCCTCAAGGTCCTGTTTCAACAGTATGGATTCTTCCCCGATATCCGTATTTAATGGATAATTCACAGGAATTGTCCTATTTTGTGCTTTTATTTTCCTCAGATAATCAAAAACAGCATTCTTTACTGAAATATAAGCAAAATCTTCAAACCGTTTTTTTCTATCAGTATTAAAATTATTTACTGCTCGGTAAAGCCCCATCATTCCTTCTATAAAAAGGTCTTCCCTATCTTCTTTTGTTAGAATAATTGAATAATAGCGCACGATCTTTTTAACAAAAGGGGTATAGAGATGCAGAATTTTATCCATTGCTTCTCTGTCTCCCTTCTGAGCTTTTTCTATCAAATCATTAATATTCATTGTTCTTCATTTTTTCTTCCACAATTTTGAATAAAACAATGCCTGTTGCTATTGATACGTTTAATGCTCCTATTTTTCCTCTCATTGGAATGGAGACAAGATAATCACATTTTTTCTTAATGCCTTCTCTTATGCCCTCTCCTTCGTTTCCCATTACTACGCCAAATGGCACATCCTTATAATCAATATCATAATACGGTGTTTTTGAATCCGGTACAGTGCCTACAATCCATACATTTTTATTTTTTAAATAATCAATTGCATATGAAAGATTTGGCACTTTCACAATTTTTATATGAAACACTGCACCTGATGAAACGGAAATTACTGTATCTGTTATATCCACAGCATTGTACTCTGGAATAACAATTGAATTTACGCCTGCACATTCAGCCGTCCTTACGATATTACCCAAATTGCCAGGATCCTGTATTCTATCCAATAAAAGTATAATAGAATTTTTCTTTATGCGTATATCTTCAAGCGTTGCATAACTGTACAGTTCGCCTATTGCTACAACGCCCTGTGGATTAAGCACGTGGAAGCGCCTCCTAAACCAGCTTTCGTCTCTTTCTAACATTTTAACATTCTGTCTTTTGGCAAGTTTATATATATTCTTTATCAGTTCATCTCTTTCTTTTGTTCTCTCCATTACCAGACTATGCAAAGGATAATGCTCTCTCAAAGCCTCAAGTACTGCTCTTTTTCCTATGATAAACTGTTCTTTCTTCATTTCTCTTCTTCTGTGTAGACAAGTTTGTATATCGTACCTTCCTTTGTATCCTCCAGAACGACTCCTATTGACTTTAAACTATCTCTAATTAAATCGGATAGCTTAAAATTCTTTTCTTTTCTAAAATTCTGCCTTATCTCAATGAGTTTGTTTATTATATCAGATGCATCACTTTCTGGAGAAATAGAAGAAATAGCTTCTTTTAGCTTCTCGTTTTTAGAGAGCTCTTTCAGCAATTTAGCAAGCTCACTATGAAATGAAATACTTACTTGTTCCCTTTTTTCTCCAATTCTCTTAAAACCAAGCACCGAAAAAATATCCTGCAAAAGGTG
>CAJXKN010000035.1 GCA_913055585.1 uncultured Caldisericota bacterium | reverse complement strand
CTGCTGTAACTGGCGTGGAATATAGCGTAGATGAAGCATTGAAAGCTGGAGAAAGGATTTGGAACCTTGAGAGATTGTGGAACTTGAAAGCAGGTTTGACAAAAGCGGACGATACACTTCCAGAACGTTTCCTTAAAACCCCTATGCCAGAAGGAGCTGCAAAAGGACAAGTTGTTCATCTGGACGTAATGCTTCCAGAATATTACAAATTAAGAGGCTGGGACAAGGACGGAGTGCCTACAGAAGAAAGATTAGAAGAACTTGGATTAAAATAAAAGGTACAAACGGTTTTTTCATTAGAGGGGGTAGTTCCCCTCTAATTTTTATAGGAGGAAAAGGTATGGAAAAAATTGAACTTAACTATGGAGACTACATTGTCGTAGTTCCTAAAAAGCTTGACTTAAAGAAGGTATATATTGAAATTACAAACAAATGCAATCTTAATTGTAAGATGTGCTTTAGAAGATTTTGGAAGGACCCTTTAGGAGAAATGGATTTTGAAGGATTTAAAGAGATTTTTGAGCAGTTGAAAGAATTCCCTTCACTTGAAACGGTTTATCTTGGCGGTATAGGTGAACCTACAGTTCACCCCGATTTTGTTAAGATTATCAAACTTGTAAAGGAAGCAGGATATAGACTGGAGTTTGGAACAAATGGAACTCGACTTGCAAATTATGCGGATGATTTGATTAATTATGGTGTTGATAAAATTATGGTTTCAATTGATGCTCCAGATCCTGCAGTGTACAGAGATATAAGGGGCACAGATTTTATGAGTGTAGAGGATAACGTGCTTGCACTCCAGAAAAGAAAAAAGGAGTTGAAGAAGGCATTGCCAGAGATAGGTATGGAGGTTGTAATAATGAAAAGCAATGTCCATCTACTTCATGGAATTCTTCCTCTTGCTAATAAACTTGGGATAAACCATATTCTCTTTTCAAATCTTATGCCTTTTAGTGAATCTCTCTCAAAAGAAATTGCATACGATGGTTCTGTTGATTATGAGCAGTTAATAGATACATTAAATGCAGATATCGGAAAATACAAGGTAAGATTAGAGTTTCCTAAGTTTAATCTTCAGACAGACCGTATTTGCCAGTTTATTGAGAAAAAATCAACTGTTATAAGATGGGACGGTGAAGTTGCTCCCTGCTATAGGTTTTTGCATAGCTATACTGAATATATCTTTGGAAGAAAAAAGGAAGTTATTGCTCATTCTTTTGGAAATGTTTTCAAAGAAAAACTTACGGATATCTGGACAAGCAAAGAGTATGAAACATTTAGATATATTGTAAAAAATGCTATTTATCCCTCCTGTACAGATTGCCAGCTGAGAGATGTGTGCGATTTCACCAAAAATACAGAATTTGATTGCTGGGGAAACTATCCTTCTTGTGGTGACTGCCTCTGGGCAAGAGGTTTGATTCAGTGCCCGTAATCATCCACCACCGACAGGTGGAAATATCGTGAGTCTATCACCTTCTTTAAGGGGTGTATTCTCTCCCTGCAAGAAGGCAATGTTTCTCCCATTCACAAGGTAAATATAACTGTCCTTTAAATTTAGGTTATCGTCTACTATCTCATATTTTAGCTTTGGATATCCTTTAAGAAGTTTTTCTATTGCTTCTTTTACGTTACTTGCTTCAACGTATGTTGTATCAAAACCTAAAATTTCTTTTAATGTTGCATATAACTTTACTGTTACTTTCGCCATCAGTACCTCCTGTAAAAAGTTTAAAATACCTCATAATATTTTATCCTCGCTGCATATTTTACAGCGTGGGTCTCTTTCGACCTTTAGAACAGAAAAACTATTATTCAATGCATCATAAATAAGTAACTTATTAAAATAATTCTCTCCAATTTTGAGAATAAATTTTAATACTTCGTTTGCAACGATACTTCCTATTATTCCTACAAGTGTCCCTATTATACCCATAGAAGCATTTCTACGTGTTAAAAATTCAACAGTTTCTTTTTCTTTTTCTGGAAAAACACAATTATAACAAGCCGTTTTATGTGGTAATACATCCATTACTTGCCCTGTGAAACGTCCCACGGCACCAATAAAAAGTGGTTTATCAAGCCTTACTGCCATTTTATTTATAAGATATCTTGTTTCAAAATTATCAGTTGCATCAATAATGCAATCGTATTTTATAAATATATGTGGTGCAATCTTTTCATCAAGCCAAGTAGGGTACGGGTCAATTTTAACATTAGGGTTGAGGGATTTAAGTTTCTTTTTAGCAATAAATACTTTTTTCTCTCCTATGTCCTTTGTATCATACAAAACTTGCCTTGCCAAATTTGATAAAGAAACAATATCTCCATCTATTAAACCTATCCTTCCCACTCCGGAAGCAGCAAGATACATTGATATAGGATTCCCCAAGCCGCCTACCCCCACAATAAGCACTGAGGATTTTTTGAGCTTTTCCTGTCCCTCTATTCCTATTTTATCAATTAAAATTTGTCTATTATACCTCTCTTGCTCCTCCTTTGTTAGCATTTCTTCTCCTTAACTTAATTTACTAAAAACTTTTTGCTACTGCTAAGTATCAGCAGCCCGAGTTTTCAGGATGTTTTGGCTTGAGGCTTACATACTTTTCTGGATTATTTACAAACTCATCCTTGCAATGCTTTGAACAGAAGTAGTATACCTCGCCATTGTAAATAATTTTAAATTTTGCATCTTCTTTTCTTATTATTTCCTTACATACAGGGTCTTGGACCTTTTTAGCACCTCCTTTCTCTTTATCTTAAAACAGAATAGCTTCGCTAATTTATTGCAAATTAACTTCCCCAGAAGAGATTTTACATTGAGGCAAGCCTAAATCGCATTTCTTAAATAAATAACATTTCTTTTTTACAATATTCACTAAACTAAGCATTACGGGAACTTCCACAAGTACTCCCACAACCGTTGCAAGCGTCGCAGGAGAACCTAATCCAAAAAGAATAACTGCAGTAGCTACGGACAGTTCAAAAAAGTTAGAAGCTCCTATCATAGTTGCAGGTGCTGCAAGAGCATACCTTACTCTAAGTCCTTTAGCCATCGCAAAGCCAATTGAAAATATGAGGTACGTTTGGATAATTAAAGGTATCATTATTAGGATGATGGCAATAGGGTTTGAAAAAATTGTCTTCCCCTGAAACATAAAAATAACAATAAGAGTCGCGAGTAATCCTATTATTGTCACATTTTTCATTTTTTTAACAAATACATTTGTAAGCCATTCTTTACCTCTTGAGCGGATAAAATGTTTTCGAAATGCATATCCCAGTAGAACAGGTATTAATACATAAATTATAACAGAATAAAAAACCGTAGAGTACGGTATAACCATTTTATTCAATCCAAGAAGGAATTTTACTATTGGTGCATATGCAGCTATTACAACAAGATCATTCACAGCAACTTGCACTAAGGTATAATTTGGATCACCACCAGATAGGTAACTCCACACGAAGACCATTGCGGTACAGGGTGCTGCACCTAAAAGTACTGCTCCTGCAATGTAGCTCGAAGCAATGTTTGGCTCAATGAATGAGGAAAAAATATACCTGAAAAATAGAACAGCAATAAAAAACATTGTAAAAGGTTTTATCAACCAATTTACAACTAAAGTAATCCAGAGCGCTTTTGGGTGTTCGCGCACATCTTTTAGCTTGCTAAAATCAATTTGAACCATCATAGGAAAAATCATAATCCATAATACAATTGCAATCGGGATAGAAACATGTGCAATAGAGAGTTTACTCAAAGCACTTACAGCTCCTGGGAATTTTATTCCAAGAATTGCTCCAAAAATCATACATACCGCAACCCAAATGCTTAAATATCTATCAAAAATAGAAAGCCCTTTTTTCACTGTTAAAATACACCTCCTAATATAATAATGTACTGTCCCCTAAATTGGGTGACTGCAAAACTCTCTATCACTTTTACGTATACCAGAATTAAAAATCCTGTCAAGATAGTAAATATTAGAAACTTTTCTGTTTATCAATCACGACTCTACCATATCTCCGGTATCTCTGCATACAATTATTCATATCCCAAACTCTTTTTTGCCTCTGCACTCATCATATCGGGACTCCACGGGGGGTCATAAGTGAGCTCTATTTTAACATCTTTTACGCCCTCAAGACTTTTTAAACCCATTTCGACATCACTTAAAATATAATTTCCCACTGGACATCCTTGTGCTGTAAGCGTCATTTTAATCTTAACAACACCTCTATCATTATCAATATCTATGTTATAAATTAGCCCTAAGTCAACAATATTTACAGGTATTTCTGGGTCGTATATATTTTTAAGTACTGCCAAAACGCTTTCTTTCGTTATCATACTTTACCTCCTTACTCTTCTGAATAAATTCTTTTCTCTCCTTGAAGTTTTCTTATCTCAGTTACATCCTGTGTAACCTCCAACGTACCTAAATATTTTCCTTCCATATCTCTTACCGCATAGTATTTAATATATATGAATCTACCTTTCATTTCAAGCCAGAAATCTGCATAATCTCTTTTGCCAGTTTTAAAATCAGAAAGTATCTTTTCAACGATATGGACACTTTTTGGAGGGTGACAATTCTGAACTGTACGACCAATTACGGCTTTTGTACGAGGAAAAACCCTTTTTGTTGCCTTATTAAAATATCTTACAGTATCCTTATCATCAACGAATGTGATATCTACTGGTAATAAATCAAGTAATGCTGATAATTGTTCTTTAGTGAGTGCGCCGTATTCAAAGTGCACTTTTTCATCACCATAATTTGCTGCCTTTCTTGCTGTTTCAATTAAAGAATTTATCTGTTTTTTAAGTAGTTCATCATAATTTGTTGGGTGTACTGGTGCTTCCTTAATTTTATGTTCAATTGCTTCTTTTGTTGCAAGTTCTCCATATCCCATTTCATCCATTTGCTCCCAGCACTCATTCCATTCTTCTTCTGTAAGTTTATTTATTGCTGAAGGAAAAAGAATCTTGTTCTCTTTATATATATGGTTCGACTTCAAATCAATGATATAAAGAATCAAAGAGTCTATATGCTTTACAAAATCTTTGTAAGGTTCATTTTCAGGACTGCTTAGAACTGTATTTAATTCTTCTAACCGAAGCCTGAGCGAATCATGTTCGGTCCACATAATTTTTGCAGGCTGAATAATTTCGTGCTTTTCAAGATATGGAAAAAGTACATTTTCTTCACGAAGCATATGGCTTTTTACACCATTTACAACTTTAGTTACTTTTCTTAAATCTTCTATTATATTTTTAGCATCCTGAAAACTGTTAAATCCTTTTAAGGCTTCTACTAACTCCCTTAAATTTGTAAACTGAGAGAGAAGCACTCTATGTTCATCCATTAATAGGTAAATGGGGTGTCCTTTTTTAGCAATGTTTTTCTCGTTTTCGAGTGATTCTTTAAAAATATCAATATGAACACCACATAGGTTATGTATCTTTTCAATAGGAAAACCTTCTTTAATCAATGCATTTTCTATAATTGCAATTTCCACAGGATGGACTTTAGAGAGTATTTTTTTGAAACGTTCTTTTATCTCTTCCGGAGTTATCAAACCCTTATCCATATCCTTCAACAATTTTTTTAAAAGAGCAATACGCTCTTCTCTTGATAGATCGGTGCTTACTAAAAACTCACTCATTTTTACCTCCATCTTTTTTAAACTAATTATAACTATAAAAATAATATTTGCAAGTGCAAGTGTTAATCAAAAAAATATAAACCAATTAGATATTAAAGCCTTTAACCACCCCCGCAGGGCGATCTCATACTTCTCCCACCGAAGTCATTTAAATCGTATGCATCAACTTTATCTTCTTTTTTTAACCTTGCAATCTCCTTTTTGAAGTTAGTAGTTAAAATCTCAAAAAACCCATACTTATCTATCAATTCTTTAATAGATGGATGGAGTGGACTGATATGAAGAATATAGACTTTGCTGTAAATATTCTTTGATTTAATAAACTCCGCAACTCCCTCTACATCAACTCTCCCAACTTGCCTTCGGTAACCTACAAAAATCATAATTTTTCCCTCCTTATTTTTTTATTTCTAACTCTTATTATACTGAATAGATTTTTCTACTCAATACAAATTAATGTGAGAAAATGGGAGAGTTTTTGTACATTACCAAGACTAAATTTATTTCGTTTCTATAAAAAGGCTTTTATTAAAGCAGTTCATCATTCTAAATCCTACCAAATAAGCCTGAGAGAAGGTTCCTTGCGTTTCTTATATCACCGGAAAAATGAAACTGAAGTTTGGCTTTCGGCGTAACAATCAAAAGACTGTGAGGATTTTGTTGCTCAAAACCGTCCTCATCACTGTAAAGCCTTCCCTCTCTCAATTGTATTTTAACTACTGTACCTGGTTCAATGGCAAATGTTCCCGGTGTTTCTTTTAGAATATCTTCTGGCAACATATCAAGATATCTCTTGTAGAAAGTCATCATAGTGCTTGCAGATGAAAGAAACTGTTTAAATCTTCCTCTGCCTTCCTGCTTTGCTTTCTCAGTGCGTTCTCGAGCCTCTTTTTTATAGACATCCTTTGAAAACTTTGCCACGATAACCCTTTTGTTTGTAACAACAAGGTTGCAGCTATCAGATTTAAATAGCCCTTTTTTTAACCCCGCATTCGGGATAACCCCCAGTACTTTTTCTTTTTCCATATCACTTCCTCCTTTGTTTTATTAGATTTTAAAATATCCTAGTTCCAAAATATAGATAAGTAGAGATCCAGAATTTCCTTATCTTTATTCTGTTTGCTTATTATAACAGAATCATAGGGAAAAGTCAAATTCTTTTCTATCATCTTCCTTTTACCTCGGTTTGACTCTAACATTTTTATCTTACTACTTTCCTTTTCCAATGACAAATATTTGCCAAACCTATTTCGTTTATGAATAATTACAGTAGATTTTTAAGAATTTGCAAAAATTTAATGATTAATCTTTATAGTTTTTTAACATATATTTATTACTATTAAAGAGGAGCACGGCAATTAAAGCAACCTTTGACTTAAACACAAACTAATATTTTTTTGCCTTTTGGAAAATACATAACTACTTGAAAATACGTGAAAATTTTATATAATGCACCTATGGAGGTGAAGAATGGCGAAATATAAAATTACGCACGATAGAGATGCGTGTATTGGTTGTGGTGTATGTGCGTCCATTTGTCCTGAGAACTGGAAGATGGACGACGATGGTAAAGCAAGTCCTATTTCTCTCGAATCAGATGCTGATTGCAATAAGGATGCTGCAGAAAACTGCCCAGTGCAGTGTATAAAGGTAGAAGAAGTAGGATAGAGTATTTTATCAAACAGTTTAGTTCCGGGGGACATACCCCTGGAACTTCATTTAATCAAAAGGAGGTCAATATGAAGGAAGTCTATGAAGTAAGAATGCATGCAAGAGCAGGGCAGGGTGCGAAATCTGGTTCACAACTTCTTGCAGAAGCTGCATTTAAACAAGGCAAATGGATTCAATCATTTCCTGAGTACGGCTCTGAGAGAAGAGGAGCTCCAACGGTTTCTTATACACGGATATCTGATAAACAACTCAGAACTCACGAACCGATTGTAAATCCAGATGTAGTACTTGTATTTGATCTAGGTATTGCAAAGACCGTGCCTGTAACAAAAGGGCTTTCAGAAGAAACCGGGATTCTTATTGTAAATACAAATAAATCTCCGGAATATATAAAAAAGGTCACAGGGTTCAATGGAAAGGTCTACACGTTGGATGCAACTGGTATTTCATTAAAACTCTTAGGGATTGATGCACCAAATGTACCTATGTTAGGTGCTTTAATCAAAGTAACAGATGTTGTATCACTTGAAACACTTGAAACTGTTATTAAAGAACATTTTCTCGCAAAGTTAGGCGAAGAAAAAGTGAATAAAAATATAGAGGGTTTGAAGAAGGCATATGAGGAGGTAACAAAATGAGCGAGAAAAAAGGATGGAGAGAATTGATGCGTGGTTCTGATTTACCCCCAGCATCTTCACTGGAGTATAAGACAGGCTCATGGAGAACGTTGCGGCCCATCTGGGATCCGAACAAGTGCACGCATTGTATGATCTGTGTGGCTTATTGTCCTGATATGGCTATTCCTGTAACAAAGTCAGAAGAAGGTGTAAAAGGGTTTAACGGAAGAGTTTTTAAAGGTACAGTAAGGCTTGAAACGAACTTTGATTACTGTAAGGGCTGTGGGATTTGCGCACAGGAATGTCCTACACACGCTATTAAAATGGTGCGCGAGGAAGAAGCTGAGGAAGCTTCTAAATAGGAGGTATAGAGATGAGTACATTGAAACCATTAACAGGCGCACAGGCTGCTGCTGAGGCAATGCGGCAGATTAATCCTGACGTGGTAGCAGCATACCCAATCACTCCTCAAACTCCCATTGTGGAGCAGTTTGCACAGTTTGTTGCAAATGGTATTGTTGATACCAAAACAATACCAGTGGAGTCTGAACACTCTGCAATGTCCGCAACCGTAGGTGCATCTGCAGCAGGTGCAAGAGCAATGTGTGCAACATCCTCTCAGGGTTTAGCATTGATGTGGGAAGTAGTAGCAGCAGTTCCAGGTTTACGATTACCAATTGTAATGCCTATCGTGGATAGGGCGCTTTCTGCTCCGATTAATATTCATTGTGATCATTCTGATGTGATGGGAACTGCAACGATTGGTTGGATACAGATATTCTCTGAAAATGCACAGGAAGTATATGAAAATATGCTTTTAGCAGTAAAGATTGCTGAGGATAAAGATGTGCTTCTTCCTGCGATGGTGATGCAGGATGGCTTCATCATCAGCCATGGCGTAGAAAACGTTGAGGTATTTGATGATGACAAAGTAAAGGCATTTGTCGGTGAGAGAAATCCGGATAGATACTTATTAGATGTAGATCACCCCTACACAATAGGGCCACTTGCTCTTCCTGACTATTATTTTGAAATTAAGAGACAGCAAGAGGAAGCAATGAAAAATGCAAAAAGGGTATACATTGAAGCAGGTAAAGAGCTTTCAAAAATTACAGGAAAAACGTACCCATATTTTGAAAGTTATAAATTAGACGATGCGGAAGCTGCAATTGTGGTGCTTTCTTCAACGGCAGGCACAGCAAAAGATACAGTTGATAAAATGCGAGCGGAAGGTAAAAAAGTTGGTTTATTAAAACCTAAGTTATTTAGACCCTTTCCATATAAAGAGGTAAGAGAAGCACTAAAAAACATTCCTGTAATTGGTGTGCTGGATCGTTCAATAGCTTTTGGTGCTTACGCTCCCCTTTATGCAGAAATCAGGAATGCGTTATTTGAACTGGATAAGAGGCCAAAGCTGCAGAGTTATATTTTTGGACTTGGTGGAAAAGATATATTCAAGAGTCAAATTGAGAAAGCTTTTGATGAATTGCTCTCAGGGGATGTTACTCCTGAAGAAGAAAGATACATAGGATTAAGGGGGTAGTGATATGGCTACATTACAAGAAATAGTATCAAAACCGTCAGGACTTGCTTCGGGTCATAGGATGTGTGCAGGATGTGGTATTGGCTCTATTGTAAGGACAGTACTTGCTGCATCTGATAAACCTGTAGTTGTTGCAAATGCAACTGGCTGTTTGGAGGTTGTTACAACGATTTATCCTTATTCTGCATGGAAGGTGCCATGGATACATTTGACATTTGAAAATGCAGCGGCAGTTGCAAGTGGCATAGAAACAGCTTACAGGTCGTTGAGAAATAGGGGAAAGATTACTAAAGATATAAACATCGTTGCATTTGGCGGTGACGGTGGCACGTACGACATAGGATTCCAGGCTCTTTCCGGTGCACTTGAAAGAGGCCATAACTTTATGTACGTAGTGTATGATAATGAAGGTTATATGAATACAGGAAACCAGAGAAGCGGAGCAACACCGTACGGAGCAAGCACAACTACTGTGCCTGCAGGTACAAAGAGCTTCGGTAAACCGCAGTGGAGGAAAAATATTGTAGAAATTGCTGCAGCACATAGGATTCCATATGCAGCACAAGCAGCAGTACATAATACAATAGATCTCTACAATAAGGCAAAGAAAGGGTTTGAGGCAGATGGACCTGCATTTTTAGCGGTGCTTCAACCCTGCACAACGAACTGGAAGTATGACCCTGCACTTACAATGACGTATTCACGCCTTGCAACAGAAACAAACTTCTGGCCACTTTATGAAGTGGAGAATGGAAAAGTACATATTAATTACAAGCCGCGTAACAGGAAGCCTATCGAAGAGTTCCTTAAAGGTCAGGGAAGATTCAGACATCTGTTCAAACCAGAAAACAAACACATAATAGAGAAAATGCAGAAGTTGATTGATGAGGAATGGGAAAGACTGTTAAAGCTTGAAGAATCAGGAGTTGCGCTGTAACCTTACTGAATAATGATTAAGCCCCGTAACTTTACGGGGCTTTTTTTATTTCTATTTTTTGCTATTTTATTTATAGAGGTTGTTATGAAAAAATTCATTGCTGCATTTGGCGTTGATAAAGATGGAAACTTAACGGATGGACATTTTGGCGATTCTGAATATTTCGAAATTTTTTCTATCTCCGAAAATAGTATAGTATTGGCAGAAAAAAGAAAAAATTTAAAAATTGTAGAAAAGATGCACGGTGACCCGAATAAAGCAAAAGCAATTTCAGCCCTTCTGAGTGGAGTAGATGTGCTTGTTGCATTCAGAATGGGTCCAAACATTCTGAGAATGAAGAAAAAGTTTGTCCCGGTTATCGTAGGAACAAGGGATAAACGTATGGCAAAAAAACTTGTTTTGAAAAACTTTTCGCATATTTTGGAAGAAGTGGAGAAAGAAGGAGAAAAAAATTATATAGCAATAAAAAATAAGGAGGAGTAAATGGAAAAGAAAGCAGAAATTGGTGTGTTTGGTGGTTCGGGTTTTTACTCATTCC
>CAJXKN010000034.1 GCA_913055585.1 uncultured Caldisericota bacterium | reverse complement strand
CATATAGAAACCATGTTCTCCTCTTGCAGATTCAACCTTTGCATATGCTTCACCTTCAGGTACATTCCATTTGAGCGGATTTGGCATTTTTGTCCAGACAGGTCCTTTTGGTATTTTCTTTACTGCTTGCTCTATTAGTGAAAGGCTGTTATCAATCTCCATTCTTCTTACGATTGCTCTTGCCCAGGAATCTCCCTCTTCCATAACAGGCACTTCAAAGTTAAGCTCAGGATATGCAGCATACGGATCGTCCTTCCGCACATCCTGAGGAATACCTGTTGCCTTAAGCACCGGCCCTGTTGCTCCCAAATCAAGCGCTTGCTCCTGCGTAATTTTTGCAACACCTCTTGCCCTGTGAGCAAACAACGCATTCTTAAAGAAAAGGTTATCATAATCCTCAAGCTTATCTCTCATATATTTCACATAACTTAAAATTTCATCTTCCCATCCGGCAGGTAAATCCCTTCTCACACCTCCCGGTATAATGTACATATGATATATACGCGCGCCGGTCAGCGCTGCAAACATATCTATCATATAATCCCTGTCACCTACACACCATTGGTAAAGTGTAAAATTACCTAAAGAGCCAGCATATCCACTCATCCAGAGCAGATAAGCTGTAACTCTCGCAGCTTCAAGCACTATTGTTCTTATATATTTTGCACGTTCTGGAATCTCTACTCCCATAAGGTCTTCAACAGCCATTGCATAGGCAGCTTCATTAATATCAGGCTCAGGCACACATATTCGTGGGATAAGTGCAATATTTTGCAGGTATAGCCTGTTCTCCATTCCTTTTTCAAATGCCCTGTGTAGATAGCCTGGGTCTCCTTTAGCCGAAACAATTGTATCACCTTCCAGTTCAAGATGAAGTGAAAAGTTGCCAGGAACACCTGGATGGTTTGGCCCTATAAAAAGTTCATAACTTTTACTCATTTTTACCCTCCGGATTTCTAAATACAAAATGTTTATCTACATATTCCACTGAATCGAAATCTTTCCGCATAGGAGGTTTATCCTTCCAATTTTCGAGTATGAATGGTTTGCCGGAATCAGGATTACCACTTACAGATATTCCAAACATCTCAGTCAATTCTCTCTCATACGTGTGTGCAGGAGGGTAAATTTTATCCGCAGTTTCTATAACAGGATTGTCACGTGGAATTCTCGTCCTGACAATTGCATTAACTTTTTCTTTATAATTGTACAGTACATAGAAGAGTTCAAATTCATTATCCTTAATTCTGTCAACAGCGCTCATTATAGAAAGCTGATTGAAACCAATGAGTTTCATCCCGTAAAGAACGCTTATTAACTTATCCTTCTCTGTATCAACGAATATCCTGTTCTCTCTCTGAACGTTAACTTTAGTAATGTTTAACTGCTTTATTCTATCCAGTATATTCATTATTCCAACACCTTCCTTTGATTCTCTTTATAATATTCAAGGTTTTCTTTGTATCGTTTATAACCTGTTGCTTTTCCTTTATCAATTAGCTCCATAAGATGCATGAATCCGGTAATAATTGCTTCAGGACGAGGCATACAACCGGCAATATAGAGATCAACAGGAATATAGCGATCTAATTGTTTAATGACAGCATAAGAATCCCAATATACGCCACCATTAATAGGACAGGAACCAAAACCAACTACATACTTTGGATCAAGCATCTGCTCGTACACTGTGACAATTCTTCGTAATGTCTTCGTATTCACATAACCTGTAACAAGCAGTATATCTGCCTGCCTTGGAGTTATGTATGGAACTACACCAAATCGTTCCATATCGTAACGAGAGGTACCTACAGCTGGGAGTTCCATTGATCCACAACCAGTACAGTAATGTAGCATCCATAGAGATCTCTTCCTCAGCATATTACCAATTGTTCTGAATTGTTGTTCAGTCATTTTTTCCATATTATCTATCCTCCTATCAATACGATGATGAGGCTTGTAAGTGCAATTATGGTAGGCCATCTCCAGTAGAAACGTACGGCATCATCAATACGAAATCGTGGTAAAACTTCATCAAAAAAGACTATAATGAGAAATAGAACAAACATTTTTACATAAAACCAGCCTATGTTGGAAGCTCCTCCCATAAAGAGATCCACAAAAAGTGCAAGCTCAATATATACGTGAAACGCATGATCTATGAAAAGTAGCCCAAGATGCTTTCCACCGTACTCAGCCATCGGCCCTGTTGCAACCTCGTGGGGCGCAGTGACAACATCAAATGGATGTTCACCCATTGCTCCATATATTACAATAAAGCCAACAATGGCAGAAAGAGGAAGAACCCACATTGCCCAATGCCCTCCCGCCTGTGCCTGAGTAATTGCATAGAGATTTGTTGTGTGGTACTTTAGCAGGACGGATATAATTACAATTACAAACGGAAGATCATACCCAAACATCAAGGTTAAGGCTCTTGCAATTCCGATACTTGAATTTGGGTTTGCTGATTCACCTGCACCAAGTCCCATACCAAGTGAGCCAATCACCATAATATATAGTAGAGCTATAACATCAGCAGAACCGGTGAGTAATTTAAGACCAGGAATAGGAATAAAAAATATTGTAAGAATGGAAGCACCGAGTGCAATCATAGGGCCAAGATCATATATAATACCGTGTGAAATATCACTTTTCTTTGAAAGAAGTTTTATAATATCAAGCAGAGGCTGATGAAAAGGCGGTCCATATCTTCTCTGTATACGTGCACCAATTTTCCTCTTAAAACCCATAAAGGATATACCTATACCAAAAGCAAGCAAAGGTAAACCAATTGCAATAAGTATATTTTTTACCATATTTTACCTCCTAAAAGTATCAAAAATCCAACAAGGCTAATTATAACTACAATATAAGAACTGTACGTTTCAAGATTCCCCGTATATATCCTTCTCATATAATCGCCAAATACATTTGCGGAACGTGCCCAGGCAAGATAAATCTTATCCGCACTCCATTTGAAAACAGGGTTTACAACTCTGCCAAAGAACATATAGAAGCCATAACTATAATTATACTTTGTATCTTTTGTTACAACTTGTCCTGCAGCATAGTTATCGTACTGCGAAATCCTATGTGTTTTAGCACCCAGTGCAAAAATAATATAGGCAACAATAAGCCCTGCAATAAACACAGAAGAAATATTTATCATTTTCAGAGAACCCATTCCATTGCCTCCGGGAAAGCCATATAAATTATATTTGATTGGTGTAATGCCAAAGAATTTTTCTCCTCTTGCAATCACATTCATTGCAAGGCCTGGCCAGATGCCAAAAACAATAGTTCCAAGAGAAAGTAACCATATGGGAATCTGCATAAGAAACGGTACTTCTTTTACATCTTTGAACTTTTCAGGAAGCTGTCCAAGAAAAGTGGAGTGTATTAATCTGTAAACATACAGGAATGAGCCAGTACTCCCGATAAGTGCAAGTATTAATAAGAAAACTTCTTTCTTTTGGAGTAGCGCTTCGTAGATCATCCACTTAGATACAAAGCCGTTGAGAGGTGGAACACCTGCAAGTGCTATAATACCAAAAAGTGTACCGGTAAATGTAACAGGCATTTTTTTAATTAAACCACCTAACTCACTCAAGTTTCTTGTACCTGTCCTATAAATCACAGCACCAATTGTAAAAAATAAGAGGCTTTTAAAGATTGCATGGTTCAATGCATGAAACAAACCACCTGCAACACCAAGCGACGTGCCAATTGAAATACCCAGCACAACATAGCCGATCTGAGAAATAGAAGAATAAGCAAGAAGTTTCTTTGCATCCTCCTGAAGTATTGCAAGAAAAGTAGAAACAACAATAGAAATCCCTGCAAACCAACCTATTGTATACATAATAGTAGGGGAAGGAAACCTTAAAGGCATTAATTTGCCTAAGAGACTTACTCCAAAGAGTGCATAGAGTAAAACGAATAAACCATATGCGCCTATTTTTTCCAACACGCCAGAGAGGACCGATGAAACAGATGACGGCGCTTCAGAATATGCATCTGAAACCCAGGTATGCAGAGGCATTACTGCTGCTTCCACAAAGAAACCAATGGCAAATAGAACAAAGATAGCAATATCAAATCCATGAGGAGAAGCGGCAAGAAGCATAGCAACGTTCCTGAAAACAAGTGTATGGATTTTGCCATAAATCATAGCAATAGCAATGAGCATTGAGTTTGCTCCGATGATACTCATTATAATATATTTGTAGCCCGCTTTGATGGATTTATTACCGCCTTGAATAATAAGAAGATAAGAAGTCCAGCTCATTATCTCCCAGAAAAGAAAGAACGTAAGCAGGTCTCCTGCAAGTGTAATGCCAAGCATTGCACCTTCCACAACCATTAGTTCAAAGTAATAAAAATCAAGTCCACCACGCCCTTCCATATCATTAACGGAAAATATAATAGCAAGTAGAGAAATAGTTGTAACGATAAACGCAAAGAGCCAGGAGATAGGATTTATCTGTAGGATCATAACAGAGCCAAACATTTTCCCAAGGACAAAGTGATTTACGGGCTTGTTATAGTAAAAAAATAACTCTACAAGCGTAAGGGATGAGAAAAGAATGGCAAAAGTATAGCGTACTGATCTATGAATTTTACCTCCAAGATAAGAAAGTATCCCACCAGTAAACGGTGTTAAAAGTAAAACCATAAGTGACATATTCATCATAGACCTCCTAAAACAGCATTAATATAAACAGCCCTGTGAATGAGCTGCACTGCAATTTTTTTACTAACTGCAATAATAGGCGTAGGGTAAATGGCCAGTGTAAGGATAACGATGCCTAATATAACAAACGGGACAACAAGGCCGGGAGATGCTTCTTTAATTTCTGTTCCTTCTTTCAATTTCCCAAAGAACATACTTTGCATCACTCTAAAGAAATATGCCCCCTCAATAACAGACATAAATAGAAGAATCACAACCAAAGTAATGGTATAGAAATTGGTATAGGCAAGTGTTGCAAAAATAATGGTAAGTTTACTCCAGAAACCGAAGAATGGTGGAAGACCCATAAGAGAAAAAGCTCCGATAGCAAAGAAGACGGAAGAAATCTTCATCTTCTTTCCTATCCCACTAAAATCATCTATATTCCGTGAGTGTACTTGCGTAATCATTGCTCCTGCAATTAAAAAGAGCATTGCCTTGGAAAGTGAATGATTTAAAATCTGCATAAATGCACCCTGCATTCCTTGAACCGAACCTAAAGAAAACGCAAAGAAGAAAAATCCCGTTTGCCCTATGGTAGAATATGCAAGCATTCGTTTAATATCCTTTTGGAAGAAGGCACTCGTTTCACCGAAAACAAGGGTAAGTAATGCAATAAGAAGAATAAATGGAGTTATCGCACTATAGTTAAACACAGTAACAGTAGCTCTGATAATTGCATATATTGCAGCAGTTGTCATTATACCAGAAAGTATAGATGAAACGGACGAAGGTGCCGCAGGATGAGCATCGGGAAGCCAGGCATTCAAAGGGAAAAGTGCGCCCTCAATACCAAGTCCCGTAAAGATAAACGAATATGGAAGAAGCTTCTGCCTAAAACTGAAGCGAGCGATTTTCTCTGCAATATCAGCCATATTCAACGTGCCCGTTGCAGCATACAGCATAACAACGCCTATGAGAAGAAGAGAAGCACCAATTGAACCCATCACAAGATATTTGAAGCCTGCTTCAATAGAATCCTTATCTCGTAAGAAACCTACAAGGCCGAAAGCAGAAATAGACGTAACTTCAAAAGCAACAAATAAGTTGAACATATCACCAGTGATTACCATCCAGGTAATACCGGTGCCAAGGAGAAGAAACAGCATATTAAATTTATCCTGTGGCTCTTCTGTGATATATTTCAAATTATAGAGAGATGCAATAAGCCCCAGAAGAGAAGCAATAATTGCAAGACTAAGCCCTAAGCCATCCACTGCAATATTTATTGCAAAAGGAGGCTTTATACCAGCAGTTGTTGCAACAATTACACCTTTCTCAGCTACTTGAGGGATAAGATACAGTGTAATAATTAGATTTATGAGGAAAGCAACAGGAGGTAAATATTTTGTCGCCCTTTTTGAAAACGGTGCAATAACTGCAGCAAGAAAAACAAAAAACAGAGGTACGGCAATAAGCAAAATCGGATTAGTTAAATTCACCATTTTAGACCCCTTACCTTTCTTATATCAAGTGTTCCATAATGTTTATACAGGATTGCAACAAAAGCAGCTGCAAGAGCAAGTTCAGACGCACCAATTACAATAGCAGTAAGAGTAAGAGCTTGAGGGACAGGGTCAACCATCATTTGGGGCAAGATGCCAGGATGTGAAAAGATTGGAGCAGTGCCGCCCTTCACATAGCCAATGCTTACGATGAGAAGATTTGTACCAGAAGAAATAAGGTCAAGTCCTATAATAATTTTAACTAAGTTCTTTTTTATAATAATTGCATACAATCCCACAGCAATGAGGATGAATGCGCCCACATAAAAAATCATTTTTCACCTCCACAAACAGTCTGGCACATCATATCGTCAATAATACCAGCAAATTCAGAACCCACTTTAAATCCAATTGCAATATAGAGAATGGGGAGTATACCAGCGCTGAAAAGCATATTTAGTGTTCCTTTTGGAAAAAAATTAAACAGGAATGAATGCGCTCCGGTAAAAATACCTATTGCGCCAAATACGACAAATGTGAGTCCTGCAAGGCCTTCCGTAACAGCAAGTTTTTTCCTGTTTACACGTTCTCCTGGATACGCAAGGTAAAGGAGCAGAAATCCTGATGCAATGATAGAACCTCCCTGAAAACCTCCGCCAGGAGTCAAGTGTCCGTGAATAAAAATATACGATCCAAATAGAAGAATAAACGGGAAAATAATTCTTGAGCCAACACGCACAATAAAATTGGGATATACCTGTCTCTCTCTTTTCTTTTTATCTTGATCAATTAAGTAAAACAGAATTGAAACACCTGCTGCAGCTGCAAAAAGAACCGTTACCTCTCCGAGTGTATCAAGACCTCTATAGTCGAGAGTAACAGCCGTAACAACATTTGCAGCCCCGGTCTGCTTTATGTCATTATTTAAATAGTATTTACCAACCCCCATTTTGTTCTTGCCAAATGGAAATGCGACAAAGAAAAGAATTAAGGTAGCAACAATAATACTCAAAAAGATTGTGTATGTAATTTTCCGTATCATTTTTCCCTCCTTTCTGTCTTCCGCACAACAATAATATAGATAATCATTGTAAGAGCAGCGCCTATACTTGCTTCAGCCATAGCAACGTCGGGTGCCTGCAGCAAGAGAAATAAAAGTGAAATAATCAGACTTACTGCACCCATTGCAACAACAGCTGCGAGAAGGTCTTTAAATTGTACAGAGAGGATTGCAAGAACAATCATAATTATGATAAGAATCCACGAAACAATAATCATTTTCCCTCCTCCTTTTCTTTTTTTTCAGAAAAAAATTCTTTTCCCTTGTTCACTACGGTCCTTTTTTTATCAAAGGGTACGCCTGTTTTATAGCCAGCGCGCATCAGTGCACTTGAGCTTACAGGTGCTGTGAGGAGAATAAAAAATGCAACTACAAGACATTTTACAAACCAGTGAGGCATAAGTATGCCAACGCCCAATACGGATGAAAAAGCACCAAGCGTTGTTGATTTTGTAGAAGCCTGCATCCTCGTATAGAGATCCGGAAGGCGAATCAAGCCAAATGCCCCAAGGAAAAGAAAAGCTGCACCAAAATACAAAAGGAAATAGCCAAAAAAGATTCTCATATCAGAACCCCCTTTCAATAAACCGAGCAATAACTAACACGCCTATAAATGCAAGAAGTCCATAAACAAGTGATACATCGATGTAGATATACCTTTGAAAGATTAGAGCAAAGAAGACAAAAAGAGCAATTGTAATAGTAGTAAGTACATCAAGGCCAATAACCCTATTTGTGATATCAGGCCCGATAATCATCCTTAAAACAGCAAGGATTATACCTGCTGAAACGATGCCCAGATAAATCCAGTTTAGTGTACTCATCCGAAAATCACCTTCAAAAAACCTTCAAACCGACCACATATTTCATGGGTCGCCCCTTCAATCGTTCTATCCTTTACATAAATCCAGTGCACAAGAAGTTTGTCGTCTTTGACATCCATTGTTAGCGTACCTGGAGTAAGAGTAATAGAATTTGCAAGTGCTAACTTGCCTGAATCTGTTTTTAGATCCGTATGAACTATAACAAAGCCTGGCTTGATAGGCATACTTGGCGCAAGCACTCTGTAAGCCATATCAAAGTTTGCAAGGATTACCTGCCAAAGATAATAAGGAATGTAGATAACAAGAAACCACAATCTCTTGAGAGATAAATGCCTTAGACCCTGGATAGAAAGATAGTCATACGTGCCAATTGCAACAAGCAGAGAAACAATAATGCCAACAATAAGTTCATCAGTTCTTGTTGTTGCAGTGATAAGAATCCAAGAAACATACAGTACGATAACTGTAAAAACATACCTGTTGAATTTACTCGCTTTTTCCATTTTTCACCACCTTCCTTTAATTCTGATAGTAATATTTTAGTAGCTTTATATATCTGAGTCAAGTGCAGGACTTCACAATAAGCAATTAGTGATAAACATAAATATAGTTTTTATCAGTAACTGTTGGTAATTTAAGCAAACAAATAAATAATGTAAAATGTAAATATTTCCCATTAACAAAAGATAGTTATATTTTTATCAAAATATGTGAAAATTATCTCTTTAGCTATTGACTCATTTAAATATATGGATATAATGTTATTGCAATGAAAGAAAATAATGCGATGTACAATGATTTTGAATTTGTTACCGTATTAAGTAATGCTAAGAGGATTATCATTTTAATTATAGAAGAAAGGAGGTGAAATTATGGCACCATTAGCAGCAGACATGAAGCATTACCTTGAACAATTTCAGGATTTGCTAAAGAAGGCCGGTGAGGCAGAACCAGGTTATGCAAAAGCCCTGATGGAATTTGTAAAACAGGCAGAAAAACCAGGGACACTTTCAACGAAAACAAAAGAGCTTATCTCTATTGCACTTGGCGTTACAGCGCACTGCCCGTTCTGTATTGCATTCCACACAAATAATGCAATTGCAGAAGGAGCAACAAAACAGGAAATTATAGAAGCAGGACTCGTTGCAGGACTTATGGGTGGAGGCCCAGCAGTAGCCTACCTGAGATACCTTATTGATGCTTGCGACCAGTTTGGAGCAAAGTAATACTTTTTGAGCCTCCTTGAAAAGGAGGCTCCCCATTTATGTATGAATTTTTTGATTTCCAACATAAAAAGTATTATAGTATAAAGAAAAGCTCAAAGTTTAAGGAGGCATAAAAAATGGAAAAGTTTGATATTGCAGTTATCGGCTCAGGTTCTGCAGGGTACGTAGCAGCAATAAGAGCAGCAGATCTGGGTAAAAAAGTAGCAATTATTGAACACAGAGAAATTGGCGGGACGTGTTTAAACAGAGGCTGCATCCCTACAAAAGCTTTGCTTAGATCAGCTGAAGTTTACACACTTGAAAAAGAATCTGAAACGTTTGGAGTGAAAGCAATTGATATATCTTTCGATACAGATGCAATTCAAAAACGTAAACAAGCAGTAGTAGACAGACTTGTGTCAGGTGTAAATTTTCTTTTAAAAGCAAGGAAAGTTGTGATAAAGAAAGGCAGCGGGAAATTATTGGATGAGCATACCATAGAAATTAAAAATGGGGAAAATACAGAAAGAATCAGTGCGAAAGACATTATTATTGCAACAGGTTCTGAACCTGCAATGATCCCTGCATTCAAGATTGATAGAAAGAATGTTTTAACAAGCGATGAAGCTTTAAATTTAACAGAATTCCCAAAGGACATTCTCATTGTCGGTGCCGGAGCAATTGGTATAGAGTTTGGTACGTTCCTTTCCACATTTGGTACTAAGGTAACCATTGTAGAAATGATGCCACAAGTGGTACCAACCTTAAAAGATAAGAAGCTTGCAAATATAATAGAAAGGATGCTGAAGAAAAAAGGGATAGATGTAAAAACTGGCACAAAGATTGAGAATATTGATATAAAGGGTGATGGTAAAGTTGTTTCTACGCTGAGTAACGGAGAAGCAATCCAGACAGAGAAAGTGCTTGTTTCTATTGGAAGAAAATTGAATTCAACAGGTATTGGGCTGGAAGAATTAGGTATCAAAACAGAAAGAGGAAGAATTCTTGTTAATGAAGAACTAAAGACAAACATTCCAAACATCTATGCAATAGGCGATGTAGTAGGAGGACTGCTCCTTGCACATAAAGCACAGAGAGAAGGTATTGTTGCAGCTGAAGTAATTGCAGATAAAGGCACAAAGATGGATTACAGAGTAGTGCCATGGGCAATCTTCTCCAGTCCCGAAATTGCATCCGTTGGATTAACGGAAGAGGAGGCAAAAGACAAAGGCATTGAAGTAGTTACAGGAGAATTTCCGTTTACTGCTAATGGAAAAGCAATTGCAATGAATGAGATGGATGGAGAGGAAAAAATTGTAGCAAGGAAAGATACAAAAGAAATCATAGGGGCACAAATTATCGGACCGGAAGCATCTATTATGATAGCAGAGCTTGCATTGGCCCTTGAAAAGCATCTCTCTTTGAGAGACATAGCAAATACAATTCATACGCACCCAACACTTCCCGAGGTCACAATGGAGGCAGCAAAGGATGGCTTAGGTGAAGTCATACATATAGTAAGGAGATAAAGATGAGTGAAATAAAACACACGGAAGAAAACCTATGGATAAAAATTGATGGCAACATTGCAACAATAGGTATAGAAAAAGAGAAAGCAGATGAATTAGGAACTGTTTCCTCTATTGAACTTCCTGATGTAGGAAAGGAAGTAAATAAAGGGGATGAGGTCGTAACTATAGAAACTGCAAAGTCCGTTGAAAAAATAAAATCTCCTCTTTCTGGAAAAATAGTAGATGTAAATGAAACTCTAAAAGACAGTCCTGAGAAACTTACAGAGGACCCAACGGGCGAAGGATATTTATTCAAAATAACGACGAAGAGCTAATTTGAAATTGCAGCTTCCTCAAAGGTATAATTCAATGCTCTAAAAAGGAAGCTGCGATTTTTTATTTTGCAGAATAATAAAAAAGAAAAAAATGAGATGCTGAAACAAGTTCAGCATGACAAAGAAAAGACAAAATGACTCTTCTTTTTGTCATCCTGCTCTCTTCCTTGCCCTGCATTACGCCAAGTTTTATTTCAGGGTCTCTAACTTAGAGGAAACACATTTCCCTCTAACTCCTATTTTCTCTTTTGTCACCCTGAATTTATTTCAGGGTCTTCAATTTGAGGGGGTTGGAAGACACCCCCTCAATACTCCC
>CAJXKN010000033.1 GCA_913055585.1 uncultured Caldisericota bacterium | reverse complement strand
AGCTAAAAATGTTTGATCCTTCATAAATTTATTTAAAGAATCAGAAAGCCTCATATCTGAAGGGATATTTATTGTCCCAGTTATAATGAATGATGTGGTAAGAATTAAAACACGTATCTTTACTGTATTTGGCCCCATTCTCATTATGCACCTCTTAATTCATTGAAAAAATTTTATCAGGCTCTTCTAAAATACTTTTTATTCTATTCAGAAACCCTGAAGCATAAATTCCCGTAATAAGTCTTTGATCAAAAGAAATCATAATGTACAGTATCTTTCGTACTTCTATTTTTTTGTGAATCACGGAAATCTCATTCTGTATAGAGCCTATACCAAGAACTGCAACCTGCGGGTAGTTTATAATCGGATTGAAGAAAAATATATTGCTTAGGCTCAAATCAACAATACTAAACGTACCTCCGCTGATGTCAGATATTGAAAGTGTTCCTGTTTTTGCTTTCTGAGTAAGGGCTCTTCTCTCTCTATATATAGTATATACTTCTTTTTTGTCTACATCCTTAATTACAGGTACTATAAGACTCTTTTCAGTAAATACGGTAAATCCTATATTTATATTCTTATAAGAAATTATTTCATCCTTACCTGCATAACTATTTAATGCTGGAAAATAAGGCAAAGATAGTGCCGCTGCTTTGATCAGTACATCCAAAATTTTAATCTCTTCATTTTCCCTTGAAAAAGCGTTTCTCTCTAATAGTTCATTTAATAGCGTAATGTCTGCTTTTATTACCTCTGTAACATGTACCGTTGATTGAATGCTCTTCCATATGTGTTCTTTAATTTCTTTTTGCACGCCGGTTATGGGAATCCGCTCTCTTATTGTAAGTTTTACTTTCTCTTGCGAAACGTTCTGAGATACAAAAGAATTAAATTTAGAATCTATCACCGCAATAGTTGTGTCCAGGGGTACTTCCTCTCCTTCTTTTACACATATTTCTTCAATTCTACCTGATACAGGAGATTTGATATCGAAAATAATCTTCTTTGTAGTCCCCTCTGCAAGAACATCCTTTTCTTTTACCCTGTCCCCCACTTCTTTAAACCATTTTAAAATAGTAATTTTGTCGACCTCTTTGCTTATTTTAGGTACTTTAACTTCTACTTTCATTGGCTCCCTCTGAGATTTAATTTAAAAAATTAGGCAGTAGGTTTAATGCCTACTGCCACTCTCTTATCTTTTTTTTGCTTCTTTTTGTTTCTTTCTTACACTGGGTGGAACAAAATATCTTCGTTTCTTAAGTTCTGAATATAATCCTTCTTTAATACATTCTCTCTTGAATCTTCTGAGAAGATCATCCAGAGATTCATTTCCTCTTTTATGTACGTTTGCCACAACATCTCCTAACTTCCTTTGAAGTCAGAAATTTCGCCTCCTTTCAAATTAAGCTTCTTTCTTTAAGTACAAATTTATTATTATGTACTAAGCTGAGCGATCTTTTATCACTCTATTAAATTGTAGTCAATTTCGAAGAATTTGCAAATCAATGTACTTTCATTTCAGTATGAGACATACTATTTTAATATTTCCCTTTTCGCCTTAAAAATAGTTCCTTTTAAAACTACTTTTGCCTTTTAATGTTGAAATACAAGATTGCTGAGATTATAATATATTTATATTTCTCTGTGATCTTTGTAAGTTACTTCTTTTTGCTACACTGCTCTTTTCCCTGGCATATATTATGCCGAGTCTTGTTTCAATAAGAAAATAATATTGTATCACCTTCTTTTGAAAAAATTTCATATAGATTTTGATGAACCAACGATACTATCCCGTATAGATTTTTGATGATTCAATTCGGGCTATTGCTTAAAACAAATTATATAGTAAAATAAGAAAAAGGAGGTAAAATATGGGTAGAATAATTAAAGCACCAAGAGGAACTACTCTTCATTGCAAAGGATGGGGACAAGAAGCAGCAATGCGTATGCTTATGAACAACCTTGACCCAGAGGTTGCAGGTGACCCGGAGCATCTTATTGTATACGGTGGTTCGGGAAAAGCAGCAAGGAATTGGGAATCATTCGATGCAATTGTAAAATCTCTTAAAGAGCTGGAAAATGACGAAACACTTCTTGTTCAATCAGGAAAACCTGTTGCAATTTTTAAAACGCATAAAGATGCGCCTCGTGTTTTGATTTCTAACTCAGTTATTGTGCCACATTGGGCAAATTGGGATTATTTTCATAAGCTTGAAGATATGGGTCTTACAATGTATGGACAGATGACTGCTGGAAGCTGGATCTATATAGGAACTCAAGGTATTTTGCAGGGCGATTATGAAACTTATGCAGCAGCTGCAAGGAAAGCATTTAAAGCAGATGATTTAAAGGGAAGGTTTCTTCTTACGGCAGGATTAGGTGAAATGGGAGGTGCCCAACCTCTTGCAGTAACAATGCTTAATGGCGTTGCACTGGTTGTAGAAGTTGACCCTGAAAGGATAAAGAGAAGGATTGAAACAAAGTATCTGGACAAGTGGACGGATAATTTGGATGAGGCACTGAAAATGGTGGAGGATGCAAAGAAAAAGAAAATGCCTCTATCCGTAGGGCTTTTGGGTAATGCAGCAGATGTTTATCCAGAGCTACTTAAACGTGGTATTATGCCAGATATTGTAACAGACCAAACACCTGCACATGATCCAATGGCCTATGTTCCAAACGGAATGAGTCTGGAAGAAGCGAGAAAGTTAAAAGAAGAAAATCCGGTAGAGTATAAAAAACGTTCGCTGGATGCAATGGTAAAACATATTGATGCGATGGTACAGTACAAAAGAAAAGGTGTTACAACATTTGTTTATGGAAATAATATCAGAGGACAAACATATGCTTATGGATATAAAGATGCATTTGAAATTCCTGGATACGTGCCTGAATATATTAGAGACCTTTTCTGTGAAGGGAAGGGGCCGTTCAGATGGGTAGCACTTTCGGGTGATCCTCAAGACATTTGGGTTACAGATGAAGTAATAAAAAAAGAATTTGCATACGACAAACATCTTGTCAATTGGATTGAACTTGCACATAACAAAGTAAAATTCCAGGGACTTCCGGCACGTATCTGCTGGCTTGGATACGGAGAAAGGGCAAAATTCGGACTTATCATAAACGATCTTGTAAAAAAAGGAAAAATTAAAGCACCGATCGTTATAGGAAGAGACCACCATGATACGGGTTCCGTTGCTTCTCCTAATAGAGAAACGGAGAAGATGAAGGATGGTTCAGATGCCATTGCTGATTGGCCAGTGCTAAATGCAATGTTAAATGTGGCAAGTGGCGCAACGTGGGTATCTTTTCACCATGGTGGCGGTGTAGGTATTGGTTATTCATTGCATGCAGGTATGGTAATTGTAGCAGATGGAACTGATGATGCAGCAAAAAGACTTGAAAGGGTTCTTACGGTGGATCCAGGTTCGGGCATAGCACGCCATGCAGACGCAGGATATAAAATAGCTATAGACTTTGCAAAGAAAAACAATATAAAGATTCCAATGCTAAAATAAATAAAGGGGGAATATTCCCCCTTTATTTATTTCGTCCTAAAAAATATTATTAAAAAGAATGAAAGGAAAGCAATCTCAATGAGGACCAGTCCTAATTGGTAAGGTGGTGGAACTTTACCCTTTTTTCTCCATTTTATCGGGTTTATAAAGCCATCCTTAATAAAGAAAATTGCCATAATAACTACAATTAAAAGTTGAACTAACTTCATATATTTTTATTCTCCTATTCCTAAGCGTTTACTTTATAGGTTCTATAGAGATTTCATCCTTTTCTTTTAAGGAGAGCTCTTTTGCTATCTCTTCAGGAATTAATACCAAACCTTTCAAATCATCCTTTCCTTTTACATTTATTATTACTTCGTTACCATCTGGAAGGTGCATCAATATCTTTTCTAAATTTTTTATTCCATACTGGCTTCTCCATTTTTTTATAAGAGAAGAGTCAATATATACGTTGTCCTCCATTAGATAAAACTCTGGTTTTATTTTTACATTAAGCTTAACCTTAGCATAGGTAATCCCCTCTACTTCTTCCTTTACTTTCTCTGCAAGCCCGGATATAAGAAAGCCATATATAATTTTGCTTATTTCAAAAACTGGCATCTTCAATTCTTCTGCAATCTCTTTAATTGTTTTTCTACCATCAATTACTCTTAATACTTTCCACTCTTCCTTTGAAAGTTTAATTTCCGATACGCCTTCAGGCGGAGCCTGGGTAAGGTTAACAACAAGAGAGGATGATTTTATCACAGATGAAATTTTGTTCCATTCTGTAATAAGCCTTGAGCCATTCAACATAAGAGATTCCGTGGATGCTTTTACATTCGTTTTATCAGAAGGCACTGTCTCTTCAAAAGAAAAATTGCCTTCTTTAAATTCAAAGAAATGAAGTACTGCATTCTCTCCAATAAGCCCTTTGTTATTTACAGAATAAATAATTTTTCCATTTTTAAAGTGGATTTCTCCAGATTCGTCAGAAAAATCACCTTCTCCTTCAATTTTTAATACCCCTGTCTTCTTTGTGCTATTTAAAAGCTTTAAAATATCACCTATCGGAAAATCCGAAAGGCTTCCCGTTAAAGGCATTACTCACCCCCTATAAAAGATTCCCTACCATTAAGTTTTTTATCAATCAGTAAGAATAGAAAAACAATAAAGAGCTCCATGAGAATTAAGAGAAATTTATTCCTGAGAAAAGCAAATTTTATGGATGCAAACTCGATAGCAACAAGTAAAAGCACAAGTATTAAAACTTCCAGATTCTGAATGTGGAAAGTTTTCCGTGAGATGCTGTTATGTTTGTATCGGAAATTAACAACCATAATAAGTATAGCTCCTAAAATGAGCTCTAAACCCATAGAGAATTCCGCTGACCTTATCCAGTTATCCATCATTTACCTACCAAAAACCTTTATGAAGTACATTCTTTATACGCCATCTTGGAGGAGGAGGTGGAATTTGCTCTGGAAAACCAACCGGAACAATAGCAACAGGGACAATTTCATCTGGTATGAAAAGATACTCCTTTAGTTTTTTTACGTCAAATTGCTTTGCAAAATCCGTAGAAGTAAGATCAATCCAGTTTGTTCCAAGCCCAAGCTCCCATGCAGCAAGAAGCATATTTTCAACTGCTGCTGCTGTATCAATAAGGTAAGATTTGGACTTCCTTGGGTCTGCACATACAACAATAAGATAAGGGGGTACTTTTAGTTCCTTTTCAAGGTAGGGGAGAATTTCATATATTTTCCCCCTTATCTTATCATCCTTGCTTACATCCGCTCTTTTTTTGTATGCCTCAACGTAAAGGTCAGCAATCGCATCCTTTCTTCTCTTTTCAGCAACAACAACAAATTCCCAGGGCTGACTGTTGTTTGATGAAGGTGCCCATCTTGCTGCATCCAGAATAGCAAGTATTGCATCCTCCTCTACAGGTTTATTCTTAAAAATTGTAATGGAACGCCTTTCTCTTATTACCTGATGTACTTTATTCGGATTAACTACTTTATCTTTCAACTTCCTCCACATCTCTGTACCATTTCTTTTTCTCGCCAATTCTTGCACGCATTCGCCACTTAAACGTTTTGGGTTTCTCATCAATAGCTTTTCTCAACTTGTTAATTTTATCAATAATATCTTTTTTGTCTTCTTCTTTGAGGAAATCAGCAGCAAGTGTATATTTCTCCAATTTATCAAGATTCATTGTCGTTGTCTTCCAGAAACCCCAATCCCGTGAAAGTACTGTTGCAATATAATCACTGTTGATTGTTTCTTTATCAGATGGGCCTACCTCATGTTCTCTCAGAAGCACTGCAGTATCAATAAGGTCTTTTTCATTGATCTTTACAATCTGGACTTTTTCAAAAAACAGGTCTGCAAGGGAAATTGTTGGGTAATCAATTTCTAATCGACCAATAAAATTCACATCATGACACATTTCCAATTTATCAAAGAAAACATCTGAATGAATTCCTTCGGGATTATAAAAAATGTATCTTTTCCCCTCAAATAGTACCTTTACCCGTTTGTCCTCTTCGTATCCTAAGTCTAAAAACATCTCTTCTACTTTTTTTCTTTCCCTGGAGTATGCAGCAAAATCAATATCAGAGAGTAACCTTCCAGCCTGATATTCATAATGCTTAAATTTTGGGCAGTGTGTCCTGAATGCAATGGCACCCAGAATACGCATTGTTAAACCTCTTTTATCAACTTCTGCCATTAAACTATCACGCATTTTGAAGAATTTCTTTTCTTGTTCTTCTAATTCCTCTACTGTTGCCATATCATCACCCCTCAATCTTCCAGTAATTCTTTATTCCTTTTTCATCAATATCGATAATAAACGCACGAAGAATGCCTTCTGTATATTCAGAACCAGGGTTTACTACAGGTGTTTTGCCTACATGGTCAGATGCAAATGATTCGTGAATATGGCCATGGAGTCCCATTAGGGGTTGATATTTCTTCTCCACTCTCAAAACTGCCTTGCTTCCTACATGCACCTTCTCTACTTCACCAAAGTTTGTCACTGGAGTTAAGTTTCTATCCAGTTTAGGTGCAATATCAAGCTGAGTATTATATGGCGGTGCATGGAAATTAAATATAGACCAGTGGGGATCTTTTAGACGCTTAATCTCCGTTTCAAGCATTCGCTCAAGTTTCCTCTCGTCTGCCTCTCTATCCGTATTCCAGGGTGTCGGATTTACATAGGAACAACTTATCATTTCAATCCCATAGGGAAGATCAACTACTCTGTGCAGCGGATATATCACACCCTTATTCTCGTAAGATTTGATTAAATCATCAAAGATAAAGAAATCATCGTTTCCTGGCATAACAATTGGCATTACCTTTGAAGTATCTATTTTTTCAACAAGCATCTTAAGCCACTGGTCCAGTCTATCCCAGATAAGCTTATTCATAAGATCCTGTAACTTTTTTTCATTGTTCTGTAACTCTTCCACCTCTTCAGGTGTCGTAGTAAATGGATAAGTTGCAGCATTGTCTAATCTGTCAATTGCAGCTTTCACTTCATCCTGACTCTTTAATGTAAACGTCGTACCAAAATAATGATACTGATAAGTTCCATCGCTTTGCTTAATAATAGGCACAAAAACTTTTCCTGTTAAATCTCCTGCAAGAATGAGAATATCCGCATGATACATATTTACAGCACTTATCCATTTTCTCCACACAAGGTTTGCTCCATGTGCATCTGCTGAAAAGAAAATTCTCTTCATTAATACCTCCTCTTTAATTTATTTTAATTATTCAGAGGGCAGTTTTTTTCTGCCCTCTGAAAAGATCCAGTTTAAATTATGCTGGAGGGATCTGCTGATAAATACTCCTTACATCCACTCCTCTACGTGTATTATAAATATAGTATCCGACAAATATTGCAAGGCCTGCACCCATCCAGAGGACCTGCAGTAGAAGGTCAGTTGTTACATGAAGCCATGCACCTGCAATGAACAGATACCAGAAGTTCACTATAAACGAAATAATGCCAAAGATTGTAATAACAGGAACACCACCCCAGGCTAATTTTCGTCCCCTCTCATAGATATCAGGTCGGACAAATGGAATGACAGCAGCGGAAAGTGAACCAAATACAACTGCAAATTCATATAGCATCGTTGTATCCATAGCTGCTACCCAGGAACCAGCAATTCCCTTTTCGGCAACAAATGATAGGAAAACACCTACGATACCTCCTATAAGTGTTAGCCAGATTGCATTATGAGGCGTATGCCACCTTTCGTTTACCCGAGCAAATACTTCAGGGAACATCCTGTCGAAAGACCAGGAGAAGACCTGACGGGAGCAAACAACAAAGAATACAGGAATATCATTCATCAACCATATAGCAGCAGAGATTGCGACAATGAACTGCCAGAATCCCTGCCCAGGCATTACTCCAGCAGCAAACGTTGGTAAGTATGGAGGAGGTGCATAAGGATACTTCGCTGTTAGTTGCTTCCATAAGTCTGGATGCTTATATACGTTATCATACATAGAAATAAAAGAACCATTGGGAGTCGCATACACGTGGTACACTTCAATAGCAAGAATTACATAGTAAGCAACAATTACAGCTGCACCACCAAGCATTGCGATAGCCATACTTCTCTCTGGGTTTTTTACTTCTCCACCTGCATATGCAGCAGCAGTAACACCGATATATGCCCAGATGCCACCTACGCCAGCCATCAATGTTGCATGCATATTAAACGGTGTTGGCCGCCAGTGGTCTGTTGCTGTAGCTGATAGTTTTTCTACCATATTCCACATACCAGAACCATACACAGCATCCCAGCTTGGATGAGCAACAGAAGGATTCCTTAAAAGGACAATAATCATAATAACACTGCCAATAAGAGGAAGAATAAGCAGTGTATTAATAATTCTTGTATACTGTCGCATACCAAACAGTGCGACAATACTAAAGATAATGACCAAAAGAATACCAAGTCCTGTTGTCCAGCCCAATCCAGAAATTACTGTCCCTGCTTTTTCCCATGCTACACTATGCGTTGCAGCACCTGCAATTTGAAAAGAGAGCCCCCAAATAGGAATGTCGTAAAATGCAATAATACCAAATGAAAGCACTTCAGTGAACCAGAAACCCCAGCTTGCAAGGAATCCTAAAACAGGAGAGATTGCACGGGACGTGAATATATAATCACCACCTGTCCTGGGCATCAGTGCAGAAAGCTCAGAATACACATAAGCTGTAATAAGAGCAAGAATACCTGTAATAAGGAATGCAAGAGAAACATTTGCACCAGGGTTATTGAACTCTGCATAAATCAGTAGCTTGTTAATACCGCCACCTACCGTGTGGCACATAACAAGTGCAAATGCAGAAAATGCAGAAACAGATCTCACAAGGCCCGAAGACCTTCTTGTAAATACAATTGGCTTTTTCTGATCAGCCATTTAAACCATCCTCCTTTTTTAAAATTTTAAATAAAAAATAGTTAAAACACCATATCCGACCATGTCCTTGTAATTCAGCGTAATACTTTTCAAACTCTTCTTTTTTTCTATCACCCCCTTACCAATTTTTTGTACTCCTATCAATTAAAGCTTGCTCTCTTTTGCTCTTCCATCGTACATATTTAAATTCATATTATATTAATAATCTCCATTCTGTCAAGTATTCATTTTTTTCTGTGGGAGATTTTTATTGCAAATAGTAGAGAAAGAGGTATTATAATAACAAATACAGCAAGCAGTAGTGGAAAGAGGAAATACCAATAAAAATCAAGCCTGCCTAATACAGAAAATATAGCATACAACCCTATACTAACTATCACAAACAGAATACCAAATAACAATCCCCTCAATTGTACTCTTTTTCGATCCTCTTTATTCATAATCTTTCTTCCCTTGCTACTCATTATATTATTATTTCTTATTATTGTCAAGCAAACACCTCCTCATCTTTTAGTGTTCCTTGCATTGCTCTTATAAATGCTAAAAACAGCGGATGTGGGGAAAGCGGACGGGATTTGAACTCAGGATGGAACTGTACTCCAACAAAGAACGGGTGTCCTTGCAGATGAATAGCTTCTCCAAGATGTTTCTCAACATACTCCCCATCTATTTCAAGCCCTTTAGATTCCAGTGCTTCTCTGTAACGATTGTTTAATTCATACCTGTGCCTATGGCGTTCAAATACATAAGCTTTATTTCCATAAACTTTCTTTATGAGAGAGTCTTTTATAAAATCACACCTGTATGCACCGAGCCTCATAGTGCCACCTTTGTTGGAAATGTTTTTCTGTTCTTCCATAAGGTCAATAACAGGATGCGAAGTCTCAGGGGAAAATTCAGTGCTATGTGCATCCTTCCATCCCAATACATTTCTTGCAAATTCAATTACAGCAATCTGCATACCCAGGCAAATCCCAAGGTATGGTATCCTCTTTTCACGGGCGAATTGTGCAGCAACAATCATTCCCTCAACGCCTCTTTTGCCAAACCCACCTGGAACAAGAATACCATTCATCCCTTTTAACTCTGATGTAGAACTTTCCAGTGTTTCTGCCTCAATCCATTTTGTACTAACGTTTATGCCTATCTCAAATGATGCATGCCTTATTGCTTCGTTTAGAGAAAGATACGCATCTTGAAGTTCTACATACTTACCTACAATTGCAAGTTTTACTGTTCCTTTTCTCCTGCTTCCTTTATTTATCATTTCCTTCCAGCTGTCAAGTTTTGCTTCTCTGTCATTAAAATGTAAGATTCTTGAAAGAGTGGAGCTTATCCCCGCTTCATAGAGAATCAACGGCACTTTATACATAAGATCAACATCACTTAAAGAAAAAATATTTTCTTTGCGGACATTTGTAAAGAGTGCAATTTTATTTTTTTCTTTCTTCCCTATGTCTTTTTCGCCTCGTGCAATAATAATGTTAGGTTGTATCCCTATCTTCCTGAGTTCTCCCACACTGTGCTGTGTAGGTTTTGTTTTAAGTTCTCCTGTTGTTTTAAGATAGGGAATATAAGTTAAATGAATAAAAGCAACATTACCTTCACACTCTTCCATTTTAAATTCCCTTATTGCCTCAAGAAAAGGCAAACTCTCTATATCGCCAACCGTTCCCCCCACTTCAACAATTGTTATATCTTTATGCTTCTCTTCAGAAACATACCTTATTCTTCTCTTTATTTCATCTGTTACGTGCGGTATAATTTGTATAGTAGAGCCAAGATAATCACCTTTTCTCTCTTTTTTGATAACTGCCTCATATATCTGCCCACTTGTTACATTGTTTTCCTTAGAAAGGTTTTCATTGAGAAATCTTTCGTAATGTCCCAAATCCAAATCTGTTTCTGCGCCATCCTCAGTAACGAATACTTCTCCGTGCTGAAAAGGGTTCTGAGAGCCTGCATCAATATTTAAATAAGGGTCGAACTTCAGAATAGTAACATTGTATCCCTCGCTTTTTAATATCCGCCCCAGAGAAGCAGAAGTAATACCTTTTCCTAAAGATGACATCACGCCACCTGTAATGAAAATATACTTTTTCACTTAAGGCCCTCCCCAATTCTAAACACTACGTTAGTATAATTATTTTTTTGAAAATTTCAAAATGAAATTCGCTTACCCGTGCATGTGAATAAGTTCAGAGAATGAAACTTATGTGAAAGTACAAAAGTACTTTATTGATAGAAGGCTTTAGAGAGAATGGAAAGGTAAAGCATAGAGTTATTGCATTTCTTAGTATCTTAACTCTGTATTTTATCACCTGGAATGAAAAACCATATTAGTCTTTTTTGAAAGAGACTTTTACATTGAAAAGCATTTTCAGGTATATTGGTATCCGTTTTTAGAATATCAGGAAGAAATCAGCCTAAAGATAATCCTCCATCAATGATGATTGTTTCCCCCGTGATATAAGAAGCAAGAGGAGATACAAGAAATGCTACTGTGTTAGCAATATCCTCTGGTTTTCCACTCCTTTTTAGCAGTACTTTCTTTAAAAATT
>CAJXKN010000032.1 GCA_913055585.1 uncultured Caldisericota bacterium | reverse complement strand
TTACTGATGCAATGAAGAAATGGTTAGCACAGAATGGTTATAGTGATGAATATGGCGCACGTCCATTGCAGCGACTTATAGAAAAAGAGATAGAGGATCCTATAGCAATAGAGCTTCTGAAAGGCAAGTTCCACAGTGGTGATACAATTGTGGTGGATTATGATGCTAAATCTAACAAAGTGAAGTTTGTGAAGAAAAAGGAAAAAGTTGGAGCAAATCAGTAGAACAAGGAATTTCTCAATCATTGCTCATATTGATCATGGCAAATCCACGCTTGCTGACAGACTGCTTGAAAAAGCAGGCTTGATAAATGCACGCAACAGAGAAGGTCAGGTTCTTGATGATATGAGCCTTGAAAGAGAGCGTGGTATTACGATCCGTGCGCATCCAGTAACACTTAATATTAAAAATAAAAAAGGCGAGAGCTATCGGTTTAATCTTATAGACACGCCGGGGCATGTAGATTTTACATATGAGGTATCAAGAAGTTTGAAATCCTGTGAGGGTGCAGTATTGCTTGTAGACGCTTCTCAGGGCGTTGAGGCACAAACTATTGCAAATACTTATCTTGCATTGGAACGAGATCTCGTTATTATCCCTGTAGTAAATAAAATTGATATTAAAGGAGCAGATGTAGAGGGAACAGTAAAAGAGATAGAAGAGCTTCTTGGATTAAAAGAAGAGGATATTTTAAGGATTAGCGCAAAGTTTGGCACAGGGGTAGACGATTTAATAGAAGCAATCATTGATAGAATCCCACCACCCTCTGGAAATAAAGAAGCACCACTCAGAGCACTCGTTTTCGATTCACATTTTGATACGTATAAAGGTGTTGTAGTGTATGTAAGGATAATGGATGGCACGATACGTAGAGGTGATAGAATTAAGTTTATGTCCACTGGAAAGGAATTTCAAGTAGAAGAAGTGGGAATATTTAAACTAAAGATGGAGCAGGTAGAAGTATTGGAGCCAGGAGATGTTGGTTATTTTACAGCAACGATAAGAGAGCCTCTGGATGTATCCATTGGTGATACCGTTACTCATGTAGAGCGGCCTACAAATGCGCCTATTCCAGGTTTTAGAAAAAATATGCCGATGGTTTTTGCAGGCCTATATCCAATCAATATGCAGGAGTTTGAATCATTAAAAAAATCCCTTGAAAAGTTGCACCTCAATGATTCAGCATTTACATTTGAACCAGAAAATTCAAAGGCCTTAGGTTTTGGGTTTAGAGCAGGTTTTTCTGGCTTATTACATCTTGAGATTACAATAGAACGACTAAAGAGAGAATTCGGACAGGAAATTATTGCAACGATACCAAATGTTGTGTATGAAGTTGTTCTAAAGGATAAAAGTGTTATTCATATAGATAATCCAGGTAAATTGCCTGATCCCTCAAAGATAGAAGAGATACGTGAACCTATCGTTACTGCATCTATTATGATTCCGCCAAATTTTATCGGTAATGTAATGAAACTTGTAAAAGAAAGAAGAGGCAAATTTATAGATATGGTTTATCCTGAATCGCGAAGAACGATACTGAAGTATGAAATACCCCTGCAGGAGGTTATCACCGATTTTTTTGATAAGCTTAAATCATTGACAAGGGGATATGGTACACTGGATTATGAATTCAAAGGATTCGTGAAAGCAGACCTTGTAAAAGTAGATTTTTTGATTAATAAGCAGCCAGTAGATGCGCTTTCATTTATTGTGCATAGAGAAAAAGCTGCCTATATTTCAAGAGAAATGCTATCCCGTATGAGAAAAACAATTCCCAGACAGATGTTTGAGGTGAAGTTGCAGGCTGCTATTGGAAGTAAAATCATTGCTAGTGAGAGGATTGTACCTTATAGAAAGGATGTGTTAGCAAAATGTTACGGAGGCGATGTAACAAGGAAGAGAAAGCTTTTAGAAAAGCAAAAGCGAGGAAAAAAGAGAATGAAACAGATTGGTAAGGTACAAATTCCTCAAGAGGCTTTTCTTTCTATTCTATCCGTGAAAAGTGAGAATAAAAAATAGAGGGCTTTCTCTTTATATTCATATACCTTTCTGCCTGAAAAAATGTAATTACTGTGATTTTGTATCATTCCCATTAAACAAAAGAGAGGTTGAAAGGTATGTACAGTATCTTAAAAAAGAAATAAAAATTTTTGTAGAGAAGAAAAATATCAAAAATATTTCACTATCAACCATTTATCTTGGTGGGGGTACTCCGTCGCTTCTTACGGTAGATGAGATGAGAGATATTTTCTCTTCAATAAGAGAAAACTTTAGTTTGCTAAAGGATGCCGAGATTACAGTTGAAGCAAACCCTGAAACTGTGGAGTTAAATAAATTTAAAGCATTCAAAGATTTAGGAGTTAATCGTGTAAGTATCGGTGCTGAATCATTCAATGACAATACACTGAAGATATTGGGAAGAGTGCATAACGCAGAAAGGATTTATAAGAGTTTTGACTATGCAAGGAGAGCAGGTTTTGAAAATATAAATATTGACCTTATGTTTGCACTGCCAGATGAATCAATAAAAGATTTGTCCTACTCCTTAAAGGAGGCAATAAGTCTTAATCCTGAACATATTTCCTTTTATTCTTTGATGATTGAGAGGGGTACGGCATTTTATAGAGAAAGAAAGTACCTGAATTTGCCGAATAATGATGAAGAAGCATACCAATATCAATTTGGCATAGACTTTTTAGAGAAAAATGGTTATAAACAGTATGAAATCTCAAATTTTGCAAAACCAGGCTTTGAATGTAGACATAACATTACGTATTGGGAAAACCTGCCTTACATTGGCTTTGGTGTTGCTGCTGGTAGCTATTTTGAAAGAAAACGGACAAGAAACGTATTAAAATTATACAATTATTATAAAAAAATTGATAGAGGCATTCTACCTGTTGGCTTATATGAGCATTTAAAGGGTAAGAAAGCGAAGGGTGAGCATATTATAATGAATTTAAGGATGTTAAAGGGATGCGATAAACATCTCTATTATGTAAGGTTTGGTTCTTTCCCTGAAACAGACTTTGGTAAAGAGATTAAGTTCCTTAAGGAAAATAAATTGATAAGAGAAGATAAACAGTTTATACATCTTACGCAAAAAGGATTATTTCTTGCAAATGTTGTATTTGAACAATTTATTTCTTAACAATTGTTGCTCTCTCTATAGATATAAGATAATCTAATGCTTTTTTTGCTTCTTCTATACTTATGTTAAGTTTTTTGGCAAGTTCAAGAAGAGTTTTTCTTCCATCCATAATTTTGTACAATTTAGATGCTGTTTTGTCCCCTATAGGTTTGCCACCAAACCATGTATCTTCTGGCCTCAAAGGTGCTGGCACGATTGTTCCTGCACTTTTATCTACTACTTCTTGCTTTTGTTCTTTTATTTCTATTATGCCTTTTTCCTTTAAATGCTTGAGTATTTCTAAAAGCTCAATTTTACTCATTTTTGCCTTCTCTATAAGTGCTTTAATTGTACTCCCGTTTCCTATAGATGTTATTATTTTCCATTCCTGTCTTGTGAAATCTATTTTTCTTTCGTTTACTTCGGACAGGGTAATTTCCGTATTTAGTGATGGAAATAATTTGTGGAGAGGGCGCCATCGGTCGGCAGCTTTTTTATATATTTCTATAAGCTCATCAAATTTTTTATTAATGATATCATTATCATTTTGTACGGAGATATCACCTTTGGAGAATATAAACTGTCCTTGAGAAACACAGGCAAGCTCTTCTAACACAGGAATACCTGTGAGTGTTCCATACGTGCTATGTATGATTTTGCCATCCTTAAAATACAAGGCTATTTTCTTCTCTCTCCCTTCTTCATCAACAAATTGAATATTTAAAACTCCTGTTTTTTTACCAGAGTTAAGAAGCTTAATAATATCTTCTAAAGAAAAGTCAGTTAACCTTCCTTCTAATTCCATCATCAATCACCTCCATTTACATTATATGAATTATTTATAAAAATCAAAACGGCTGATGAAGCAATTCGAATACTTGACAGAGATAAAAATATAGCTATACTACAAAAAATAAAAATTTTTTTAAAGGAGGAAAAGTATGAAAAAAAAGACATTAGTATGGTTGTTAGTAGGAGCTATGGTTTTAATTGCTGGCTGTGGTAAAGCAAGCACACCGAGCTCTCCAAAAGTAGAGACGGTTAAAATTGGGCTTCAGGCTCCACTAACAGGAGATTATGCTGCTGAAGGTCAATGGACCAAACAGTGCGTTGGAATAGCTGCTGATTTGATTAATAAAAAAGGCGGCGTTTTAGGGAAAAAGATTGAAATTATAACACAAGATGATGGCTCTAATCCCAAGGATAGTACTCTGGCTGCTCAGAAACTCATATCTCAGGGATTAAAAGAGGTAATTGCTTCGTATGGCTCAACAAATACTATTCCTGCTGCTGATCTTTATGGTGCTAACAAAGTTGTATCAGTGGGTTATGGTTGTACTGCTGTTAAGCTAACAATGGAGAAGAAACGCCCTTATTTCTTCCGTACCTGTGGACGTGATGATACTCAGTCTGAATTTTTTGCAAAGTTTGCAGTAGATGTGCTTAAAGCTAAGCGTATTGCTATTATGCATGACAATACAGACTATGGAAAAGGTGTAGCTGAAGGTGCTAAAAAATATCTCCAGCCCTATATTGACGCTGGAAAATGCAAGATTGTGTATTTTGATGCTATTACTCCTCACGAAAGTGACTACTCTACAGTGGTAAGTAAGATTAAGCAAATTAATCCTGATGTATGGTTTTATACTGCATACTATCCTGAAGCTGGGCTTCTAATTAAGCAAGCTCGTCAGGCAGGAGTAACCTGCACTTTTGTGGGTAGTAACGCTGTTCCTTCGCCTGAGTTTGTAAAAATTGCTGGTGTAGATAATGCCAAAGGTGTTATTTGCTTAAATGAGCCTATGCCTCAAATTCTAAAAACTTCTGAAGCGAAAGAGTTCTTAGATGCTTATAAGGCAAAGTATGGGGAACTTCCGGGTTCTATCTGGTCAGTTTATGCTGCTGATGCTCTTAACGCTTTGGCAGCTGGCATTGAGAAAGCAGGAACTACCGATCCCGATGCTGTAGCTCAGGCTATGCACGCTATGACGGATGCTAAAGGTATTACTGGTCCTTTAATGTTTACGGACCGCGGTGACCGCAAGGATATTCCCTACTACGCTTATATTTACAACGATAAAGGTGAACTGGAGATTTACTGGCCTAAAACTAATTAACGGAGAATTCACCTATGCATATGTTCTTTGAGCAGCTTTTTAATGGATTAACTATAGGTTCTTTTTATGCTCTTGTGGCTATTGGTTATTCTATGGTCTACGGAGTAATGAAAATGATTAACTTTGCGCATGGAGATCTATCTACTCTGGGAAGTTATGTGGGTTATACAGTTCTTGTGATTGGCGGAGGCTGGGTAACCCACATTTTAGGTACCTGGGCTGGTATAGCGGTAGCTATCACCGCAGGTATGATAGGTGCCGGAATTGGCGGTTTATTAGTTGAACGTATCGCTTATCGTCCTGTATATAAAGCAGGCCGCCTCCCTATAGTGGTTTCAGCTCTGGGGATGTCTATTTTTATCTCTAACGGAGTTATGGCTGTATGGGGACCACGCTTTCAGGTATATCCATCAAATGCTATTTCCTCTACTGTCCTTCCTTTTCTTGGAATTAAAATTACGGCAGTAAAGTTAATAACTCTTGTTATTTCCGTTGTCCTGATGTTCTCCACTTATTGGCTGATAGAAAAAACACTTTTCGGCGCTGCGATACGCGCTACAGCTCTGGATAAGGATACTGCTACTTTAATGGGCATAGATTTTAACAAAGTTATCCGCTTTATTTTTTTTGTAGGTCCGGCTCTTGGCGGTATGGCTGGCGTTTTTGTTGGCTTAAACTATGGACGCATCTTCTTTACTATGGGGTGGGGATATGGCTTGAAAGCTTTCGTTGCTGTTATTATGGGAGGAATTGGAAATATTCCCGGTGCAATGGTTGGTGGATTGCTCCTCGGTGTATTGGAATCACTGTTTGGAGGTTTTGTTTCGGGAGCCTGGAAAGATGTATTTGTATATACGATACTAATTATTGTGCTAATTTTTAGGCCTACTGGCATTCTTGGTGAAAAAGTTGCAGAAAAGGTATAAACTATGATAACGCAAAAATTATTTCAAGGAATTCTAAATTTTCAAAAACCAGGAAAGGCAGATAGAACAAATAGATTACAGTTTATTTTATTTATTGTAATTCTACTTATTCCTCTTATTCCTTTTGTAAATGATTACTGGATTGATGTAGGCTTTCTTATTGGCATCTATACCCTTTTAGGTTTAAGTTTGAACATCGTTTTAGGTGAAGTAGGATTATTTGATTTAGGTCATGCAGCTTTTTATGGCATTGGTGCTTACGCTACGGGTATTCTCTTCGTGAAATTGCATATTCCCATTATTATACTTCTTCCTATTAGTGGAATTATTGCTGGTGGTTTTGCGTACCTTGTAATGGCGCCAATCATTCATCTTAGGGGGGATTATCTCTGTGTTGCTACTATTGGCATTGGGGAAATTGTGCGCATTGTTGCTATAAATAATCCCTTTGGGCTAACTGGTGGACCTAACGGCGTTACAGGCATTGGTCGACCAAATTTAGGTATTTTTACTATTCACTCTCCTATTCAATTTTATTATTATGTCTGGATAATTGTTATTTTATCAGTTATTGGGCTTTTAAATCTTCAAAGATCTAGAGTAGGTCGCGCCTGGAATTTCATTCGTGAAGATGAGATTGCTGCTGAAGCTACCGGCATAGATGTACGCTCTTACAAACTTATAGCTTTCGTTTTAGGTGCAGCACTGGCAGGTATTGCTGGAAATATATATGCTTCTGAAATGATGACGATTGCTCCCGAGAATTTTAACTTTATGCAATCTTCCATAATTTTCTCTATTGTACTCTTAGGTGGAATGGGGTCAATTCCTGGAAACTTAATAGGAGCAGGCGTAGTTGTACTATTCCCTGAAATCTTCAGACAGTTTGCAAGTTATAAACTTCTTTTCTTCGGAGCAGCTCTTGTATTGATGATGATTTTTCGTCCGGGCGGAACCTGGCCCAGGAAAAGAGAAGGCGTAGGTTTTGGTGGTTTAGGCATCTCTAATTTGCCTGCAGATGAGGATGAATTTCTGAAGGAAGTTTTGAGGAGAAATGCGGCACTTTCTATAGATCCTCATTCGCCTCACAGGCAAAAAACTAATAGAAGTAAAATTGTACTTGAAACGCAAAGCGTAACTATGCAGTTCGGTGGTTTAGTAGCTGTAAACCACCTGGATTTTAAAGTTAGAGAAGGTGAAATCACAGCTCTAATTGGTCCTAACGGTGCTGGTAAAACCACTCTCTTCAATGTAATTACAGGAATTTACCGTCCTACTTCAGGTAAAGTATCTTTTATGGGAGAAGATATTACTGGCTTAAAACCGCATCGCGTTGTTTCTAAAGGTATTGCTCGAACCTTCCAAAACATCCGTCTTTTCCCTTATCTTACCTGCATTGAAAATGTAATGTCAGGTCCACATTGTCATGCTGTAAGTGGTATATGGCCCTCGATTTTCCGTTCATCCAATCAGAAAAAGGAAGAAAAAGAGATCTTGGAGATTGCATCTTACAGGTTAAACCAGGCAGGATTATGGGAATATAGAAATGATTTGGCAAGGAATCTTCCCTATGGAAAGCAGAGGCTTCTGGAAATTGCCAGAGCTCTTGCTACAAATCCTAAACTCCTTATTTTAGATGAACCATCTTCTGGCTTAAACGATAATGAAAGTGAGGAACTTATGAATTTCTTAAAATCATTAATAGGCGAGGGGCTTACACTCCTTCTCATTGAACATGATATGAATGTAGTGATGGGCATTTCGGATAGAATTACTGTGATGGATATGGGCTCTAAAATTGCGGAAGGTTTACCAAAAGAAATTTATAGTAATCCTCTCGTAATTGAAGCTTATTTAGGAAAGGAGGAATAGAAGTGGATACACTCCTTTCTGTAGAAAATCTCGTTGTAAATTATGGTGCGGTAAGAGCTTTAAAAGGGATTTCCCTGGAGGTAAAAGAGGGAGATATTGTAACTGTTTTAGGAGCAAACGGTGCTGGTAAGACCACCCTCCTTAGGGCCATTTCCAGACTTGTTCCTATAAAAAGCGGAACAATTAAATTAGAAGGGAAAGAACTAAGCAAAATTTCTGCTTTTCAATTAGCAGGTATGGGAATAGCTCATGTCCCTGAAGGAAGAAAAGTTTTTGCTACACTCTCAGTTGAGGAAAATCTGAATCTGGGTTTTTGGAGTAAGCGAAACGAAATTAAATCCCTGGAATTTCAGAAAAATAAAGATTGGATTTTTCACCTATTTCCTATTTTGAAGGAGAGAAGAAAACAACTATCAGGTACTCTTTCCGGCGGTGAGCAGCAGATGTTGGCTATTGGCAGAGGATTAATTTCTAAACCTAAAATCCTTCTTTTAGATGAACCTTCTCTGGGATTAGCACCAATTTTAGTGCAGGAGATTTACCAGGTGATTGAGCAAATCCATAATGAGGAAAGGGTTTCTATACTCCTTGTGGAACAGAATGCACGCAAAGCTTTGGCTGTTGCTCGCTATGGTTATGTTTTGGAAACAGGAAAGATTGCAGTTCACGGAACAGCTGCCAGATTAAGAGAAGAAGAACACGTTAAAGCTGCTTATCTTGGTGGAGCACGCATCAAATCCGTAAATAATTAGCTAATATTAAAGAAAATATTTGACTTGTGATAATATTTGGTATATAATCCGTTGTGTGGGTAAAAAGCAAAGCTTCAATTGGGCGGCGAATGGATGGAAAGGAGTAAATGTGAGGGAAATTAATAAACACCCTATTCTCCATTTTGAAAGACAAGGTAAGATTCATTTTATTTTCGAGGGGAGAAGTATAGAAGCATATCAAAATGAAACGGTAGCAATGGCTCTGTACAGGAACGGATTAAATGTTTTTTCTGAGAGTGTTAAACTTCACAGGCCGAGAGGTATGTTTTGTGCCATAGGAAAATGTTCTTCCTGTATGATGCGCGTGAACGGCATACCCAATGTTAGGACGTGCATTCTTCCTGTAAGAGAGGGAATGGTTGTAGAAAGACAGAAAGGTATGGGTGAGAAACCGGATAAGGTAGTGCAGTTTCCCAAAGCAAAAGAAATAAGAGAAGATATAACAATCATAGGTGGAGGTCCTGCCGGGTTAAGTGCCGCACTTACACTTAAAAAGTATGGTATAACACCACTCGTAGTTGAGCAGAATCCTCAGCTCGGAGGACAGCTCATCAAACAAACTCACAAATTTTTTGGTTCTAAAGAGGAAAATGCGGGTACAAGAGGTATAAAAATTGCATCTAAAATGGTTCATTCAGTAAAAGAGCAAAATATCAAATATTTTACAAACAGTAGTGCATTTGGGTTTTACCCTCCAAATACACTTGCCGTATTTAAAAACAATCAATTTATTAAGGTTAAGAGTAATTATTTTATATTCGCTACGGGTGCAGCGGAAAAGATGTTGCCTTTCCCAGGTAATGACATACCTGGTGTGTTTGGTGCTGGTGCAGCTCAAACCCTGATGAACGTATTCGGTATAAGGCCAGGTAGGTCTGTACTGATGGTAGGTGCAGGTAATGTCGGGCTGATCGTTTCATATCAATTGCTTCAAGCAGGTGTTGAAGTAAAGGCTGTAGTAGAAGCAATGCCACAGATTGGGGGATATTTTGTGCATAGTGCAAAGCTCAGACGATTTGGAGTACCTATTCTTACAAGTACTACGATTAAGGAAGTAAAAGGAATAAATCGTGTTGAACAAGCAGTTACTGTATCACTTGACAAAAATTTTAAAGAGATTCCAGGTACGGAAAAGGTATGGGATGTAGATACGGTATGTCTATCTACGGGTCTTATTCCATCCGTAACGCTGCTTGCACAGGCTGGATGCGACATAAAATATGTACCTTCTTTAGGTGGATATGTCCCTTTAAGAAAAAGCACACTTGAAACATCTCTAAAAAATGTTTTTGTTGCAGGAGATATTACAGGTATTGAAGAAGCATCAACTGCTATGTTAGAGGGAATAGTTGCAGCGTACTCCATTCTTAATAAAAAAGGAAAGGATGTAAAAAAAGAGCAAAGGCATGCTATGGAAGAATTAAAAAAATTGAGAAGCGGGCCGTTTGGCAAAAGGATAAGAGAAGGGTTGAAAGAGGTAGAGTATGAGTGATTATCTAAAAAATGGTTTTCTTACAAAAGATGATTTAAAGGATAACTTTCCGCCAGAGGAAAGGATTAAAAAAGGTTTTGTTGCTGTTACAGAATGCGTACAAGAAATTCCTTGCAATCCTTGTGTTACATCCTGCCCTGTAGGGGCAATTTCAATGGAAACGATAAATAGTACACCAAAAGTAAACTTTAATAAGTGCATCGGCTGTGGAAACTGTGTAGCAGTATGCCCAGGTCTTGCGATGTTTCTCATCAATATAGAAGGAAGTAAAGGGAGAGTAATAATGCCATATGAGATGCTACCAGCACCGAAGAAAGGAGAGACAGTAAACTTATTGAATCGAAAAGGAGAAAAAATAGGAAAAGGTATTGTGATAAAAGTTATCTTTCCTGAGAAAGATACATATTCTGCTGTTGTTACTGTGGAATTTGACAATCCAGAGCTTATATACGAAGTAAGAAATATAGAGGTGATAAATGAGTGACGATGAAATTATCATCTGTAGATGTGAGGATGTTACCTTAAAAGATATAAAAGATGCTATTCGTAATGGATACAGAGATATTGAATCCTTGAGGCGGTATTTGAAAATAGGTACAGGTCCCTGCCAGGGGAAAACATGCATCCCTCTTACAGAAAAAATCCTTGCAAGAGAAATAGGAAAAAAAGTTGATGAAGTTGGTCGTCCTGTATCTCGTCCACCTGAATCTCCCATACCATTTGGAATATTCAAGGAGAAGAAAAATGAAAAACCGTGACGTTGTTATTGTTGGGGGAGGTATTACAGGGCTTTCCACTGCATATTATTTGGTAAAAAATGGTATTAAGAATGTCTCTATTATAGAAAAGTCATATTTAGGGTCTGGCTCCACAGGACGGTGTGGCTCTGGCATAAGGCAGCAATTTTCAACAAAGGAACATATCATTTTAATGAAGGAAAGCATGAGGTTGTGGAGAGAATGGGATGATAACCTTCCTCTCCCTATCCATTTTAGGCAGGGTGGGTATCTCTGGCTTCTGAGTAGTAGAGAGGAGCTTGAGCAGTATGGGGAATATGTGAAATTGCAAAACCTCTTTGGTGTGGAAAGCAAAATTATATCAAGAGAAGATGCAAAAGAAATTGTACCTGAATTGAATACGGATGGTATAGTAGGAGCAAGCTGGTGCCCTACAGACGGAAGTGCATATCCGTTTGACGTAGTGGATGCACTGCAACTTTATCTAAAAGAGAAAAGG